>QHSO01000136.1 GCA_003220475.1 Candidatus Rokuibacteriota bacterium | reverse complement strand
GCCTGTTCCTGGTCGCGCGCCAGCTCCTCCATCGCGTTCCAGGTGGCGTACATGCCGGCGTGGGCCGCGAAGAGCGTGATGAAGATGAACTTGTAGCCGAGCTCACCCAGCTCCTTGAATGTGAGCGGATTGCTGTCGCTCGACCACTTGAACGACGAGGAGTAATTGAACGAGAGCGGCAGGTTTGGATGCGTCTTGCGCATGGCGTTGGCGAACTCGATGGCCGGCTCGCGCGAGGCGTTCGAGAGCTCCGCCCACACG
>QHSO01000137.1 GCA_003220475.1 Candidatus Rokuibacteriota bacterium | reverse complement strand
GAACTGCGCCGAGTCGGCGACGACGGTGATGCCCCACACGAGCGCGAGCGCCAGGGTCAGCGCCGGGCGACCTCCGAACGTCAGGCCGATCGTGGCGGCGCACACGCCGCTGGCGGCCATCGCGGCGATCGTCGCGGCCGTGCGTCCCCAGCGGTCCGAGGCGACGCCGCCCAGCCAGCAGCCGAGCGCGCCCGAGGCGATGACCGCGAACGTCGCGGTGCTGGGCGGCATCCCGGCGTAGCCCGACGCGCCCGCGGCCTCCGCGCTGGCGAACAGGAAGAGCCCGATCCACGCCCACATCGCGTAGAGCTCCCACATGTGGCCGAAATAGCCGAAGCACGCCAGCCGCGGGCCGCGCGCGCGGAACACGGCCAGCGCCATGCGCGGATCGAAGCGCGCCGACGGAAACCGGTTCGGCCCCTCGCGGACGAGCAGCACCACCACGATCGCCGCGAGCACCGCGAGGCCGGAGGCGGCGAGCAGCGTGTGACGCCACGGCAGCGCGGTGAGGCCGCGGATGAGCCAGGGCGTTGCGGAGCCGATGGTCAGCGCGCCGACCAGGATGCCGATCGCGACGCCGCGGCCCTCGCGAAACCACGTGGCCATGATCTTCATCGCCGGTGGATAGGCGCCGGCCATGGCCGCGCCCGTCACGACGCGCAGCGCGAGCGCCGGCGCGAGCGAGTCCACCCAGAGCGCGAGCGCCGCGTTGGCCGCGGCCCCGAGCATCGCGCTGCCCGCCATGAGCGAGCGCGGTGACCAGACGTCGGGAAGGTTGCCGAGCGCGCTCGCGAGCGTGCCGGCGATGAAGCCGAGCTGCACGGCGATGACGAGACCGGCGCTGCCGGCGGCGCCGAGATTCCATTCCTGCTGCAGCGCGGGGAGCACGGCGGAGGCGCTGAACCAGAGACTGAGCGCGAGGAGCTCGGCCAGCGACAGCACGCCGAGCTGCCGCCAGCGCTCGGGCACGCCCTACTCGACGACCTTCTTTTCGTGCAGGCGGGCGATGTCCGCCGCCGAGAGTCCCAGATCTTTGAGCACGAGGTCGGTGTGCTCGCCGGGGAGCGGGGCGGCGGAGCGCACGCTGCCCGGCGTCTCGGAGAGCTTGATGGCGATGCCGACCTGCCGCACGCGACCGTGGGTGGGATGCTCGGCCTCGACGATCATCTGCCGGTGGTTGATCTGCGGATCGCGCACCATTTCCTCGACGTCGTAGACCTTGCCGACGCAGACGTCGGCCTTCACCAGCCGCTCGTACCAGTCGTCGCGGTCGCGCGTGCGGATGATCTTCTCGATCTCCTCGCGCGCGGCCTGCTCCTCGCGGTTGGCGGCGCGCACGAGCTGGTCGGGCTGCCGCGCGAAGCGCTCGAAGTCGGGCCGGCCGATGGCGCGGCAGAAGTTCGCCCAGAGCCACGGCTCGGTGCAGCCGATGGTGAGGAGCTTGCCATCGCGCGTCTCGTAGATCGCATAGTAAGGATACGAGCCGCCGAGGAAGCCCTCGCCGCGCCGGGGTGCCCAGCCGTCGGAGAAGAAGAAGCGCATGTTCGGCGTGGCCGCGAGCAGGGAGACCGTCGTGTCGAGATACGAAACGTCGACGTGCTGGCCGCGTCCGGTCCGCTCGCGCCCGAACAGCGCCAGCACGATGCCGAGCGCGCCGTGCAGGCTCGCGCCCGCGTAGTCGGCGACGAGGTTGAGCGGGATCACCGGCTTCTTGCTCCCCGCGTCGCCGATGAGGTTGAGCACGCCGGCCAGCGACAGATAGTTCATGTCGTGCGCCGGATAATCGCGATAGGGCCCGTCCTGGCCGAAGCCGGACAGCGAGCAGTAGACGATGCGCGGGTTCAGCGCCCGCATCGTCTCGTAGTCGGCGCCGAGACGCTTCATCACGCCGGGACGGAAGCCCTCGACGATGACGTCCGCGGTCGCGGCGAGCTTGCGGAAGATCGCCTGCCCCTCGGCCGCTTTCATGTTGAGCGTGATCGAGCGCTTGTTGCGATTGGTGAAGGCGTGGATCGTGCGACGCACCCATTCCTCACCGGTCGGTCGCTCCGGATCGGCCGACTCGATCTTCAGCACGTCGGCGCCCATGTCGGCGAGCATCATGGCCGGCATCTCCGCCGGCGGCACGCGTGCGAGCTCGAGGATCTTGATGCCGTCCATCACGCCCATCGCGCTACTCCCGCTCCGCGACGAGCCGCGACGTCAACGCGCGGACGTCGGGCACGTCCTCGAGACGTCGGAGCTGCGCGGCGACGCCCTCCGCCATATCGTCGCCCAGCACCGGTGCGGCGCAGCCGAGGAACTTGGCGTGCAGCTCCGCGTCGCTCAGTGGCGTCGCCGGATGTCCCGAGGCGCCGCGCGGCTTGGACTCGAGCGTGGTGCCGTCGGTGAGTCGCATGCTCACCCGCGTCCACGCATGCTGCTCGAGATCGTGCGGCAGTGCCGGATCCACCACCATCGTGATGCGGTCCATCAGGTCGCGCGTGGCCGCGTCGCGGACCGGGCCCTCGTCGAAATCGGCGAGGCCGACGCCGCCGCGGGCGAGCGCCGCGGCCGCGCAGTACTGCATCGAGAACTTTCGCTCGAGCCCGTTCGACGGACGCGTGTGGCGCAGGACGTCGGGCACGACGGCGTTCACGCCGATCTCGACGGCCGCGACCTTCGCCGGATCGAGGTGATGGCGCGCGCGCAGATCGAGCAGTGCGTCGATCGCCGAGTGCGTCAGCGCGCACGAGGGATACGGCTTCACCGCGATGCCGGAGGCGATCAGCTCCCAGCGGCTGCCGAGCCGGTCGAGGGCGTCGGCGGGCAGCGTCGCGCCCGAGAACGCCGCGACGTAACCCTGGCGACCGTCGAGCGCGCCGTCGGACGACGTCATGCCCTCACGGGCGAGCTGCGCGGCGCGCAATCCGCTCTGCGCCGCGTGGCCCGCGTGATAGGGCTTCGTCATCGAGCCGAAGTTTTCCTTGAGCCCGGAGGCGAGCGAGGCCGCGATGCCGAGCGCCGCGTCGACCTCAAATCCAATGACGTAGGCCAGCGCGAGCGCCGCGCCGTCGGCGGTCTCCGCCTCGGCCGCCGCCGCCGCGGCGGCGCAGCCCAGCGTGCCGATGGTCGACGTCGCGTGCCATCCGCGCGTGTAGTGTGCCGGGTTCAGCGCGATGCCGAGCGCCGCGTCGACCTCAAATCCAATGACGTAGGCCAGCGCGAGCGCCGCGCCGTCGGCGGTCTCCGCCTCGGCCGCCGCCAGCGCGGCGGCGAACAGCGGGACGCTCGGATGGCCCATCAGCGCGAAGTTCGTGTCGTCGAAGTCGTGCGCGTGGCCGGCGGCGCCGTTGGCCAGCGCGGCCCAGCCGGGCGAGGTGCGCATCGATGTGCCGAGCACGGTGCAGAGTCCCACGCCGCCTTCGATGCGGGCGACGGCGCGCACGCTCTGCGCGACCGGCTCCGCCGCGCCCGCGAGCATGGCGCCGATCGTGTCGAGGACGGCGCGGCGCGTCTGCGCGAGCACGGCGTCGGGACACTCACGCAAGGACGTCTTGACGACGAACTCGGCGAGGCGGGTGGTGGCGGTCATGGCACGCACGATAGCGGAGGGTCTGGACGGTTGCAAGCCGCGCACGAGTAGTCGACAATCGCGCGCGATGACCAACCGCCGCGTACTGCTCAAGCGCCGTCCCGTGGGCGAGCCGAAGCCAACCGATTTCGAGGTCGTCGACGCGCCGGTGCCGACGCCGCAGGACGGCGAGATCCTCGTACGCACCATCTGGCTCTCGCTCGACCCCTACATGCGCGGCCGGATGAACGACGTGAAGTCGTACGCTCCTTCCGTCGAGCTCGGCCAGCCGATGGTCGGCGGCACCGTCGGCGAGGTCGTCGAGTCGCGCGACGCCGCCTTCCGCCCCGGCGAGTTCGTGCTGACGTATGGCGGCTGGCAGGCGTACCACATCGCCAGGAGCGCCGGCGCGCGCGTCGGCCCGTTCGGTCCGATCAAGCTCGACCCGCGGGCGGCGCCCATCTCGACCGCGCTCGGGGTCCTCGGCATGCCGGGCATGACGGCCTACGTCGGGTTGTACGACCTCGGTCAGCCGAAGCCCGGCGAGACGGTCGTCGTCTCCGCGGCGGCCGGCGCCGTCGGCTCCGTCGTCGGTCAGCTCGCGAAGATCCGCGGCTGCCGCACGGTCGGCATCACGTCGTCGCGGGAGAAGTGCGAGTACGTCCTGAAGGAGCTGGATTTCGACGCCTGCGTGTCCTACCGCGTGCCGGACCTCGCCGCCGTGCTGCGCGACGCCTGTCCCAACGGCGTCGACGTCTACTTCGACAACGTCGGCGGCGACGTCCTCAAGGCGGTGCTGCGCGTGGTGAACCCGTTCGCGCGCATCCCGCTGTGCGGCATCATCTCGCAGTACAACGCGGCCGAGCCGCCGCCGGGCCCGAACCTCGGGCCCGTGCTCGTGAACCGCGTGACGATTCGCGGGTTCATCGTGAGCGACCACGTCGACCGCATGCCGCAGTTCCTCGCGGACTGCGGGCGCTGGGTACGCGAGGGCCGCCTGAAGTACCGCGAGGATGTCGTGGAGGGACTCGACCGCGCGCCCGAGGCGTTCATCGGGCTGCTGCGCGGTCGCAACGTCGGCAAGATGCTCGTCCAGGTCGGCGCGGATCCTTCGCGCCACTGAACCTCAGTCGGGCGGTGGCAGCAACGGCGGGTGGCCGAATCGCGCGCGGATGCGATTCATCGCCGCCAGCAGACCGCGACGGCGCGCCAGCGCTCGTTCGAGCCGCCGACGACCGGGAAAGTCGACGAGCATCAGCCCGATCAACACGGTGAGGAGCCCCTGTCCCGGGATTCCCGGGACGGACATGACGAGCCCCACCGCGATCAATACGAGCCCGAGCGCGTTCTGCGCGAGCGCGCGGGCCGATCGCCACGGCGCGAGCCGCGCCGCGTGGGTCGCGGCATCCTCGGAAAAGTAGGTGGGCGGCAGCCGCACGACGATCAGCGCGGCGACGGCCACGGTGAGCGCGGTCGCGGCCAGCCAGATGCCGACGCCGAGCAGCAGGATGACGGGTGAGAGGTCGAAGGGCACGCCGCTCGATCGTATACTGAGCGGCATGTCGGTCGAGTTTCGCGAGGAGCCCTGCCGGAGCGCGCTGAACCGCGTGCAGGGGATGCCCTTCAAGTGGTCGCTGAATCCCTACATGGGCTGCGCCCACCGTTGCACGTTCTGCTACGTGCGCGGCTTCGAGCGGCGCGCGGAGCGTCCATCGGGTGAGGCCTACGGTCGCTCGGTGCGCGTGAAGATCAACGTGGCCGAGGTGCTGCGCCGCGAGCTCGCGCGCACATCGTGGAAACGTGAGGTCGTGGCGATCGGCGCTGCGACCGATCCCTATCAGCCCGCCGAGGGTCGCTACCGGCTCACGCGTGCGTGTCTGCTGGCGTTCGCCGACGCGCGGAGCCCCCTCAGTCTCATCACGCGCGGGCCGATGATCGTGCGCGACCTCGACGTCCTGCGCCGCGCCGCGACGAGCGCCGAGGTGGACGTGACGTTTTCGATTCCGACGCTCGATCTCGACATCTGGCGGCGCACGGAGCCCGGCACGGCGCCGCCGCGCCAGCGGCTGCGCGCGCTCCGCATGCTCATCGACGCCGGCATCGACACCGGCGTCGGTATCGCGCCGATCCTGCCGGGCATCTCCGACCGGCCCGAGTTGCTCGCGGATGTCGTCAAGGCCGCGCGCGACGCGGGCGCCACCAACGTGTGGTGCAACGTCCTCTATCTCCAGCCGGGCACGCGCGAGCATTTCATGGAGCACCTCGCGCGCGACTGGCCGGAGCTGGTGCCCAGCTACCTCGCGCTGTATCGGCACCCGTATCCCGAGCGCGCGACGACCGGGCCGATCAAGAGCGCGGTGGCCGCGCTGAAGAAGCGCTTCGACGTCGCCGATCGGCGGGCACGACCGCTCGAGCCTCGACCCGGCGCCGAGCAGCTGGCCCTCGCCATCTGAGGATGTCTCTGTAGGTTCACACTAGCCGGCGCGTGGGCGCGTCGGCTATCATCGCCGCATCCTTCAGCTCGACTTTCCGCACGAGACGGTCCGGCGTATCTGGGGATACGATCGCTTCCTCCCGCTGCAGCAGCAGGCCATCGAGCGTGTTCTCGCCGGGCGTGACTCGCTCGTCGTGCTCCCCACCGGCGGCGGCAAGTCGCTCTGCTATCAGGCGCCCGCCGCGCACCTGCGCCGTCTGGCCGTCGTCGTCTCGCCGCTGATCGCGCTGATGAAGGACCAGGTCGATGGGCTGCGCCAGGCCGGCGTGCCCGCGGCGATGCTCAACAGCAGCCAGAGCCTTGCCGAGCGTGCCGCCGTGCTGCGGGCGGTCGACGCCGGCGGCGTGCAGCTGCTCTACGTCGCGCCCGAGCGCCTCGTGATGGACGGCTTTCTCGCGCGGCTGCGTCGCGCGCAGCCGGTCTTCGTCGCCGTGGACGAAGCGCACTGCATCAGCCAGTGGGGCCACGACTTCCGGCCGGAATACCGGCAGCTGCGCGTCCTGCGCGAGGTGTTTCCCGCGCTGGCCGTCCACGCCTATACGGCCACCGCCACGCCGCAGGTTCGCAACGACATCGTCGCCGAGCTTCGGCTGCGCGACCCGTTGATCCTCGTCGGCTCGTTCGACCGTCCCAATCTCGTCTACCGCGTGCGGCCGCGCACCGATCGCGTCGCGCAGGTGACCGCGGCGATCAACCGGCACCGGGACCAGGCGGGCATCGTCTATTGCATCCGCCGCAGCGAGGTGGACGAGCTCACCGCCGCGCTGCGCCGACGCGGACTGCGCGCGCTGCGCTACCACGCGGGGTTGACCGACGAGGAGCGCCGCGGCAACCAGGAGGCGTTCGTCAACGAGCGGGCCGACATCGTGGTGGCCACCGTCGCCTTCGGCATGGGCATCGATCGCTCGAACGTGCGCTACGTGATCCACGCGGGCATGCCGAAGTCGCTCGAGCACTATCAACAGGAGGCGGGCCGC
Organism: Candidatus Rokuibacteriota bacterium; assembly: GCA_003220475.1. GTDB lineage: Bacteria > Methylomirabilota > Methylomirabilia > Rokubacteriales > CSP1-6 > AR12. The sequence goes on along the minus strand of QHSO01000137.1, from coordinate 10,446 downwards.
GCCGGCCGTGACGGCCTCGAGGCCGAATGCCTGCTGCTCGTCAGCGGCGGCGACTACGGGCTGTGGAAGTCCGTGCTCGCGTCGGAGGGCGTCGAGCCGCCGCCCGGGGCGTTGCGCAAGCTCGGCGAGATGTACGCGTTCTGCCAGCAGACGGTCTGCCGACATCGCGCGCTCGTGACGTACTTCGGCCAGCCCTACGAGCGCGACCACTGTGGCGCGTGCGACGTCTGCCTCGGCGAGATCGTGGCGGGCGACGCGGGCACCGGCGGGGCGACGCGGCTGCTGGAAGCCGTCGATACGCTTCGCGGTCGCTTCGGCGCCACGCACGTCGTCGACGTACTCGTCGGCGCCGCGACGGCGCGCATGGCCCAGCTCGGCCACGACCGCCTCGACGTCTACGGCGTCCTGCGTGGCGAGAAGAAGGGACAGGTGCGCGCGTGGATCGATCAGCTACTGGCCCACGGGCTGCTCGCGCGTACGGACGACGAGTACCCGACCGTCACGCTGACCGCTGAGGGCCGGGCGGTGCTGCGCGGTGACGCGCCTGCGCCGGCGCTGAGCAGCGTGCGCGTCGTGTCGCCCGCCGCCCCGCAAGCGGCCGCGGCTCGCGACTCGGCTGCCCCGTCTGAGTCGGGACGCGACGAGTCCTCGCGCGCGGTGATCGACGCGTCCGGCTACGACCGCGTGCTCTTCGACGAGCTTCGCGCGCTTCGGCGGCGGCTGGCGGAGGAGCGCGGCGTCCCACCCTATCTGATCTTCAGCGACGCCTCGCTGCGCGACATGGCGCGCCTGCGTCCGGTGACGCTCGAGCAATTCCGCGAGGTCAAGGGTGTCGGCGACTGGAAGCTCGAGACGTTCGGCGAGCGATTCCTCGTCGCGATCCGCCGCGCCGTCGCCGGCGTCCCTGACTAGGCCTGCGTCCGCGCGGTCGGCCGGCGGAGGTAGCGGCCGCGTGCGGCGCCGACGACGTGGCCGTCTTCCCAGGCGAGCTCGCCGCGAAGGAATGTCGCCGTCACCTGGCCCGTCAGCCGCTGGCCCTCGAACGGCGTGTAGCCCTGCGCCGAGGCCGACTCGGCTGCCCGCACCGTGAACGTGCGATCCGGGTCGAGCAGCGCAATGTCGGCGTCGAAGCCCGCGGCGAGATCGCCCTTGCCGAGCAGGCCATAGCGCCGCGCGGGATTCCACGACGTGAGCGCGGCCACACGGGACAGCGGCAGGCCGCGGCGGCGGCCCTCGCTGAAGACGCCCGCGAGCAGATACTCGGTTCCACCGAAGCCGGACTTCGCCAGCCAGACGTCGCCGGCGCCCTTGCCGGCGGCCTTCGTCTCCTCGGCGCAGCACGCGTGATCGCTGACGATCCAGTCCACCTGGCCGTCGAGCACAGCGCTCCACAGATACTCGACGTCGTCGCGCGGGCGAATCGGCGGATTGACCTTGGCGTAGGCGCCGGCCGGCGCGTCGGTGTCGAGCAGCAGATGACCGACGGTCACCTCGCGACGGAAGTCGACGTGCGGGAACGCGGCGGCCATCGTGCGCGCGCTCTCGAGCGCTTTGCGCGACGACAGATGCAGCAGGTTGACGTTCACGCAGCCGGTCTCGTGGGCGAGGTACGCGGCGACGGCGACGGCCAGCCCCTCGGCGTGCGCCGGGCGCGCGGCGCTGTACGCGGCGAGACCGGTCAGCGAGGCGTCCGTCTGCACGAGTCGCGTGTAGGCATTGAGGATGTCGGCCATCTCGCAGTGCAGGCTCACGCTGACGTGTTCGGCCAGCCGCGGGTGCGCCGCGCGGATCCTCGCGGCGGCGCGCATGACGAACTCGAAGTGCGCCAGGTCGTAGTGCTCCTCGGAGCCGAGCATGAGAAAACGGCGCTGCTCCTCCTCGCCGGCCTTGCCGTGCAGCCCGTAGCCGCCGTAGAACATGAAGATCTTGAATGACGGCACGCCGTGCGTCACGGCGAGCGCCTCCATCTCGTCGAGATGTAGGTCAGCATCGTGGTGACGCCGCCCGAGACGGCCGCGCGGCTTTCGGTGACGGCGTCGTCGGCGAGCGGCCCGTAGATGCCGACGTGGGTGTGCGCGTCCACCACACCCGGGAAGGCGAGTCGCCCGTGGCCGTCGTAGACCTGTCGCGCGGCGCTCGGCGGAATGCCGGGCTCGACGCGCGCGATCTGGCCGTCCCGCACACCGAGATCGGCCTGGACGACGCCCGCCGCCGTCGGATGCACGACGCGCACGTTCTTGATGATGAGATCGAGCGTGGGTCTCGGCATGGCTTATTTGGCGTCGTGAAAGATCACGCCGAGGGTGTAGCGCAGGCCACGCGTGATGCGACTGACGCCGTGGCGCATGGCCGCGCGATACACGCCGCGTGTGCCCTCGACCGGTCGGTGGCGCGTGGTGAAGAGCACGATCTCGCCCTGCTCGGTGGCGATGGCCTCGCCGCGCGACTGCGCGCGCGGGCGCTGCTCGACCAGCAGGAAGTCGCCGCCCTCGTAGTCCACGCCGCGGTGGCTGAGAAAGCACGTGAGCTGCAGTGGGAAGACGACGTCACCGTAGATGTCCTGGTGCAGGCAGTTGTAGCCGCCGGCCTCGTAGCGCAGGAGCAGCGGCGTCGGCTTCGTTTGACCACGCTTGTGACAGCGACGGCGCAGCGCGGCCAGATCGGGTGGAAACAGGTCGGGATCGCCGAGGGCCGCCTGCCACTGGTTGGCGATCGCCGCCAGCGGCGGGTACGCGTTCTCGCGCAGCGCCTCGACCAGCGGCGGAAGCGGTGCGGCGAAGTACTTGTACTCGCCGACACCGAAACGATAGCGCGCCATGTCGATGCGACTGCGGAAGCGGGGCTCGTCGTCGTAGAGCGCGATCAGCTCCGCGCATTCCGTCGGCGTCAGCACGGGTGGGGTCTTCGCGTAGCCGTACTCCCACATCGAGCGCTCGATGGCCGACCAGTCGAGGGCGGCGAGCCGTTTACCGATGTCCGTCACGCGCCTACTGTGCCACGGCGCGAGCCGTGTGCACGCGGTTTGCACCCTCGCTCATCACGTACAGACCGCGCGTGCTCTAGGCCAGGCCGCTGACGATTGATCGGGCATGCGGAGCCCCGGCCTCCTAGGCCAGGCGGCTGACGATTGATCGGGCGTGCGGAGCCCCGGCCTCCTAGGCCAGGCCACCCACGCTTCGAGCCGAGCACGCGCCGTCGCTACAAAAGGAGGACTGGAATGGCGCGGTACAGCAGAGGCGCGGGCAAGGCGGTCAAGTCGGCGATGCGTCGGCGCAAGCGCGGAACGCTCAAGAGCGGACGCAGCGGCAAGCGCGTGACGAGCCGAAAACAGGCGGTCGCCATCGGGCTGAGCGAGGCGCGCAAGAAGGGCGCGAAGGTCCCGCGGCGCGCCCGCCGCGGCGGCCGGCGCAAGCGCTCCTAGCGATACGCGTCGGGCGCCTGCTGTGCTCCTGCCAGTAACAGGAGTCGCCGGCCAGGACGACGGGCCCGCTCTCGGGAAGCTCGACGAGCAGTGACTGATGACCGGGCGTGTGGCCGTCCGAACGAAGGACGGTCACCCCCGGCACCAGCTCGGTGTCCCCATCGAGCAGCCGCCAGCGGTAACCCGGCAAGTCGAAGTTCTTGCGGTAGTAAAACGGCGCGAAGAACTGCGCAGGATACTGCGCATACGCGTACTCGTCCTTCTGCACGACGAGCTCGGACTCGGCAAACAGCGCCGCACCGCCCGCGTGGTCGTAGTGCAAGTGCGAGATCACCACGAGGTCGACGTTGGCGGGCTGCAGATCCAGGGTGTCGAGACGGTGCACCAGGAGATCGGCGTCGGTGAAGCGCGCGAAGGGATCGTTGCGCAGGAGTCCCGGCACGGCGCGCGGCGCGACGCCGGTGTCGAACAGGATCACCGCGTCGGAGGTCCGCACGAGGTAGCACGTGATCGGGATCTGCGTGCGCGCCTCGGAGTAGTCGCCGTAGAACAGCAGCGAGCGCTGGGCCCCCATGAAACCGTTCTGCAGCGCGTAGAGTCCCTGAACCGTCATCGCCGCGGGATTCTACACCAGCATCCGCCGCAGGATCGCGAAGGCGATGAGCTGAATGCCCCAGCCGATCGCGCACACGCCGAGCGCGCGCGGCCAGGAGCGATAATCCAGCGCCTGGCGGACGGCGATCACGGTCGCGATCAGCACCCATACGTCGACGACGGCGCGGATGAGCTCACCCAGCACCGGGATGATGGCGAACACGCGAAGCACGCCCGGGGCCTGCGCGAAGCCGACCGTGCGCGCGACCTGGCCCCAGTCCGCTCGTGTGTCGGATTCGGGCAGCAGGCTCGTGCCCACCCAGTACACGAGCGCCGCCCAGATCGCCCACAGCGCCAGGGCGGCCACGGTGCCGAAGATCAGCCCACGCAGGCCGGCACCCGCACCGAGCCCGGCGGCCACGGAGCTCATCACGACCACGCCGATCGCCTGCGTGTCCGCCTTCGTGTCCCGCTCGACCTCTTCGTAGATCCTGCCGTCGAGCCGCGCCGCTCCCAGCATCCGCTCGCCGAACGTCGCCATGGCGTCCCCCCGTCGCTGGGATACTACGTTAGAATCCGCCCATGGACTTCGCGCTCACCGAGCAGCAGCAAATGATCCGCAAAGAGGTCGCCACGCTCGCGCGGTCGTTCTCGCTCGACTACTGGCTCGAGAAGGATCGTAAGCACGAATACCCCTGGGACTTCGTCAAGGCGTTCGCGCGCGCCGGGTGGCTGGGCGCGATCGTGCCCGAGGAGTACGGCGGCTCCGGGCTCGGCGTGACCGAGGCGGCCATCCTGCTGCACGAGATCTGCGCGGCCGGCGCCGGCACCAGCGGCGCCTCGCCGATCCACTTCTACGTGTTCCCCCCGATGCCCGTCATCAAGCACGGCTCGGAGCGGCTCAAGCGAAAGTACCTGCCGAAGATCGCCAGCGGCGAGATCGTGATGTCGTTCGGCGTGACGGAGCCGAACGTGGGCACCGACACCTCGCGCATCCAGACGCGTGCCGTCAGGCAGGGCGACCGCTTCGTCGTCAACGGCCGGAAGGTTTGGAACACCAACGCGCAGAACGCGACGCACATCCTCTTGTTGGCGCGCACCGGCGAGCGCGACCCCGCCAAGCCGCTGCGCAACCTGACGCTGTTCTTCACCGAGTTCGACCGCGCGCGCATCACGGTGCAGGAGATCGAGAAGCTCGGCCGCGCCGCCGTCGACAGCAACGAGATCTTCATCGATGGCCTCGAGATTCCCGAGGACAACGTCGTCGGCGAGGTGGGCAGCGGCTTCTATCACATCCTGGACTCGCTCAACCCCGAGCGCGTGCTGACGGGGATCGAGGCCGTCGGCATCGGCCGCGCCGCCCTCGGCCGCGCGGTCGAGTACGCCAAGCAGCGCGTCGTCTTCGACCGGCCCATCGGCCAGAACCAGGCGATCGCGCATCCGCTGGCGATGGCGTGGGCCAAGCTGGAGGCCGCGGAGGCGATGTGCCTGAAGGCCGCATGGCTGTTCGACCACGGTCAGCCGTGCGGCGCGGAGTCGAATGTCGCCAAGCTGCTCGGCGCCGAGGCGGGCTTCGAGGCGTGCGACGTCGCGCTGCAGACGCACGGCGGCTACGGCTACGCCAAGGAGTTCTACGTCGAGCGGCTCTGGCGCGAGGTGCGGCTGTACAAGATCGCGCCGGTCTCCCAGCAGATGGTACTCAACCACCTCGCGGAGCACGTGCTCGGCCTGCCGAAGAGCTACTGACCGCCGCGCCGTTCTCGACGATTCGCTAGCGGTCGTAGACGGTGAGCTCGACGAGGTTGTCGTCGGGATCGAGGAAGTACACGCTCGTCGCCGTTCCCCGCGCGCACGTCCGCGGCCCGGGACCGGCCTCCGGGACGATATCGTTGCGCTTCAAGAGCGCGAGTACCTCGTCGACGGTGCCCTGCCATTCGAGGCAGAAGTCGGCGCCACCGACGGTAGGCTGGCGCGCGCCGAGATAGTCGGGCCGCCCCGGCGCATCCGGTGCGTGCACGTTGATCTTCTGCGCGTCGGTGATTCTGATCGTCGCCATGTCCGGCCGGCCCGGCCGCTTCTCCCAGGCGATCGTGAACCCGAGCCGCGCGTAGAAGTCGAGCGTGCGCTGCAGCTCGCCCGCGACGATGACCCAGTGGTCGATGGCTTTGATTCCCATCAGCGCCCCACGCCCGCCGTCTCGTCCACCTCGGCATCCTCGCGGAAGTCCGGCATGACCTCCTCCGAGAAGAGCTGCATCATCTCGAGCGTGGCCTCGTGGCTGCCGCCGTTCATGCCGGAGCACACGATGCCCGCCTTCAGCTCGTCGGAGAACACGCGCAGCTTGTCCCGAACCGTGGCCGGGCTGCCGTAGACGATGTAGCCCTCGCGGTCGGCCTGCTCGAAGGTCAGCTCACTCGGCAGCGGCGGCGGATTCTGCAGCATGCGTCGCAGCGACGCCTCGGTCATGTAGCCCGGCGGGCGCCAGAACGGCGGATGCATGCGCAGGCCGGTGTTGAAGACCCACATCGTATTCTTCTTCGCGATCTCGGCGGCCTTGGCGTCGTTCTCGGCCACGACGATCGGAACGTTGACGGTCAGCTGATAGCGGCTCGCCGTATACCCGTGCCGCTGACACGCCTCGCGATACTCACCGTAGATCTGCGCGATGCGCTTGATCGGCGTGAAGACCATCAAGTACGGAAAGCGGCGCTTGGACGCCCACTCGACGGTTTCGCTGCTGCCCTGCGAGGGGCACCATACCGGCGGATGTGGCTTCTGCAGCGGCCGCGGCCAGGGGTTCACGTAGTGGTAGCGGTAGTACTTGCCATCGAACGGGAACGGTCCCGGCTCCGTCCACGCGCGCAGGATCAGCTCCGCCGCCTCGTAGAAGCGCTCGCGCGAGTGCGTCGGATTGCTGCCGGTCGAGAAATACTCGGCGCTGATGCCGCGCACGAAGCCCGAGATCACGCGGCCGCCGGAGGCGACGTCGAGCATCGCGATCTCCTCGGCGATGCGAAGCGGATTCTCGCGCAGCGGCAGGCCGTTGCCGAGGATCGCGATCTTCGCGCGCGACGTGCGGCGCACCAGCATGGCCGCCATCACGTTGGGGCTCGGCATCGTCCCGTAGCAATTCTGATGGTGCTCGTTGACGCAGAGTCCGTCCCAGCCGAGCGCCTCGGCGTACTCGAGCTGGTCGAGATACTGGTGATAGAGCGTCTGGCCCACCTTCGGATCGTAGAAGCGGTTGGAGAGCGTGACCCACGACGATGGCTCGTCGTGCTCCATCACGTACGGCATGAGATGGAAGTAGTAGAACTTCATGCGAGCAACGTCGGTGCCAGCGGTTTCATGGCACGTGTCTCCAAAGTGGGGAAGGTTTTCCTGCGCGGTCGCCGACGGTCGGCACGATTCGGCCGAGATCGTCGCGGCCACCGTTGGCACGGAATCGGCTGACGTCGACGCCGCGATGAAAAACATGAGCGAGTCGCTGTGCGCCGTCTGCGGTCATCCCATCACGCCTTCCGAGGTTCGAACGGAGCGCGCTGGTCGTAGCATTCACATCCGTTGCTGGGTCGTGGACGCATCGCCGACTGAGCGCAGCGCGCCGACGGGCGCCGCGCGCCGCCGTCCGAACGCCGGCACCACGACATGATCGACCGTGTGGGCGTCTCGGGCCGTCACCGTCGCTCCGCCGCGCGGCAGAAGTCGAGGACGGCTTGCGCGACCGCGCCGGCCTGCTCGAGGTGCGGCACGTGGCCGGAGTCGTCGAAGACGCGTAACGTCGCGTCGGGAATCTCCTTGGCCCACGTCTGTCCGCACGGGTTCAGCGGCGCGAGCCGATCGTGGGCGCCCCAGCACAGCAGCGTCGGCGCCGCGATGCGCGACAACCGGCGTCGCAGGAGCGGATCGTAGAGATACGGGTTCCACGCCACGCGCGCGAGCGCCGCGCCCTGGCGATACTGCAGCGCCAAGGTCTCCGGCGACTGATCGGGCGGCGCCAGCGCCAGGGCCGCCATCGGATCATGGAAGATCATCGCGACGACCTCGGGGATGTCCATGCCGAAGAGGAACGGATAGATCCAGCCATCGACCTTGATGCCCACCGGATCGATCAACGTCAACGACGCGATCCGGTGCGACGCCATCGTCGCGAGCTCGGCGGCGATCCACCCGCCGAACGAGGCGCCGACGACGTGCACGCGGTCGAGGCGCTCATCATCGAGCAGGTCCAGATAGTGGAACGCCAGGTCGGAGATGTGCTCGATCCACTCCGCGGCCGGCGAGCCGCCGTGCCCGGGATGGCTGGGCGAGAGCACGGTGAAGCCCTTCGCGAGGCGCTCCTGGAACTCGAGCCACCGCCCGCCGGCGCCTGCGCCGTGCAGGAAGAGCAGCGGCGGGCCCGAGCCGTCGCTGAGCATGTGCACGGGCGTGCCTCGTACCGACAGCTCGCGCCGCGCGGGCGCCATCAACCGATGAACAGGCCGCCGTTGGGCGACAGCCACTGACCCGTCGTGAACGACGACTCGTCGGAGGCCAGGAACAACGCCGTCGCCGCGATCTCGCGCGGCTCACCGACGCGTCCCATCGGCGTGCGGCCAACGATCACCTTGCGTCCGAGGTCGGACAGCCCCGCCGTCATCGGGGTGTCGATGTAACCGGGACAGATGGCGTTGACACGAATGCCACGGGACGCCACCTCGCGCGCCACCGCGCGGGTGAAGGCGAGAATGCCTCCCTTGGCCGCGCTGTAATGCGGCACGGTCTCCAGGCCCATCAACGCGGCAACGCTGGAAAGATTGACGATGGCGCCGGACCCCTGGCGCGTCATGATCTTGAGAGCCTCGCGCGTGCAGTAAAACGTCCCGTGCAGATGCACGCCGATGACGTGGTGCCAGGCCTCGTCGCTCATGTTCTGCGTGATGTCCCAGTGCGTCTGCACGCCCTGGCCGCTGATCGTTTCCATGACGCGCGCCTCGCTCTTGCGCATCGTCGCGGTCCGGTCGTCGCCCGGCCCGAACGCCACACCGGCGTTGTTGACGAGGACGTCGAGGCGCCCGTGCTCGCGCGCGAGCGCGGCGAACATCGCGCTCACGGCCCGGCTGTCGGCCACGTCGGCGGCAATGGCCCGCGCGCCGGCGCCCAGCGCCTTCGCCGTCGCTTCCGCGGCCTCCTGCCGGACATCGTTGACGACGACGCGCGCGCCCTCCGCGGCGAAGCGCTCGCAGATGGCGTGGCCGATGCCGGAGCCGCCGCCGGTGACCAGGGCGACCCTATCTTTTAGCCTCATGCGTCTCCTTTGCGGATGCGGGGAGGCGTCATGGTAAGCGGAATTCGCCGCGCGCGACGGTCACCGCGCAACCGCCGACTTCGACGCTCTCGATGCGCTCGCGCATGCCGCTCGCGCGCGCGAACAGCGTGCTGGGCCGTCCGATCTCCACGCCCTGCGAGATCTCGATCTCGTCGCCGGGCGCCAGACGGCCGTGGCGCACCAGGTGACAGGCGAGCGGACCCGCCGCCGAGCCCGTCGCGGGATCCTCGTTGATGCCATGACCGGGCGCGAACATGCGCGTCTTGTAGTGTCGGCCGCTTCCGGCGAAGCAGGACACGCCGGCGGACGTCGCCTTCGCGAGCGCCCCGAAGTCGGGTGTCAGTTTCGCCACGTCGTCCGTCGAGCCGACGGTGACGAGCACGTGCGTGGGCCCGTTCACGTACCGCTCGACGGGCAGGACGGGCTTGACGCCACCGAGCGCGGCGACGATCGCCGCCGCCGCGGGCTCGGCGCTCACCGTCGGAAGCGGCTGGGTCATGCGACCGAACGTAATGCGCGGCCCGTCGCGCTCGAGCACGATCGGCACGAGGCCGATGCCCGTCTCCAGCACGATCGTCGGCAGCTGCAGCGGCGCCGCGAGCACGAACGCGCTGCCGAGCACGGGATGTCCCGCGAACGGCAGCTCGTTGAACGGCGTGAAGATGCGAATGCGCGCGTGCCCGCCCTTGGCCGCCGGATACACGAACACGGTCTCCGACAAGTTCATCTCGCGCGCGATCGGCTGCAGCAACTTCTCGGGAATGAGCCGCGCGTCCGTGAACACCGCGAGCGGATTCCCCGCCAGCGGCGCATCCGTGAACACATCGCAGATCACATACCGAAACTCCATGGCCGGCCATTGTACGCGACCCAAGGCCAACGTGCGGTTTCGAAGCGCTGCTTCGCGGGCCAACGTGTGAGGAGTTGAAGAGACGAAGGTGGGGAGCGGAGGGGGCCGTCGAGGCCCCCTCCGAGACGATCCTTAATGCGAGCGCGTCTCGTCGAAGCCGTGCGAGCCCTTGATGCGCTCTTCGGTGCCGGGAATGTACTTCTTCTCCAGTTCCTGGAAGTGCGCCACGCGCGCCATGACGTGATGGCTCTCGGTGGGATGCCCGGCCTTCGT
>QHSO01000135.1 GCA_003220475.1 Candidatus Rokuibacteriota bacterium | reverse complement strand
CGGCTCCAAGATCAACGCGGACAACGCGCCCGCGACGCGCGACGCCACCGCGGTCGCGCGGCTGCGCACCGCCGGCGCCGTCCTCGTCGGCGCGCTCAACATGGACGAGTACGCGTACGGGTTCTCGACGGAGAACACGCACTACGGACCCACGCGCAATCCGCACGATCCATCGCGCATCGCCGGCGGCTCCTCGGGCGGCTCGGCGGCGGCCGTCGCCGCGGACCTCGTCCCGCTCTCGCTCGGCACCGACACCAACGGCTCGATCCGCGTCCCCGCGGCGCTGTGCGGCGTGTTCGGACTCAAGCCGACGTTCGGACGCGTCTCGCGCGCCGGCGTCGTGCCGCTGGCGTGGTCGTTCGACCACGTCGGGCCGTTCGCGCGCCGCGTGGCCGATCTCGCGGCGGCGTTCGACGCGATCGCCGGGCCCGACGCGCGCGATCCCGCGTGCGCGACGCGGCCGGCGACGGCGTGCACGGACGCGCTCGAGCAAGAAGTCGACGGACTGCGCATCGCCGTCCTCGTCGGTCACTTTGCGCAGCTCACCACCGACGAAGCGCTGGCGGCCGTCGCACGCGTCGCGCGCGCTCTCGGCGTCCGCCGCGAGGTGACGCTGGTCGAGCCTGAGCGCGCGCGGGCGGCGGCGCAGGTCATCACGGCGTGCGAGGCCGCCGCCTATCACCTCGACAATCTCCGCTCGCGCGCCGGCGATTTCGATCCGATGACGCGCGACCGGCTGCTGGCGGCCACGCTGCTGCCCGCTACGTACTATCTGCGCGCGCAGCGCTTTCGCGAGTGGTTCCGAGCCCGCGCGGCCGACGTCTTCCGGCACGCGGACGTGCTGCTGGCGCCGACGACGCCGTGGCCGGCGCCGGCGATCGGCGCCCCGTGGACGACCCGGATCGGCGGCACCGAAGTCTTCACGCGCGGTCACCTTGGTGTCTTTACCCAGCCGCTGTCGTTCATCGGCTTGCCGGCGATGTCCGTTCCGGTCGTCGCCGCCGGCGCCCTGCCGGTCGGCGTCCAGCTCGTTGCCGCGCCGTTCAACGAGGCGGCGCTCTTCCGGGTGGCCGCCCGGCTGGAGGCCGAGGAAGTCGTCAGCGCGCCGGTAGTCTAGACCTCACGGTGTGTAATCCCTTGCACCGCACGCCGCAGTCACTTCCCCCCTCATACTGACCGAGTTGCCTGTTTTCATAGTCGTTTGCGTGCTGTCGGCGCGCCATGGCGGGGGTTTCGGTCTGGCACCATGCTTGTACAAACTCAACACCATGATCTTCGATCTCGTCCCTCAAGCGGTGGCCTCGCAGGCCGCCGAGACCCCCGACGCTCTTGCCGTGACCGATACCAGCCTCACCCTGACCTACCGGGAGCTCGATCGCCGCGCCAGGCGACTGGCCGAGGCCCTCCGGGGATTCGACGTCGGCCCCGATACCATCGTCGCGATCTGTCTGGAGCGCTCGGCTGCCTTCGTCGTCGCCGCCCTGGGCGTGCTGCAGGCCGGCGCCGCCTACCTGCCGCTCGATCCGGCCACGCCGGCCGAGCGGCTGGCGTTCATGTTCCAGGACGCCGCGCCCCGCGTGACCATTACCGACGTGCGGGTCGACGCTCGCCTGCCGTCGGCCGTGTGGCCGCGGCTCGACGTCCACGAAGCGATGGCGCGGCCGACCACGCTCGCCGCGCATCACGACGTCCCCAAGCAGGAGCACCTGGCCTACGTCATCTACACGTCCGGCTCGACCGGGCGGCCGAAGGGCGTCGAGATCACTCACGGCAGCCTCGCGAACCTCGTGGCGTGGCACCGCCGCGCCTTCGGCGTCACCGCGGACGATCGCGCGCCGCTCTACGCGAGCCCCGCCTTCGATGCGGCGGTGTGGGAGATCTGGCCGTACCTCGTCTCGGGCGCCAGCGTGCACCTTCCGCCCGATGCGGTGCGCACGGATCCCGAGGCACTGCGCGACTGGCTGGTGGCCCACGCGATCACGATCGGCTTCGTTCCGACTCCTGTCGCCGAGCGGCTCATCGCGCTGCCGTGGCCGACGTGGACCGCGCTGCGGACGCTCCTGACCGGCGCCGACACGCTGCATCGCTATCCGCCCGACGGACTCCCGTTCGTGCTCGTCAACAACTACGGCCCGACCGAGTGCACGGTGGTCACGACGTCCGGGCCCGTCGAGCCCGAGCCGTTCGGCGAGACGCTGCCGACGATCGGTCGCCCGATCGACAACGTCGACGTGCTGATCCTCGACGAGGCGATGCGGCCGGTCGCCCCCGACGCGGCGGGCGAGCTCTACATCGGCGGCGCGGGGCTCGCCCGCGGCTACCGCGGCCGCCCGGATCTCACCGCCGAGCGGTTCGTGCCGCACCCCGACGAGCCGGGCGCGCGCCTGTACCGCACGGGGGATCGTGCGCGGCTGCTCGGCGACGGGCGCGTGACGTTCCTGGGCCGCGTCGATGACCAGGTGAAGATCCGCGGCTATCGCGTCGAGCCGGACGAGATCGCCGCCGCGCTCGGCGCCCAGCCCGGCGTGTCGGTCTGCGCGGTGGTCGCGCGCGACGACGACGGCGGCGAGCGCCGGCTCGTCGCGTACGTGGTCGCCGCGCCCGGCGCCGCACTCGGCCGCGAAGCGCTCGGCACGGCGCTGCGACGCAGCCTGCCCGACTACATGGTGCCCGCGACGTTCGTCGTCCTGTCGTCGCTGCCGCTGACGACGAACGGCAAGGTCGACCGCGCGGCGCTGCCCGCCCCCGACGCGTCGAACACGCTGCGCGACGGCGAGCTCGTCGCGCCGCGCACGGAGGTCGAGACCGAGCTGGCCGCGATCCTGTCCGCGCTGCTCGCCGTCGAGGGCGTCAGCGTGGAGGACAACTTCTTCCTCCTCGGCGGCCACTCGCTGCTCGGCACGCAGCTCATCGTGCGCGTGCGCGACGTGTTCGGCGTCGAGCTCTCGCTGCGCACCCTCTTCGACGCGCCGACCATCGCCGATCTCGCTGCCGAGATCGAGCGCGCGCGCCTCGCGGAGGCGGCGTAATGAGCGCGGAGGCCCCCACGGCGTCCCGCGGCGTCGATCCGACTCTGAGTCTCTATCGCCTCCTCGATCCCGAGGTGCTGGCGAACCCGTATCCGCTGTTCCACCGACTGCGGACGGAGGATCCGGTGCACTGGGATCCGTTCCTGCACGCCTGGGTCGTCACGCGCTACGCCGACGTCGTGACCGTGCTCTACAAGTTCTCCGCCGACCGCACGCCGACGCCCGAGCAGCTCGCCGCCATAGGTCTGGAGGCGCTGACACCGATCGCGCGCGTCATGGTCAAGCAGATGCTGTTCCTCGACGCGCCCGCGCACACGCGCCTGCGCGGCCTGGCGTCGTACGCCTTCACGCCGCGGCGCGTGGCCGTCCTGCGGCAGCACATCGAGGAGATCACCAACCGACTGCTCGACGCCGCGGCCGAGCGCGGCCGCATGGACGTCATCGCCGACCTCGGCGCGCCGCTGCCCGCGATCGTCACCGCGGAAATGCTCGGCGTGCCCACCGAGGACCACGAGCAGCTCAAGAACTGGTCGGCCGACTTCGCCGAGGTGCTCGGCAATTTCCAGCACAACCCCGACCGCGCGGCGCGCATGCTGCGCGCCACGGACGGCATGGCCGAATACTTTCGCGCGCGCATCCGCGAGCAGAAGCGTCAGCCGCGGGAGGGCCTGATCAACGCGCTGCTGACGGCGGAGATCGACGGCGACCGGCTCACGGAAGAAGAAGTCGTCGCCAACTGCATCATCACGATGGTCGGCGGTCAAGAGACGACCACGAATCTCATCGGCAACGGCGTGCTGACGCTGCTTCGACATCCCGCTGAGCTCGGGCGGCTGCGCGCCGACCTCTCGCTGATTCCCTCGGCCGTCGAGGAGCTGCTGCGCTTCGAGCCGCCGAGCCAGCACACGGCTCGCATGGCGCCCGATGACATCGAGATGGGCGGCAAACGGATCAAGAAGCGCCAGGCCGTCATTGCGGTGATGGCCGCCGGCAACCGCGATCCCGAGCGCTTCCCCGATCCCGACCGGCTCGATCTCGGCCGCACCGACAACCGTCATCTGTCGTTCGGCTGGGGCGCGCACTTCTGCTTCGGCGCGCCGCTCGCGCGGATCGAGGGTCAGGTGGCGCTCTCGGCGCTCGTCCAGCGCTTCGGGCGCATGGAGCTCGAGCCGGGTCCACTCGTGTGGCGCCAGAATCTCGGGCTCCGCGGACTCGAGGCGCTGGCGGTGAGCCTGGGAGGCGCCCCCTAGTGCGCCTGGATGTCGGCGCGCGCGCCGGCCGCGCGGCCGGCGATCGCGCGACCGCCGCCGCCATTCCGCGCCGCGCCGACCGAGGCTCGGCGCCGCTGTCGTTCGCCCAGCAGCAGATCTGGCTGCACGCCCAGCTCGCGCCCGACGTCCCGCTCTACAACGAGCCCGTCACGATCCGCTATCGCGGCGCGCTGGAGCCCTCCACGCTCGCGCAGGCGCTCGCCGAGCTCACGGCGCGCCACGAAGCCTGGCGCACCGTGTTCGTGACCGAGGAGGGACGCCCGGTCCAACGCGTGCTGCCCTCGCTCGCGCTCGACGTGCCGTTCGACGACCTGCGTGGCCTCCCGGCCGAGGCGCGCGAGGCCGAGGCCGTGCGGCTGGCCACCGCCGATGCGCTGCGCCCGTTCGACGTCGCGCGCGGTCCGCTGCTGCGCGCGCGGCTGGCGCGGCTGGCCGACGACGACTCGCGCGTGTACTTGACCCTGCACCACGCGATCTTCGACGGCTACTCCCTGTACCAGATCGTCGTCCCCGAACTGGCGGCGCTCTACGCGGCGGCGCTGACCGGCACGCGCGCCGCCTTGCCGCCGCTGCCGATCCAGTACGCCGACTGGGCGGCGTGGCAGCGCGCCGAGGTCGAGCGCGGCGCGTATGCGCAGCAGCTCGAGCACTGGACCAAGTGGCTCGCCGACGCGCCGTCCGTGGATCTGCCGAGCGATCGGCCGCGGCCGCCGGTGCTGTCCTATCGCGGCGCCATGCATGCGTTCACGCTGCCGCCCGCGCTCGGGCCCGCACTCGTCGCGCTGAGCGCGCGCGAGCGCGGCACGCTGTACATGACGCTGTTCGCCGCCTACCTGGCGCTCGTGCACCGTTACACGGGCAAGGACGACCTCCTCGTCGGCTCCGTGAGCGCGGGCCGCAAGCGGCCGGAGGTCGCACGGCTGCTCGGCTACTTCGCCAATCCGCTCGCGCTGCGTGTGGACTGCTCCGGCGACCCGAGCTTCCTCGAGCTGCTGCGCCGCGTGCGGGACGTTGCGCTTGCTGCGATGGACAACGACGACCTGCCGTTCGAGCACGTCGTCGCCGCGCTGCAGCCCGCCCGTGACGCCGGCCGCCACCCGTTCTTCCAGACGGTGATGTCGCTGGAGGCGCCGATGGCGCGCCCGCCGGACGGCTGGGATCTCAGCCATCTCGACGTCGACATGCGCACGACCAAGTTCGATCTCTATCTCGAGATGAACGCGCGGCCCGACGGCCTCAGCGGCCGCTTCGTGTACGCGACCGACCTGTTCTCCGCCGACACCATCGCGCGCATGGCCGGCCACTACACCAATCTGCTCACCGCTATCATCGAGGATCCCAGGCGCACCCTGTCCGCGCTGCCGATGCTCGCCGCGCCGGAGCGGCGGCGCCTGCTCGTGGACTGGGCGGTGGCGCCCGATGGCTATCCTGACCCCGCGACTGTCCACGGCGTCTTCGAGGCGCAGGCGGCGCGGACTCCCGACGCCGTTGCCCTGATCGACGACGCGACCCGCTTGACGTACGCGGAAGTCGACGCGCGCGCGAGCGCGCTGGCGCGACGGCTGCGCGCGCTCGGCGTCGCGCGCGATGTCGTCGTCGGCCTGCATGCCCCACGCTCCCCCGCGCTCGTCACCGCAATGCTCGGCGTGCTGAAGGCGGCGGGCGCGTACCTGCCGCTCGATCCCGCACAGCCCGCGGAGCGACTGGCGCTCATGGCCCAGGACGCGGCGTGCCGTGTGGTGGTGGCCAGCCGCGACTCGACGCCGGTGGAATTCGCAGGGGTCACGCATACCATCTGGCTCGACGAGATCACGCCGGGCGAGCGCGAGCCGGGCGCCGACATCGATCCGGACGCGCTCGCATACGTCATGTACACCTCGGGGTCGACCGGGCGACCCAAGGGCGTCGCCGTGCCCCATCGCGGGATCCTGCGCCTCGTCTTCGGCCAGTCGTACGCGCGCTTCGACGCAGACGAGACGTTCCTGCACGTCGCCTCCACCGCCTTCGATGCCGCGACGTACGAGGTGTGGGGCGCGCTCCTGCACGGAGCGCGCTGCGTGGTCGTGCCCGGCGGGGTGCCCACGCCGCAGGCCGTTCGCCACGCCGTGCGGACGCACCGGGTGACCACGACGCTCCTGACCACCGCGTTCTTCAACGCGCTCGTGGACGATGCGCCCGACGCGCTCGTGGGCCTGCGCCAGGTGCTGGTGGGCGGCGAGACCATGTCGGTGGCTCACGTCGCGCGCGCGGCGACGCTGATGCCCGGCACACGCTTCGTCAACGTCTACGGTCCCACCGAGGCCACGACCTTCGCGGCGTGTCACGTGCTACCCCGGTCGCTCGATCCCCACGCGGCGTCGATCTCCATCGGGCGCCCGATCGCGGGGACGCAGATTTACCTGCTCGATTCGCACGGCGAGCCCGTCCCCGTCGGCGTGCCCGGCGAAATCCACATCGGCGGCGCAGGCCTCGCGCGGGGCTACTGGAATCGCGCCGACCTGACGGCCGAGCGTTTCGTGCCGCATCCGTTCGACCCCACGCCTGGCGCCCGCCTGTATCGCAGCGGCGATCTCGCGCGGTGGCGGCCCGACGGCACGCTCGACTACCTGGGCCGGCTCGATGCGCAGGTCAAGATCCGCGGTGTGCGCGTGGAGCCGGCCGAGGTGGAGGCGGTCCTGAGCACGCATCCGGCCGTGCGCGAGGTGGCGGTCGTCGCAGCCGACGGCGAGCGCCCCAACGACGTTCGGCTCGTGGCGTACGTCGTCCCCGGGCGCGGCGTGCCTCCGACGACGGCCGACCTGCGCGACTTCGTGAAGCGCCGCCTCCCCTCGGCGTTCGTGCCGTCCGCCTTCATGCTGCTCGACGCGCTGCCGCTGGGACCGACGGGCAAGCTCGATCGCCGCGCGTTGCCCGCGGCGCGCCCGACGCGCGACACGCGCGCGATCGTGCGGGCGCGCGGGCCGCTGAAGCTGCAGCTGGCCGAGATCTGGCGCGAGCTGCTCGGCGTGCCGCAGGTCGGCGCGACCGACGACTTCTTCGAGCTGGGCGGGCATTCGCTGCTCGCGGTGCGCATGCTCCAGCGCGTACACGATCTGTACGGGACGTCACTGCCACTGGCCGTGCTCTACACCAACCCGACGATCGACGGCCTTTCCGAGGCGCTGATCGCGAGCGAGCCCGCGGAGTTCCAGGCGCCGCTCGTGCGCCTGCGCGAGGGCGGCACTCGGCCGCCGCTGTTCTTTTTCCATGGCGACATCAACGGCGGCGGGTTCTACACGCTGACACTCGCGCGGCGGCTGGCCAGCGACCGCGCGTTCTGGGTCGTCCATCCGCTCGGACTGCACGGCCAGCAGGCGCCGGTTACGATCGAGGCGATGGCGCGCGTGCACGTCGAGCAGGTGCTCGCCGCGTGCCCGGAGGGACCACTCGTGCTGGGTGGTTACTGCAACGGCGGTCTCGTGGCGTACGAGACGGCGCGCCTGCTGACCGCCGCCGGCCGCCGCGTCGAGCGGCTCGTGCTGATCGCGACGGACGCCGACACGCGCTTCCGCCGATTGCGCTGGCCGGTCGCCGCCACCGCGCATCTCATGGGTCTGGGATCCGCGGGCGCGGTGGAGCAATTCGGTCGCCTGCGCCACTTCGCGGATCGCATCCGTGAGCTCGACGCCCGACATCAGCTGCGGTTCGTGACGCACTCCGCAGCACGCCTGGGCGGACAGCTGTCGCGCCGCATGCGGCGAGCGCTGCCCGCGTCTGGGATGCCGACGAGCCGGCCGAGGCCGCTCTTCGAGCGCTACTACGACGCGTGCCTGGGTTACGTCCCGGCCATGTGGCCCGGCCACGTCGTGGTGTTCTGGCCCGAGGGCGAGCGACCGGCCCGCGCGGGCGATCCGAGCTACGGCTGGGGATCGCTCGTCACACGCGTCGACACGTTCCGCATCCCCGGCGACCACGACGAAATCGTCACGCGGCACATCGAGCGGATCGCCGCCACCCTCGAAGAGCTGCTCGCGTGAGCCCGGCGGTTGCCTGGGCGCCCGCTCCGTCGGCGCCGACGCTACCGCCGGGTGAAGTTCACGTCTGGCGCGTCGACCTCGACGTGCCGCCGGCGCGGCTCGCCGCGCTTGCCGCGACACTGAGTGGGATCGAGCGTGAGCGCGCGCTCCGCTTCCGCTTCGACCGCCATCGCGACCGCTGGACCGCCGCGCGCGGCGCGCTGCGCGTGATTCTGGCCGGCTACCTGCGGCAGCCCGCGGCGAGCCTCGATCTGGCCGCGGATGCCAACAGCAAGCCGTTTCTGCGCGAAAACGACGCGCCGGCGCCGCTGCGCTTCAGCCTCGCCCACACCGACGGCGTGGCGCTGGTTGCCGTCGCGTGGCAGCGCGAGGTCGGCGTCGACATCGAGCGCGAGGCGCCGGACCGCGCGGACCTCGGCGTCGCGCGCCGTATGTTCACCGCCGACGAGACGCTCGCGCTGGCCGGCATGCCGCCGGCGCTGCGCTGCCGCGCGTTCTTCGCGTTGTGGACGGCGCGCGAGGCGTACGCGAAGGCGATCGGACGCGGACTCGAGGCGATGAACGACACGCCGCCCGCCGGATGGACGGTCCGTCAGCTCGCGCTCGGCCCCGGCTACGCGGGTGCGGTGGCCGTGGAGCGCGGCGCGGAAGCCGTCCGTTGCTGGCACTGGGATACGCCGTCCGCCGCTCGCGTCACATCGTAAGGTCTGAATTCCGAACAACGTCGCTGTCCAGCCGCCGCTCGCGCGCGATGAGCATCCGGCGAAT
>QHSO01000134.1 GCA_003220475.1 Candidatus Rokuibacteriota bacterium | reverse complement strand
GAAGCGATTGCTGCCCATGCTGCAGCCCTGGATCTTTTTCTCGCGCAGGAACATCGGCCCGTCGAGCTCGATCTTCTGTCCGACCGGGATCATGCCGATGATCGTCGCCATGCCGCCCGGACGGATGCAGTCGAAGCACTGCTCGGCGGCGATCTTCAAGCCGATGGCCTCGAACGAGTAGTCGACGCCGCCGTTCGTCAGCGTCCGGATGGCCTTCACCGGATCATCGGTCTTCGCGTTCACCGTGTGCGTCGCACCCAGCTCTCGCGCCTTGGCGAACTTCGACTCCACCGTGTCGACCGCGATGATCATGCGCGCGCCCGCGATGCGCGCGCCCTGGATCGCGGCCAGCCCGACGCCGCCCGCACCGAACACGGCCACCGTCGAGCCCGGCTCGATGCGCGCGGTGTTGAGCACCGCGCCGACGCCGGTCGTCACGCCGCAGCCGATGAGCGCCGCCTGCGCGAACGGCATCTGGTCGTCGATCTTCACGATCGCGTTCTCGTGCACGAGCATCTTCTCGGCATAGGCCGAGAGATTCGCGAACTGGTTGACGGGCTGGCCGTTCCACGTGAGCTTCGGCGGCTCGTCCTTCTTGCGCACCGGCCGCGTCTGGCAGAGATGGGTCTTGCCGGTGAGGCAGTAGTCGCACGCGCCGCAGAACACCGACAGACACGCGATGACGTGATCGCCGGCCTTGAACTCGTTCACCTGCGGCCCGACGGCCTCCACGATGCCCGCCGCCTCGTGGCCGAGGATGGCCGGCGTGGGAAACGGATAAAACCCGTCGACGAAATGCAGATCGCTGTGGCATACGCCGGAGGCGACGGTGCGGACGAGCACCTCGCGCCCGAGCGGCTTGTCGATGTCGACGTTCTCGATGGTCAGCGGCTTGTGCGCTCCGTGGAACACGGCAGCCTTCATGGAACCCTCCTGAGGGGAAGTCGGCGCTATCCTATCGCACCACGGGCTCCCGATCATGACCGCGTCCGTCGCCACTCCCGAAGCGCCGTCGGTGTCGCCGACGCAGAAGTGGGCGATCACGCTCACCGTGATGGTCGTCGCCTTCATGCAGATCCTCGACACGAGCGTCACCAACGTGATCCTGCCGCACCTGCAGGGCTCGCTGTCGGCGGGCCTCGACGAGGTCTCGTGGGTCATCACCTCGTATCTGGCGGCCAACGCCGTCGTTATCCCCGCCACCGGCTGGCTGGCCGGCCTTCTCGGCCGCAAGCGCTTCTTCCTGCTCTGCAGCACGCTGTTCGTCGTCAGCTCGTTCCTGTCCGGCGCGGCGCCCAACCTCACGACGCTGATCATCGCGCGCATCTTCCAGGGCCTCGGCGGGGGGCCGATCATTCCGCTCTCGCAGGCGATCCTCTGGGAGATCTTCCCGTTCCATCAGCGCGGGCTCGCGATGGCCATCTGGGGCGTGGGCTTCATCCTCGGGCCGGCCGTACCTGCGGCGCGCCGCGCGCATCGACTGGTGGGGGCTCGTGCTCATGGTGGTGGGCTTCGCGTGCCTGCAGCTCGTGCTCGACCGTGGCGAGCGCGAGGAATGGTTCGACTCACCGACCATCGTGGCCATGACGATCGTCGCGGTGTGCGCGCTGGCCGGCTTCCTGATCCGCGAGCTGATGACGAGCGATCCCATCGTCGATCTCACGGCGTTCGCCGACCGAAACTTCGCCACGGGGGTCACGCTGATCTCGGTGGTCGGCTTCGGCATGTTCTCCGGGATGCTGCTGGTCGCCGTCTTCACGCAGCAGCTCCTGGGCTACGACGCGTGGACCTCGGGCCTGGTGCTCGCACCGGGCGGGCTCGGCAACATCTGCTCGCTGTTCGCCTCCGGCATCGTCACGCGCGTCGATCAGCGCTGGATGCTCGCCTTCGGCTGCCTGCTCAACGCGCTGAGCCTCTACATGATGACCTCGCTGACGCTCGACATGGATTATTGGGCGCTCGCGTTGCCGCGGTTCATCCAGGGCTTCGCGGTGGGCTTCATCTTCGTGCCGCTGTCGACGCTCACGCTGGCCACCGTGCGGCGCGACAAGCTCGTCAACGCCACGGCGGTGTACGGCATGATGCGCAACATCGGCGGCAGCGTCGGCATCGCGGTGGTGACGACGCTGCTCGCCCATCGCAGCCAGTTCCACCAGTCGACACTGATGACGCACATCACCGCGTGGGACTGGGAGACGCGCGTGCGCCTCGCCCGCTGGGCGCGCCACTTCGTCGCCCAGGGCAGCGACACGTTCACCGCCGATCGCCAGGCGGTGGTGATGCTCTACCGTGAGACGGTCTCGCAAGCGCAGCTGCTGGCGTATGCCGACGACTTCTGGTTACTGGCGATGATGTTCGTCGCGGTCCCGCTGATGCTGCCGTTCATGCGCCGCATCCGGCTGGAGCCGACGACGCCCGCGACGGCGCGCGCCGACGAGCCGGCGGCCGCTCACGTGATGGAGGAAGGCGCGGTCTGAGCGGAAGGCGGGCGCGCGGCCCGCCTTCCGTCGCTTCCGCTTACTGCTGGGTGGACGTGCTGACGCCGGTGACGCGGAAGCCGCCGTTCTCTTCCTTGAGATCGACGGTGCCGGGCCCGCGCATTTCCTTGTCGCCGACCTTGAACGCCATGTCGTCGACCTTGACGCCGATGATCTTGCCGTCGGTGCGCAGCGTCGACAGGCCGCGGAACGGCAGCGCGAGCTGCACGTCCGACTTCTGCGCGGCCGGCTCGAGCATGTACACGCCGGGGCCGACTTTCACCATCACCTTGTCCGCGGTGACGGTCTTCATCTCGTCCCACTTCTGACCGCCCCACGTCATCAGGAACGTCTGCGTGGTCTGGATCTGCGGCGGTGGTCCGGGCTGCTGCGCGTCAGCCGCACGGGGCGCGAGTCCCATGCCCAGCGCGAGACTCACGAAGATCGCGGCGCGTGCCATCTTCATTGCTCTGGCCTCCCCGGAGGTCGCTGTCGCCTCCGGGGCCCGAGTGCGTGCAACCCGTGGGCGCTCCGACGATCGCCTCTCTCTCGTAGAGGTAGCAAGCGACGTCGTGCGCCTCGCCGACGGCGCGCAGCGCGGGCGGCGTCTCCGCGCAGCGGGGCATCGCGAATGCGCAGCGCGTCCGGAACCGGCAGCCGGATGGCGGATCGATCGGGTTCGGCGGGTCGCCGGAGAGCGGCGGTCGTTCGAGACGACGGTCCGGATCGAGGCTCGGCGCCGACGCGAACAGCGCCTGCGTGTATGGATGCTTGGGGGCCTGGGCCAACGCGTCGGCGGTCCCCGTCTCGACGATCTCGCCGAGGTACATGACGAGCACGCGGCTGCTCACGTACTCGATCACGTTGAGGTCGTGCGAGATGAACACGTACGTCAGCGCGCGCTCGGCCTTGAGGTCGGCGAGCAGATTCAGGACCTGCGCCTGCACCGACTTGTCGAGCGCGGACGCCGGCTCGTCGAGCACGAGCAGCCGCGGATCCAGCACGAGCGCGCGCGCGATGTTCACGCGCTGGCGCTGGCCGCCGCTCAGCTCGTGCGGGTAGCGCCGGCCGTACAGGCGCGCCTCCAGGCCCACACGCCCGAGCAGCGCGCGCGCCCGCTCGCGCGCCTCGGCGCGTGAGGTCCCGTGCACGAGGAGGCTGAAGGCCACGGCGTCCTCGATGGTCAGACGCGGGTTCAGCGACGCGTGCGGATCTTGGAAGACCAGCTGCATGTCCCGACGCAGGCGTTTCATGCGGTCCGCCGATGCGCCGCGGACGTCCTCGCCGGCGAAGCGCACGCTCCCCGCGTCGGGCTCGATCAACCTCAAGATCAGGCGCGCCAGCGTCGACTTGCCGCAGCCGGATTCCCCGACGATGCCGAGCGTCTCGGCGGGGTAGACGTCGAACGAGACGCCGTCCACCGCGCGCACCCAGGCGTGGGTGCGCTGCAGCACACCGCTGCGCAACGGGAAGTGCTTGCGCAGCCCGCGCACCTCCAGGAGCGGCGCCGCGCTCACGTGCGAATCTCCATCGCGTCGCGCAGGCCGTCCGAGAGCAGGTTGAACGCCATCGAGGTGACGAAAATGGCGAGTCCCGGCAGCGCGGGCACGAGCGCATTGACATAAATGGACTGACGCAGGGTGTTGAGCATCAGGCCCCACTCGGCGGCCGGCGGCGTCACGCCGAGGCCGAGGAACGACAGGCCCGCGGCGAGGATGATGGACAACGAGACCTGCGTGCTGGCGAATACGAGGATCGGACCGAGCACGTTGGCGAGCAGATGGTGGCGCACGATGGCGGGCACGCCCGCGCCGCTGGCCCGCGCGGCCGCGATGTACTCGAGGCTCTTCACCTGCACCGTGGCGGACTCCGCCACGCGCACCACGCGCGGCACGAACACGATCGAGAGCGAGATCAGCGTGTTCGGCAGACCGGGGCCGAGCGCGCCCGAGATGGCGATGGCGAGCAGGACGGCGGGAAACGCATAGAAGATGTCCATCGTGCGCATGACAAGCGTATTCGTGAGCCCGCCGACGTAGCCGGCCAGCACCCCGAGCGCGGTGCCGAGCACGAAGGCCACCAGCACCGGCGTGAGGCCGGCGACGAGCGTCATGCGTCCGCCCCACAGCAGCCGGCTCAGCATGTCGCGCCCCTGCTCGTCGGTGCCGAGCACGTGGGCGGGGGCGCCGACAGGCGCCAGACGCAGCCGGATCGAGCCGGCATTGGGATCGTAGGGCGCCAGCCACGGCGCGAGCAGTGCGGAGAGCACGATCAGCCCGAGCAGCGCGCCGGCGACGAGCGTCGCCGGATCGCGCGCCAGACGCCAGGCGACCGTGCGCCAGTAGGAAATCGGGGTGGCGCCGGCGGCGTCGAGGTCGCGCGGCAGCGCGGTGGTGACCGCCATCAGTGGCGCGCAATCCGCGGATCGACCAGCGTCTGCAGCAGGTCGACGGCGAGGTTCAGCAGGACGAAGAACGTGGCGAGCACGAGGATCACGCCCTGCAGGACGGGGATGTCGCGCTGGAAGATGGCGAGGTTCAGCAGGTAGCCGGTGCCCGGCCACGAGAACACCGCCTCCACCAGCACGGAGCCGCCGAGCTGGAACCCGAACTGCAAACCGAGGACGGTGAGGATCTGCGGCGCGGCGTTCTTCACCACGTGCGTGAACACGCGCCGCGAGGCGAGGCCCTTGGCGCGCAGGGCCAGCACGAACTCCTGGTTCAGCACGTCCAGCGCCGCCGAGCGGACGACGCGCGTGATGACGCCGAGCGGGATCAGCGCGAGGGCGAGCGTGGGCAGTGCGATGTGCCGGAGATACGGCAGGACACCCGGATCGTCGGCGGCGCCCATGGCGGGCAGCCAGTTGAGCTGCACGGAGAAGACGATGATGAGGATGATTCCCGCCCAGTAGTGGGGTACCGAGACGCCGACGACGGCGACGGCGCTGGCCGCTTTGTCGAGGAGCCGCCCCTGGCGGAAGGCGGCGAGCAGACCGAGGCCGATGCCGAGAGCGAAGGCGAGCAGAGACGACGACAGCGCGAGGACGAGGCTGTTGGCCAGCGCGTCGCGCACGTCGAGAACCACCGCGCGACGGGTGGCGATCGATTTGCCGAGATCACCCTGGGCGACGCGGCCGAGCCAGACGAGATACTGCACGGGCAGCGGCTTGTCGAAGCCGTACGCCCGCTTGGTGGCCTCGATCTCGGCCTGGCTGGATTCGGCCGGCATGACCGCCGCGATCGGATCGCCGGGCGCCAGGTGCACCATCGCGAACACGATGATGCTGGCCCCGAGCAGCGTCGGGATCGCGAGCAGCAGACGCCGGCCGACGTAGGCCCACACCCCGCCGCGTTACCTCACGGTCACCGAGGTGAGGTCCGCGAACCAGCTCTGCGGCTGCACGAAGCCCTTCACCTTGGCCGACAGCGCCCGGGGATTCTGGTCGTGCACGACGAAGATCCACGGCGCGTCGTCCACGATGATCTCGTGCAGCCGGGCGAGCGTCTCGTTCTGCTTGCCGATGTCGAAGGTGCGCTCGGCCTCCTCGATCAGCTTGTCGGCTTCGGGATTGATGTAGGGCATCGTGTTGACCGCGACCGGCACCACCGCCTTGCTGTGGAAGAAGCGCCCGAAGCCGCTCCACGGCTCCAGGAAGTTCCACGAGATGTTCCACGCGTTGAGGCCTTCGTTGTCCGGTGTGTGGAAGCCCGCGCGCCAGCGCGTGAGCAGCGTGTTCCACTCCACCGGCTGCAGGTCGATGTCGATGCCGACATCCTTGAGATTCTTCTGGACCAGCTCGTTCATCGCCAGCGGCAGCATCTGCCCCGAGCCCGACGTCGAGATCAGGTGCACCGCCTTGGCGGGACGCTTCGTGCCGTCGAAGCCGGCCTGGCGAAGCAGATCCTTCGCCTTGGCCGGGTTGTACTCGTAGAGCTCTTTCGGCTTGCCGAACCACGGGTGGCCCTTGTACACGATGCCGGTGGCCGGAATACACGTGTCGTTGAGCAGGTTCTTGCAGATGCCGACACGATCGATCGCGTAGTTGGCGGCCTTGCGCACGAGCTTGTTGTTCCACGGCTCCTTGTCCAGCCGCAGCGTGTGCGTCCAGTTGTGCGGGTAGGAGTTCGTCGTGATCTGGAAGCCCGCGCCCTTGAGCTGCGGGATGGAGTCCGGCGGTGGCACCTCGATCCAGTCGACCTGGCCGCTGCGCAAAGCGGCGAGGCGTGTCGTTGGCTCGGGCAGCGGCAACAACACGAGCTTGTCGATCTTCGGCCGCCGCTTGGCGTCCCAGTACTGCTTGTTCGCCTCCAGCTCCAGGCGCTCGCGCGGCACGAACCTCGTCACGCGGAAGGGGCCGGTGCCAGAGGGCTGCTCGGCGAACTTGCGCCAGTCCTTGAATTTCTGCCACTGCGTCGGCGACACGATGACCATGTAGCAGACCTGATAGGGCACGAAGCTCGTCGGCTTGTTGGTCTCGAGCTCGACCGTGTAGTCGTCGATCTTCGTGATGCCGGTGAGCGAGGCGAGGCGAAAGCTCACCTGCCCGGAGCCGTACGAGTCGAAGTGCGGCGCGTCCTTCTTCTTGATGGACTCATAGGAGAAGACGACGGCGTCGGCGTTGAAGGGACTGCCATCGTGGAACGTGACACCACGGCGGAGCTTGAACACCCACTTCGTCGGCGCGTCCTTGCGCACTTCCCACGACTCCGCGAGTCCGGGTACCAGGGGCGCCAGCCGATCGCCGCGGCTCAGATCCCACGCGATCAGCGGCTCGTAGATCTGGTAGCCGACGAATCGGAACCCCTCGAAGCCGTTGTCGGTCTGGCCGCCCGTGTAGGGAATGTCGCTGGCTGTCATGCCGATGCGCAGCGTGGCCTGTGCACGCGCGGCGCCGGAGGGCAAGAGCGCGAGGACGGCGGCGAGGAGCAGGATCACGACGCGTCTCATGACGAGCCTCCTTAGGCGACGAGATGACAGCCGGCCGCGTGACCGGGCGCGACAGACCGCAACGACGGCAGCGTGGTCAGACACTCGCCGCGCACGTGGCCACAGCGCGGCGCGAAGGCGCAGCCGGGGGGCAGCGCAATGAGATTCGGCGGCGCGCCCGGGATCGGGACGAGCGCCTTGCCCTTCTGACCGCGCCGGACTGTCGCCTGCATGAGCCCCTCGGTGTACGGATGCGCGGGGCGGCGGAACAGCTCACGGATCGGTGCTTGCTCGACGATGCGTCCGGCGTACATGACCGCGGCGTCGTCGGCGATCTCGGCGGCCACGCCGAGGTCGTGCGTGACGAAGATGACGGCTAGGCCCAGGCGCCGCTGCAGCTCGCGGAGCAGCCAGAGGATCTGCGCCTGCACGGTCACGTCCAGCGCGGTGGTCGGCTCGTCCGCGAGCAGCAGCTCCGGCTCGCACGCCAGCGCGATCGCGATCATGGCCCGCTGCCGCATGCCGCCGGAGATCTCGTGCGGATAGCTCGCCAGGCAGCGCTCGGGCGACGGCACCTGCACGAGGTCGAGCAGCTCGCGCGCTCGACGGGATGCGCGCCCGCGATCGAGCGCACGATGCTGCACGAGCGTCTCGACGATTTGCTCGCCGATCGTATACACGGGATCGAGCGCGGTCATGGGCTCCTGGAACACCATCGACACCACACCGCCGCGCAGGCGCTCGCGGGCCGCCTCGTCGAGTCGGTTGACGTCGCGGCCCTTGAGGAGCACCTCGCCGCTGACGTGCGCGCGCGCCGCGGGATGCAAGCCGAGGAGCGCGCGCAGGGTGACGCTCTTGCCCGATCCGGATTCGCCGAGGAGCGCCAGCACACGGCCGGCGTCCAGCGAGAAGCTCACGCCGCTCACCGCGCGCACGAGCCCGTCGCGCGTGTCGAACGTCACGCTGAGATCGCGGACGGTCAGGAGTGCCATGCGAGTGGCGGCGATGATAACACCCCGCGCGCAGGCGCCCGCCACCTCGACCGCGTCAGCGCCTGGGCATCTCCTCCGGCCGCCACTCGACGGCGCCGAAGCGTGTGTGGCCGAGGAAGTTGTAGGACAGGGTGAGCGTCTCCACCGACTGGTGGCGATCGCCGCCGCCCGGCACGCTCGCCTCGCGCGCAGACACGACGTAGTGCAGGCTCAGCGCGTGCGGACCGAAGACACGCACGGTGAGGCCGACGGTGCCTCGATCGATGCGCTCGTGGCCGAACTCGTCCGCGTGCGGCGACGCCCCCTTGCCGATGCCGACGATCCAATACTGCCGCCCGGCCGCCTCGAGCATCGCGAGGTCGCTGACGATGAGGCGCAGGCCGAGCAGCGGTTCGGGAATGACACCGTATCGGAAGTCGCGCTCCGCGTGGCGTCCCGCGGTGCCGGACGCACCGAAGCCGACGCCGAGCAGCGCCGTGCCCTGCAGCGCCACGGTCCGCGTCAGCCACCACTGGCCAACCGTCCCGAGCGCGAAGTTGGTCGTCGCGACGTTGAAGACTTGTGGCGAGAGGTATTCGTAGCCGCCGAACAGTCCCCACACGCCGCGATAGTTGTCGCCGACGGCGTACTTGTCGCCGACGAGCAGACCGCGGACCGTGAGGTTTTCGATCGCGTCGGCAGCGGTCCTCGCGTTCGGCACGGCGGTGAACTCGAACAGAAAGAAGTCGAATGGGCGCTTGTAGGTGTACCCGGGCTTGCCCGGCAGCCCGTACGTCATGTAGAAGTCCAGGCTGCCGTCCTGCTCCTGCACGTCGGGCGACAGATGCGCGTTGGCCACGCTCGTGGTGAGCGTGACGCCGGCGCGGAGGCGGATGTACACGGCCGGGTCGTGGCTCGGAAACACCGGCTTGAAGCGATCGCCGAAGACGAGGCGATTGAAGCCCAGACCCGGCGACAACACCGCAGCCCCCAGCTCGCGCCAGAATCCGGGCGTCTCGCCACCGCCCTCGAGCAGCAGGCTGGCCATCCGGAATGCCGCCTCGCCCACGAAGCTGCCGCCGAGCGTGGTGGTGACGTAATCGTTGAGCGAAGGGGCCGTCGTCTCGCCCGCCGTCTCCCACAGGAAGCTGCCGAACAGCGTCGCCGCGAGCGACTCCCAGTAGTTGAGTCCGGCCGAGCGTGCGAGGCCGTAGTAGATGCTGCCTTGATATGGATGGCCGATCTGATTGACGTGGAACGGATCGTTGTCGAATTCGGGCGCTGTGTGCAGATTCTCCCAGATCGAATGGCCGTCGGTGCCGTAGGTGTCCTCATCGATGACGAGGCGATTGAACGCGTTGAGCGCGCCGACGAAGCCGACGATCTCGGCCGCGGGGATGACGTAGCTCTTGCCGGTTCCCGAATCCCAGTCGAGCACGTAGCCATTCGCGCGCTCCGCGCTCCACACCGCCCGCGGCGTGACCAGGCTCACGAAGACGATCGCCGCGAGCGCGAGGACCCGGTGGCGAGCCAGGCTCAGAGGCCCTCCCTGCGAAACGCCGCGTGCGCCACCGTCCAGCGCGAGAGCAGCTCCGGATCCGGCTCCTGCGTGATGCCCGGCACGCGCGAGGTCGCCACCGCGCCCGGCCCGCACAGCGTCACGGCCGGCGTGCCGAGATCCTGATCGTAGAAGTACGACGACGGGAAGATGTCGCCGGGATACGTGAAGTTCGGCAGCGTCGCGAGCTCGGCGCAGATGGCGCCGCCGATCGCCGTCTCCAGCATGCCGCCCACCCAGCACGGGATCCCGTGCTCGGCGCAGAGCGCCTGGATCTCGCGCGACGCCGCCAATCCCCCGACGCGCGCCATCTTGATGTTGACCACGCGGCAGCTGCCGAGCCGGATGGCCGCCCGCACGTGCGCTACGCTGTGGGCGCTCTCGTCGAGGCAGATCGGCGTCTCCAGGCGTCGCTGCAGCTCGGCGTGGTCGACGAGACTCATGCCGTCGTCGGCCAGCGGCTGCTCGATCATCGCGAGCCGATGTCGATCGAGCGCACGGAACAGCACGGCATCGGCGAGCGTGTAGGCGGCGTTGCAATCGACGTGGAACGTGAAGTGGGGAAAGGTCGAGCGCACCGCCGCGACCATGGCGAGGTCCCAGCCCGGCCGAAACTTCAGCTTGATCCGCGGAAATCCGGCGTCGATGGCGCCCTGGATCTTCTGCATGAGGATGTCGAGCGAGTCCTGGATCCCGAAGTCCGCGCCGACTGCAACCCGGTCGCCCTTGCCGCCGAGCAGCACGTGCAGGGGCACGCCCTGCCGCGTGGCCTCCAGCACCCACCACGCGATCTCGAGGGCGGCGCGCGCGAATTGATTGCCCTTCACGAAGTCGATGCGGGAGAGCAGCTCCTCCGCCGAGCCGAGATCCTGGCCCACGATGCGCGGGGCCAGATGCTCGCGCACGGTGTGGAACGTCGCGAGCGTGTGCTCCGCGGAATAGGCGGGAATATAGGGCGGACAGCTTTCGCCCCACGCGTGATGCCGCCCGCTCTGCATGCGCACGAGGATCGTGTCGGTGACACGCTGGTCGGCGTACGACGTCTTCCACACGAAGGCGAGCGGAACCCGCGCCCAGTAGACGTCGATGGCGTCGATGATCATGTCAGGAAAGCTTCGGCATGACGCGTTCGGCGAAGGCGCGCATCGTGCGCTCGACCTCGGCGCGCGGCAGTCGGCTGCCCTGATCGAACCAGCAGATGATCTGCGAGAGCCCGAACTCGTCGCGCGCGGCCTGCAGCCGATCGATCACCTCCACAGCATCGCCGAAAACGGCGTGATCACGGCAGAACTTTTCGTACGGCAGGTCGGCCACCGTCTCGTTGATCGTCTTGAGCCGCGTCAGGTGCTCGCCATAGCTCGCCGGCACCTGCGCGAAGATCGTCTGGAGGTTGCGATAGTACTGCTGCACACCCGGGCGCATCGCCTCGCGCGCGCCGGCGCCGCTGGCCGCCACGTGCACCGGCAGCATCAGCGCCATCTGATCGGGGCCCCAGGCATGGCCGGCGGCGGCCAGCCGCGCGCGGTAGAGCGCCACGCACTCGCGCAGCTGCGGCAGCGGCGTGGTCGTCGTCCCCGAATAGATCGGCAGCCCGGTGGCCGCGATGTGGGCAAAGCTCTCCGCCGTGTGCACGGCGACGCGGATCGGCGGGTGCGGCCGCTGCACCGGCTTGGGCACCACGCTGAGATCCTCGACCTCGTGGAAGCGGCCGCGATAGCTGAAGCGCTCCGCCGTCCACGCCAGCCGGATGATGGCCAGCGCCTCGTCGAATCGCGCGCGATTCTCCGCGGCGCTCACGCGAAAGCCGTGGAACTGGCTTGGGATCGACCCGCGCCCGACGCCGAATTCCAGACGTCCGCCCGACAGCACGTCGGCGGTGGCGGCCTGCTCGGCGGTGGTCAGCGGATGCTGCAGCGGCAGCAGCGTCACGGCGGTGCCGATGCGGATCCGCCGCGTGCGCTGGGCGATGACGGGGACCATCATGAGCGGGTTGGCGAGCAGCGAAAACGCGCCGCCGAAGTGCAACTCGGCCAGCCACGCGACGTCGACGCCGAGCTCTTCGGCAAGCGCGATGAGCTCGAACATCTCCGTGTAGCGCTCGGCGTGGCTTTGGCCCTGGGCCTCCGGCGCCTGAAAGAACACCCCGAATCGCATCGCGAGCGCGCGCCTCAGAGCACCGCCGCCGGCGCGCGCGGGATCGCCTCCCACTGCTCGGGATCGTGGCCGTACATCATCGTCGCGCCCGCCCGGTCGCGCAGCG
>QHSO01000311.1 GCA_003220475.1 Candidatus Rokuibacteriota bacterium | reverse complement strand
GCACGGCGATGAGGGTGCGGCCGACGGCGAGGCCGGAGCCGTTCAGCGTGTGGCAAAACTCTAGTTTGCCGCCGCCGTCGGGCTTGTAGCGGATGTCCGCGCGCCGGCCGCCGAAGTCGGCGTACGTCGAGCAGGACGAGATCTCGCGATACTTGTCCTGGCCGGGCAGCCACACTTCGACGTCGTAGCCCTTGGCCGAGCTGAAGCCGACGTCGCCGGCGCAGCGCTCGACCACGCGATACGGCAGCTCCAGGCGCTGCAGCACCGCTTCCGCATCACGCACCATCGACTCCAGCTCCTCATAGCCGCGCGTCGGAGTCGCGATCTTCACGAGCTCGACCTTGTCAAACTGGTGATTGCGGAAGATGCCCTTCATGTCCTTGCCGTAGGTGCCGGCCTCGCGGCGGTAGCACGGCGTGAAGGCCGTGTACTTGCGCGGCAACGTCGACTCCGGCAGCACTTCGCCGGCGTGCAGGGCCGTCAACGGCACCTCCGACGTTGGAATCAGGTACAGCGTGCGGCCCTCGTCGGCTTCGACGGTCTTGAAGAGCTGCTCCTCGAACTTCGGCAGCTGTCCGGTGCGCAGCATCGTCTCGGCGTTCACCAGGTGAGGGAGCCAGAGCTCGGTGTAGCCGTGCTCGCGCGTCTGGAGGTCGAGCATGAACTGCGCGATCGCGCGCTCGAGCCGCGCGAGCGGCCCCCACATCACGGCGAATCGCGACTTGGCGAGCCGAGAGGCGCGATCCATGTCGAGCAGGCCGAGGTCGCCGCCGACTTCCTCGTGGGCTTTCGGCTTGAAGTCGAACCGGCGCGGTGTGCCCCAGCGCCGGACCTCGACGTTCTCCTCGTCGCTCTTGCCGGGCGGCACCGATGGGTGGGGGAGATTCGGGACCTGGACGAGCAGCGCCTCGATGGCCTCGTCGACGGCCTTCACCTCGGCGTCGAGCGCCTTGATGCGGTCGCCCACCTCGCGCATACGCGCCTGCTCGGCGCTGGCATCCTGGCCGGCCTTGCGCGCGCGCCCGATGGCCTCGGAGGCCGTGTTGCGCTGGGCCTTGAGGTCGTCCGCCTCTTTGATGAGGCGACGGCGCTCGACGTCCTTGGCGAGGATCTCCGGGATGAGCTGGGCGCCGCCCTTCTGGGCGAGCGCCCGCTGCACCTCGTCGGGCCGCTCCCGGATCAGCCGCAGGTCGAGCACGGCCCTACGGTGTTTCGGCGGGGGCGGAGGTCTCGGCCTCGACGCGAGCGATCGAGCCGACCTTGTCGTCGGCGTCGAGGTCGATGATGCGCACGCCCATCGTGTTGCGGCCCTGGGACGAGACGTCGTCCGCGTGGATGCGGATGATCTTGCCCTTGGTCGTGATCACGAGAACGTCGTCACCGCTTCGCAGCTGCAGCATGCCGACCACGGTGCCGTTGCGACCGCCGGTCTTGATGTCGATGATGCCCTTGCCGGCGCGACCCTGCAGGCGGTACTCGTCGAGCGGCGTGCGCTTGCCGTAGCCGCGCTCGGAGATTGTGAGGATCTGCGCGCCCTCTTGCACGACGTCGGCCGCGATGACCTCGTCACCCTCGTCCACGTCGATGCCGCGCACGCCGGCGGCGCCGCGGCCCATCGGTCGCACCTCGTTCTCGGGGAAGCGGATGGCCATGCCGAGCTTGGTCGCGATCATCACCTCGCGATTGCCATCGGTGCGGCGAGCGGTGATCACCGTGTCGCCGTCCTCGAGGCCGATGGCCTGGATGCCGCCCGCCCGTGGATGCGAGTACGCCTCGAGCTCGGTCTTTTTCACCTTGCCCTGCTTCGTGCAGAAGAAGATAAAGGCGCCGGCGCCGAAGTCCCGCACCGGCACGCAGGTGGCGACGGTTTCGCCCTCGCCCAGCGACAGCAGATTGACCATCGCTTTGCCCTTCGCCTGGCGTCCGCCCTCGGGAATCTCATGGACCTTGAGCCAGTGCAGCTTGCCGAGATTGGTGAAGAACAGCAGATAGGCGTGCGTGGAGGCGATGAAGAGGTCCTCGACGATGTCCTCTTCTTTGGTCTCCATGCCTGTCACGCCCTTCCCACCGCGCCGCTGGCTGCGGTAGGCCTCGACGTGCGTCCGCTTGATGTACCCCGAGCGGGTGATGGTGATGACCATCTCTTCGTCGGCCAGGAGGTCCTCGATCGTCAGCTCGCTCGTCTCGACGAGGATCTCCGTGCGCCGGGCGTCGCCGTACTGCTCTTTGATGTCGAGCAGCTCCTTCCGGATGATGCCCATCAGCTTGGCGTCCGAGGCCAGGATGCCCTTGAGCTCCTCGATCAGCTTGAGGACCTCTTCGTGCTCCTCGACGATCTTCTGCCGTTCCAGCGCGGCCAGACGGCGCAGCTGCATGTCGAGGATGGCCTTGGCCTGGATTTCGCTGAGCTCCAGCCGCCGCATCAACGTCTCGCGGGCGGCGTCGGCGTTGGCGGCCTCGCGGATGATGCGGATGACGACGTCGAGCTGCTCGACCGCCTTGCGGAGGCCGGCCAGGATGTGCGCACGCTCTTCCGCCCGCGCGAGCTCGTAGCGCGTAGCTGGTTCAGGATGATTTGCGGGATCTCGCCGCGCGCCAGCTCGAGCACGACGCGGATGCCCTCGCGGTTCGTCTCGTCGCGGATCTCCGAGATACCCTCGATCTTCTTTTCCTTCGCGAGCTCGGAGATCTTCTCGATGAGGCTCGCCTTGTTCACCTGATACGGCAGCTCGCTGATGATGATGGCTTCGCGCCCGCCCCGCATCTTCTCGGCGTGCGCCTTCGCCCGCAGCGTGATGCTTCCGCGGCCGGTCGTGTACGCCTCGCGGATTCCGCCCGTGCCGTAGATGTAGCCGGCCGTCGGGAAGTCCGGGCCGGTGACGATCTTCATCAAGGCTTCGATCGTCGTGTCCGGCCGATCGATCAGCGCCACCAGCGCCTCGACGACCTCCGTGAGGTTGTGCGGCGGGATGTTGGTGGCCATGCCGACGGCGATGCCGGCCGAGCCGTTGACGAGCAGGTTCGGGATGCGCGTGGGCAGGACGACGGGCTCCTGCTCGTTCTCGTCGTAGTTCGGCACGAGGTCGACGGTGTCCTTGTCGATGTCGGCGAGCAGCTCGTGCGCGATGCGCGCCATGCGCGCCTCGGTGTAGCGCATGGCCGCCGCGGGATCGCCGTCGATCGAACCGAAGTTCCCCTGGCCGTCCACCAGCGGATAGCGAAGCGAGAAGTCCTGGACCATCCGCACCAGCGTCTCGTAGATGGCCGAGTCGCCGTGCGGGTGGAACTTGCCCATGCAGTCGCCGACGACGCGCGCCGACTTCTTGTAGCCGCGGTTGAAGGCCAGGCCGA
>QHSO01000310.1 GCA_003220475.1 Candidatus Rokuibacteriota bacterium | reverse complement strand
CGATCAGCGCCAGCACCAGCAGCGCGAGGAACACCAGCGGGAAGAACGTCATCAGCGCCGAGAAGCCCACGGCGAAAACATCCTCGACAACGCTGACGACCGCGCCCGCACCCGGCGCGGTGGTGTTGACGGCCACTCTGGTCACCGCCTTACCGCCGTGAGAGCCGAGCGCGAGACCGCCGCCGATGAGCAATGCCGCCATGCGCACCGGCGGATCGAAGTCCGCGAACGCCGAAGCGGCCAGGATCGCACCGGCCGGGACCCGCACGAACGTGTGGATCGCGTCCCAGACCGAGTCGACGATCGGAACCTTGTCCGCGACGAACTCGATCACGTAGAGCACCGCGGCCAGCGCGATGATCCAATCGTGCGAGAGGACGACGAGATCGCCAGGCAGACGGGCGAGGCCGAGGCGCTGGAGAAGCCCGAGCGTTACGACGGTCGCGTAGAGATTGATGCCGGACAACCACGCGGCTCCGAACGCCGTCGTCAGCGTGGTCAGCCAGTCCATCGCCCCCGGCGACTTCCTCTACGCCCCGCCGCCGCCCTTGAGCCGGTCGAATGACCACACGGTGACCCGGTACTGGGCGGCCACCGGCATCTTCGGAACCTCGAAGTACGCACGGCCAAGCGCCGGAATCAGTTCGGGCATCCACTCGAGTCGCTGGCCAATGACGTTGCCCGACGCATCGAGCGCTTGCGCAAGGAGCTGGACTCTGTTGGCGGCCTCGCCGAGGGAGCTATCGATATGGCCATGCAGCCGGCGCTCGCCATTCCGCTCGGGGTCCGCCGTCCAGCTAACGCTGAACCACTGCTGCGCGTTGGGAGCCAGGCTCGTGACCGACGCCGATGGCTGCGTCTCGGTGGTCGCGCAGCCGACCAGCGAACCGACGAGCATCCCGGCAACAACGATCGACCGCACCATCCTGTCGAGCACGATATCACTCACCCTTGAGCCCTCGGCGCCCCACCGGTGGTGGCGCGCGCAAGAATCCCACCGTTCGCCCCGAAACTAGAGTAGGCTCGGACGATGATAAGGCTTCGGCAAGCCCTCTGCCCCATGTGCAGCAAGACCGTGAGCGTCACCTACTGGCCGTACAACGTCGCGTTGTATACACAGCATTCGGTGCCCGGCACCAACCGCGACTGTGCATCGGGCCTGCGTCCGGTCGAGACCAAGGAGCGGTAACCCCCCCGCAGTTGCCCGTCACGCGGCGCGAGCCCACGCACCGCTAGAACGTCAGCTTGTCGCCGGGACTGAGCGGATGGACCTGCGTCGACGTCTGTCCGAGGGCGCTCTGATATTCCTGTGGCGTCCCCTTCAGCACCGGGAACGTGCCGTAGTGGATCGGGATCGCGTGCTTCGGCTTCAGCATCTCCCGGGTGGCGTAGGCGGCGTCGCGCGGATCCATGACGAAGTGACCACCGATCGGGATCAGCACGACGTCCGGCTTGTAGTACTCGCCGATCAGCCGCATGTCGCCGAAGAGTCCCGTGTCGCCCATGTGATAGACCTTGAGCCCGTTCTCGGTTTCGATGATGAAGCCGGCCGGCTCGCCTGCCGGGTACGTGTGTGTCTTCTTCGTCGTGGGGTCGGTCAGCGTCACCTCCGATGAGTGCTCCGCGCGCACCTGCGTGATCTTGACCTCGGGGCCGAGCGGCGTCACGGTGCCGCCCTTGCCGAAGCGAATGCCCTGCTCGGCGCTGACCCAGCCGAGATCGATCATCGTCTGGATGAGACCCGCCGGCCCGAACACCTTGGCGCCGGTGCGCTTGGCCAGGTCGACGGCGTCGCACGAGCCGTCGGTCCGTCCGACCGTCCCCAGGTGATCGGCGTGGCCATGCGTGATCAGGATCACGTCGACCTTGCCGAGCTTGTCGAGGTTCTTGAACTCCTGGGGCGTCTTGGGGTTGTTCGTCAGGAACGGATCGATCACGATCACCTTGCCGCTCGCCGTGGTGAGCTTCGTGGTCGCCTGACCGAGCCAGTGGATCTCCGTCTTGGCCGTCTGCGCCCACGCCGGCTCCACCGCCAGCGTCAGCGTAGCGGCCGCGCTCAACTTGAGAAAATCCCGTCGCTCCATAGCTCGCATCCTCCACTCGCTCACGCGCCGACGGCGCCGAGCTCCAGACGCGTTGGGATACCCTTACGCTCCGCGCCGCCGGCGGCCTCGGTGTCACCGGCCGTGGCGCGCGCCGCCGCTGCGCCCGCGCCCTCGTTGAGCGCGCGGACGGCGGCTTCGCCGCGGCGCTGTGCGAGCGCCGTTAGCTCCGACTCGGGCAGCGGCGCCATCTCGACGAGCTGTCGGTACAGCGCCTCGTAGAGGCCACGATCGCCACCGCCGCGGCCCACGAGCGCGAGAACTCGGCTGGCGCGATCCGACTTCTTTCCGGTGCTCTTCTCGTATTGGCCCACGACGTCGTCGACAGCCTTGCCGCCGCCGCGCTCGGTCAGCAGTGCCTCGAGCGCGCGCTGCGTCTTCGCATCGTCGAGGGCGACCGGGCCCGGATCCTCTCCCGGCTTCAGCTTCACCCCGAGCCGCTGCGCGAGGTC
>QHSO01000309.1 GCA_003220475.1 Candidatus Rokuibacteriota bacterium | reverse complement strand
GTGGATATCGCGGAACGGGTACGGCTGATCGGAGTAGCTCGGCGCGCCGGTGGCCTTCATGGCGACGTTGGGATACTTCGCGAGCGCCAGCACCTCCGAGAGATTCGCCCACCGCTCTGGCAGGGGCGTGGTTCCCCTGGGCCGGCCGAGATGATCGAGGATCAGCTTGAGGTTCGGATGCCGCTGTGCCACCTCGGCGACTTTCGGAAGGAAACTCGCGGCCATCAGCGCGATGGGCAGGCCCGCACGCTCCGCCGCCGGCCAGAGCCAATCGACGGTCCCGTCCGTCAGCCACGTGCGCTGCGCTGGTTCATGGAACGTGAACCGCAGGCCGAGCATCCCCGGGCGCTGCTTCCACGAATCCACGAGCCCGCGACTCTCTGGCTTGTCGAGCGGGAAGCTGCCGAGGATCACGAACTTGTCGGGGTGCTGGCGGGCCGCTTCGATGCAGAGCTCGTTCGCGTTCGGATCCCACGGCGTGTGCGGAGTGAGCACGGCGGCATCGACCCCGCCGGCGTCCATTTCCTTGAGCGCGTCGTCCTTCAAGTAGGCGGGCACCTGCCGGTGCCAGGGGCTGGTGGGGTTGCCCGCATTCCAGAGGTGGATCTGCGCGTCGACGATCAGCATGTCCTCTCCTTCAGCCGCCCGCTCGCCTCCCGCAGGGTAGCACCACGGCCGAGGACAGGAGAAGCGCCTCGCGTCGCCGACCGGACTCAAACACGAAGCTCGCGACGAACACCTACACCGTTGGTTTAAATCACCCCGTCCGCCTTCAACTTCGCCAGCTCCTCGGCGCCGAGCCTGCACACCTTGCCGAGAACCTCGGCGTTGTGCTCGCCGAGCAGCGGAGCGCGCGTGACTTCCGTCGACGACGCCGAGAGGCGGATCGGGCTGGCCGGCGTCGCCA
>QHSO01000308.1 GCA_003220475.1 Candidatus Rokuibacteriota bacterium | reverse complement strand
GTACTGGACGGCGCTCGGCGCGGTGATGGTGTTCCACATCTGGAAGTACCTGCCGTTCTGGACGATCATCTTCCTCGCCGGCCGGCGCGCCATCCCCAACGAGCTGTACGAGGCGGCGGCCATCGACGGCGCCTCGGGCGTGCAGAACTTCTGGCACGTGACGTTCCCGCTGCTGCGCAACCTCTATCTGATCTGCACGCTGCTCTCGATGGTCTTCACGCTCGGCGACTTCACGGTGCCGTGGCTCATGACGGGCGGCGCGCCCGGCGACTCCACGCACGTGCTGTCCACGCTCGCGTACCGCTACACGTTCACCATGGGCCGGCTTGAGTGGGGCATGGCCACCTTCGCGGTGGCGCTGCCGGCCACGCTGGGCTTCATCGCCATGCTGCTGCGGTGGGTGAAGATATGAACCGCGCGCGCCATTCCCGAAGCTTACAGATTTGGCTCAGCGTGATCGCCGTGGTGATGCTGATCTGGACCCTGTTCCCCGTCTACTACATGCTGCTGCTCTCGTTCACGCCGACCAACGATCTCTTCAAGCCGGGCCTCTACGTCGAGCACCCGACGCTCCGGAACTACGTGTACACGATGGGCCAGGACAACCCGTTCGTGCGCTACTTCTGGCACCAGATCGGCAACAGCCTGATGATCGCCGCGTGGGCGATGGTCGTGGTGGCCGCCGTTGCCGCGCTGGGCTCGTTCGCGATGGCGCGCATCAACTTCCGCTTCCGCCGGTGGGTGTCGGGACTCACCCTCTTCACCTACGTGATCCCATCCTCCTTCCTCTCGATTCCGTTCTTCAGGATGATGGCCGATTACGATCTCATCGACAGCAAGCTGGCCGTCGTGCTGGCGATGGTGACGTTCGCCTCGCCGTACGCGCTGTGGGTCCTGTCGGATTACGCGCGCTCGCTGCCGCCGGAAATCGAGGAAGCCGGCGCCATCGACGGCGCCGGCGTGCTCGCCACCTTCTTCCACCTCTACTTGCCGCTCATCCGGCCGCCGCTCATCGCGATCGGCACCTACGCGTTCCTCTATGCCTGGAACGAGTACCTCTATGCGCTGCTGCTCCTGACTGGTGAGCCACGCATCACGCTGCCGGTGGCCATGGGCAACTTCCTGACCACGGACAACGCGCCGTGGAACCTGCTCATGGCGGTGTCGACCGTCTACTCGATCCCCCCGGTCGTCCTCTATTACGTCTTCAAGCGCTATCTCGTCAGCGGCCTCGTGAGTGGGGCCGTCTCGGGAACATAGGCCGATGGCCGGCCGCCTGTTCGTTCTCGGCGCGGCGATTCTGGGTCTCGCCGGGTGCATCCCATATTGGACCGAGCATTATTACGAGCCGTCGGCGTCGGGCGGCACGCCCGAAACGCGCCGCTGCCCTATCCCTCCGAGCACTCTGAGATTCACCATCGGAGCCATCGTTGTTGGACTCTCGGGGCACCAGCGCGGCGACTGTCTCGGGGCGTCGCTATATTTTCTGATTCCGGACGGTCATGTAGTGCAATTGACCGAGAGCCGAATTGCGATCCTTCCCACGGACGGCGACCCTGTGATCGGACAACTGGCGGATATCAGCGTTTCGGCGCGGCGGGCGCCGTTTCCTCGAATCGCGATCGATGCGCCCATGGTTGGTGCATCGCGGCCCGTCTTCCATGGCGCGCAGACGCTCGCGCCGCAAGGGTTCTCGACGCGCAATCATCCTTCAGCGTCATCGCTCCGCGCTTCACGGTCGACGGCGAGCCGGCGGCGCTGCCTGAGGTGCGGTTCGTCCGCAAGCGCTATCACTCCGTGATGGCGCCGCTCAACTGCTGACCGCCCCCGCTTGCTGCCGGCGCACTTCCGGCGTAGCCTAGCGGGCGGTTACCATCCGACACGCGGGAGCTCGGAAAACCGGGCTGAGAGGGCGGCCGTTAGCCGCCGACCGCAAGAACCTGACCTGGGTAATACCAGCGAAGGGAGGCCACAATGTCTCGTTCGCGCAAGCTCTATCTGACCGGCTCGCGTTCCGACATCCACGTTCCCATGCGTGAGGTCGCGCTCTCCGGCGGCGAGCCGCCGCTCTTTCTCTACGATACGAGCGGGCCTTACACCGATCCCGACGCCCATACCGACATCAAGCGCGGGTTGTCGCCGCTGCGACTGCCCTGGGTGATGGCCCGCGGCGACGTCGAGCAGCTGCCCGGCCCGACCTCGCAATATCGTCGGCGCCGTGACGAGGACCCGACGCTCGGCGGCGTGCGCTTCGTCAGCGTGCGCCGGCCGTTGCGCGCGCGTCCCGGCAAGGTCGTGACGCAGATGCACTACGCCCGCCGCGGCGAGGTGACGCCGGAGATGGAGTTCGTGGCGGCGCGTGAGGGGCTTCCCGCGGATTTCGTCCGCGCCGAGATCGCGCGCGGCCGCGCCATCATCCCGTCGAACATCAATCACCTCGAGCTCGAGCCGATGATCATCGGCCGCAATTTCCTGGTGAAGATCAACGCGAACATCGGCAACTCCGCCGTCTCCTCGTCGATCGAAGAAGAAGTCGAGAAGCTCCGCTGGGCCACGCTGTGGGGCGCAGACACGGTGATGGATCTCTCGACAGGGAAGAACATCCACGAAACGCGCGAGTGGATCGTCCGCAACTCGTCGGTGCCCATCGGTACTGTGCCGATTTATCAGGCCCTCGAAAAAGTCGGCGGACGTCCGGAAGATCTGACATGGGATGTCTAC
>QHSO01000307.1 GCA_003220475.1 Candidatus Rokuibacteriota bacterium | reverse complement strand
CGCGCGAGGAGATCTTCGGGCCGGTCCTGTCCTGCCTGCCGGCGGCGACGTTCGATGAGGCACTGGAGATCGCGACGGGTCTCGACTATGCGCTGACGGGCGGCGTCTTCTCACGCAGCCCGGTGCGACTCGCCCGGGCGCGCGCGGCCTTTCGCGTCGGCTACCTCTATATCAACCGCGCCACCACCGGCGCGCGCGTCGGTCGCCAGCCGTTCGGGGGACGCCAGCTGTCGGGCATCGGCTGGCAGGCCGGCGGCCCGGATTACCTCATGCAGTTCGTCGAGACGCGCGTGGTCACCGAGAACACGCTGCGCCGCGGCTTCGCCTCGAACGAACTCGTGTAGATCGAGGGGCGCCACGGGCTCCTCCGGGGCGGCCCGAGCGTTGGGGGGTTGGGGGCCATTTCGAGGCCCCCATGTTCGAAGTGACGCGTTCCCTCGCCGTGCGGAGCCGGTTTCGCGAGCCGCGCGCCGAAGCGCGCGGGTCGGACTCAGGCGCGCGCGCGGGCGGGACGGAGCGCAGGCACCGAACGTCGCGTCACCGTCGGTTTCGCCTTGCGATGGAACAGGGCGCACCAGCGGCGATTGTCCTCGCCGCCGGCCTCACCGCTGCCGGCTGGATAGCTTTCCATCGCGACGACCTCGTCGTCGAGGCCGCCCGAGGCTGGCGTGTGCGCAGAGCACCAGCGCACGTCGAGAATCTCCAGACTCGGATCGGTATCAGGCTCGCAGGCGGGACAGTACGGCCGAGCGACGGAGGGTGTATCTCTGACGGGCTCCGTCAATGAAT
This sequence comes from Candidatus Rokuibacteriota bacterium, assembly GCA_003220475.1. Classification (GTDB taxonomy): domain Bacteria; phylum Methylomirabilota; class Methylomirabilia; order Rokubacteriales; family CSP1-6; genus AR12. Next base: position 2,007 of record QHSO01000307.1, on the reverse strand, counting down.
CATGGCGATGATGATCATCGTCGCCATCTCCTATCAGTCACCTTAACAAAATTTCCGTCTCGGGCGTTAGCACGAACTGCGTTCCTATGGGTGCAACGCCTTTCCCGCGACCGGTGTTCCCGGTATTCTCCCGGCCGTGGCACCGCGCTGGGGACTGACGGTCCCCCTCAACGGCATCCCGCTGGCCGCGCACGAGCCCGTCTTTCGCGAGGCGGAGGCGCTCGGCTACACCGATTTCTGGTCGGCGGAGTCGGACGTCGATCCGTGGATCGTGCTGGCGCTCGGCGCGGCGTGGACGACGCGCGCGACGCTCGGCACCGCGATCGTCGGCGCGTTCACGCGCGGTCCCGCGATCATCGCGGTCGGCGCCGCCGCGATGGGCGAGGCCGCGCCGGGACGCTTCGTGCTCGGTATCGGCTCAGGCAGCAACGTCACCGTCGAGCGCTGGAACGGCGGCCGCTTCGAGCGGCCGCTCACGCGCGTCACCGAGGTGGTGAAGGCGGTGCGCCAGGCGCTCGACGGCGAGACGATGGCCGTGCAGGGCGAGACGCTGCGCGTGTCGGGATTCAAGCTCGGCCGGCCGGCGCCCTCGCGCGTGGCGATCTACGTCGCGGCGCTGCAGGAACGCATGGTGCGGCAGGCCGTGCGCATCGCCGACGGCGTCATCACCAACTGGCTGTCGGGCGAGGACGTGCGCCGCGTGACCGCGGTCGTCCGCGACGAGGCCCACAAAGTGGGCAAGGATCCCGCCACCTATCCGATCGTCTGCCGGATCACCGTGTGCCCCACCCCCGATCCTCGCGCGCGCGAGCAGTTCCGCCGAGCGGTGACCGCCTACCTGAACGTTCCCGTGTATCGGCGCTTCCACCAGTGGCTCGGTCGCGGTGAGGCGCTGGCCGCGATGAATGCCAAGTGGGACGCCGGCGACCGGCGCGGCGCGCTCGCGGCGGTGCCCGAGCGCGCGATCGACGAGCTCGCGGTTCTCGGCCCGCCCGAGCGCTGCCGCGAGCACATCCGGCAGTACGTCGCCAGTGGCGTGACCGTCCCCGTCCTGAATTTCATGAGCCTCGAGACGGACCCCGCCGCGCGCGCGGAGGAGAGCCGCGCGTATCTGAAAGCCCTGGCCCCGGCGCAACCTTGACGCACCAACCGGCGCTCGTCTAGCCTCGGCGCGTGTCGGCGATTTCCGTCCGTGGCATCAGCAAGGCGTGGGGAACGACGCGCGCGGTCGACGACGTTTCCTTCGACGTCGCCGAGGGCACGCTCGCCGTGCTCCTCGGCCCCTCCGGCTGCGGCAAGTCGACGACGCTGCGGCTGATCGCCGGCCTCGAGACGGTCAGCGCGGGCCGCATTCGCATCGGCGATGTCGACGTCACCGCGCTGCCGCCGGTACGTCGCAATATCGCCATGGTCTTTCAGTCCTACGCGCTATTCCCACACCTCACCGTGGCCGAGAACATCGTGTTCGGGCTGCGGGTGCGCCGCGTACGCAGCGCCGAGCGTGGCGCGCGCCTTCGGCGCGTAGCCGAATTGCTCGGGCTCGAGCAGCTGCTCGAGCGCACGCCCTCGCAGCTCTCGGGCGGCCAACAGCAGCGCGTGGCGTTGGGCCGCGCGATCATCGCCGAGAAACCTGTCTGCCTCATGGACGAGCCGCTGTCCAACCTCGACGCGCAGCTGCGGGTCGAGATGCGCCGCGAGATCCGCGCGCTGCAGCAGAAGCTCGGCATGACGATGGTCTATGTCACCCACGATCAGACCGAGGCGATGACGATGGCCGACCAGGTCGTCCTGCTCAAGGGCGGCCGCATCGAGCAGGACGCGCCGCCCGCCGATCTCTACGCGCGCCCGGCCACCGCCTTCGCCGCGCGCTTCATCGGCACCCCGCCGATGAACGTGCTGCGGCTCGCCGGCAAATCCGAGCACCTGATCGGCGTGCGTCCGGAGGACATGCGCTTTGCCGATGCGGGTCTGCCGATACGAGTGACGAGCGTCGAATTCCTAGGCGCG
>QHSO01000133.1 GCA_003220475.1 Candidatus Rokuibacteriota bacterium | reverse complement strand
ACCGGCAACCTGGCCCTGACCGTTGGTCACCTGGCTGGTGAGCTGGGTCAGCGCCGTCGAGATGGTGCCCATGTGAGCACCGTAGATGGAGACGGCCGAGGCGAGCGCGCGAGCGTCGGCCTGAGCCTTGGCGATACGAGCGCGCTGCTGCACGTTGGCGTACAGCGGCACGGCGATCGCGGCGAGAATACCGATGATCGCCACGACGATCAGCAGCTCGATCAGGGTGAAGCCGCGCTGACCGCCGAGCGCGACGCGCTTCTTGTTCCAGAACTTGAACATTTCCGCCTCCAGTCAGGTTGGTGCCTGCGGTCAGAAGACACAGCAGGAAATGTGCCGCGGTTCGACTGGCGAGCACCGCGAGACAAATCGACGACTTGACGTTTCGGTGCGTTCTACGCGTCGACAGTCCGCGGTCGCGGACTGACCAATTTCCTCAGCTCTGCACGGGCGGTTTCGGACCACCACGCCCTGCGCGCAGGCCGTGCTTCTGAAGCTTGTAACGGAACTGCCGGAACGAAAGGCCGAGCAGTTCGGCGGCGCGAATCTGCAGCCAGCCCGAGCGCTCCAGGGCGAGACGGATATAGCGGTTCTCGATGCGCGTGAGCGTGCCTTCGAGATCCATCCCCGTCGGCGGGATATCCACTTCCACCGCCCGCTCGTCGCGCGGCGCGCGCACGTGTGCCGGCAGCGACTCCGGCGACAAGAGCTCGCCGTTGCCGAGGACGATGGCGCGCTCGACGACGTTCTCGAGCTCGCGGATGTTGCCGGGCCAGTGATAGCGTTCGAGGATCGCGAGCGACTCCGGCGAGATCGCTCGCACGCTCTTGCCGACGTCCTTCGTGATTCGCGCCACGAAGTGCGCGATGAGGAGCGGGATGTCCTCGAGGCGGTCGCGCAGCGGCGGCATGTGGATCGGGATGACGTTGAGGCGGTAGTAGAGATCCTCGCGGAGGATGCCATCGGCGACGGCCTTGGAGAGCTCGCGATTGGATGCCGCGATGAGCCGCACATCGACCTTGATGTCGCGCGTATCGCCGATGCGACGGATCTCCCGCTCCTGGACGGCGCGCAGCAGCTTGACCTGAATCGTCTGCGGGATCTCGGTGATCTCGTCGAGGAACAGCGTGCCGCCGTCAGCGGCCGCGAACAGCCCTTCGGTGCTGGCGACGGCACCCGTGAAGGCCCCCTTGAGATGACCGAAGAGCTCGGACTCCATCAGGGTCTCGGGAATCGCTCCGCAGTTGACCGACACGAACGGCTGGTTGCGGCGCGCCGACTCCTGGTGCACGGCGCGCGCGACGAGCTCCTTGCCGGTCCCGCTCTCGCCGGTGATCATGACGGTCGACCCGCTGTCGGCCGTCTTGCGGATCGTCTCGAAAACTTCCAGGATGCGCGGACTCTTCCCGATGAATCCGTCGAACCCGTGCTCGCGCCGCAGCTGGCGTTTGAGCTCCCGATTCTCCTCCTGCAGCCGCTTGCGCTCGAGCGCGTTGGCGATGGTGAGCCGCAGCTCGTCGAGCTTGAAAGGCTTGGTGACGTAGTCATACGCGCCGAGCTTCATCGCCTCCACCGCCGTCTCGGTCGAAGCGAAGGCGGTCACGACGAGCACCACCGTTCGCGGCGAGTGCTCCTTCGCGGCGCGCAGAACGGCGAGGCCGTCCACCTTCCGCATGCGGAGGTCGGTGATGACCAGGTCGAACGCGTCGCTCTTGAGCGCCTCGACGGCGGTTTCGCCGCCGTCGGCCAGCGTCACGGCATAGCCGACCTGCCGCAGCATGATGCCGAGCAGCTCTCGCATGCTCTGCTCGTCGTCGACGACCAGCACGCGGGTTTCAGCCACGGATCGGGGGAAAGCGTAGGGTGAAGACGCTGCCGGCGCCCGCCGCCGATTCCACGTGCACCTCGCCGCCGTGGTCCTGCATCACCCGGTGGACGAGCGCGAGCCCGAGGCCGCTGCCATCGGACTTCGTCGAGAAGAACGGCTCGAAGACGTGAGCGAGGTCCGAGCCCGCGATGCCCTCACCGGTGTCCGCCACGCGTACTTCCAACCAACCGCCCGCGACCGCCGCCGTCACCCGCAGCTCACCGCCGTCGGGCATGGCCTGTACGGCGTTCAGGCAGAGGTTCCACACCGCCTGCCGGAACTGCTGGGGATCGACGAGCCAGTCGAGACTCGGCGGAAACTCGCGCACGGTTTTGAGCGTGCCGGGCGTGGCACGGTGCTCGAGCAGCACCACCACCTCGTCGATGGACTCGACGACGTTCTTCCGCGCGCGCGCCAGCGGCGCCGGCCGCGCGTATTCGAGAAAATCGCGCAGGATCTGGTTGAGCCGGCCGGACTCCTTGAGAACGATCTGCCCCAGCCGCTCGCGTACGTCGCCCGCCGTGCCACTGCTCGCGAGCACCTCGATGGCGCCGGTGAGCGCCGCCAGCGGATTGCGGATCTCGTGTGCGATGTTCGCCGACATCCGGCCGAGCGTGGCGAGCCGATCGGCGTGGCGCAGCCGCTCCTCCATCGCGCGGATCGTCGTGAGGTCCTCGCACGCGCAGACGAGGCCGAGCCGCTCGCCGTCTGCCTCCGCCGTCTTCGACTCATCGTCGCCCGCCGTCAGCGTCCAGAACGTGAGCCGTACCGGCACGCTGCCACCCGTGCGCGCGAGCGTGGCCTCGTGTCGGCTGAGGGCGTCGTAGCCGGACGCCAGGTCCGCCTCGATCGCCGGCAGGGAGACGAGATCGCCGAACACCGCCTCCCACGGACGGCCGGCGGCCGCCACGGCCGGCACGCCGGTGATGGTCGCCGCCGCGCGGTTGAACGTCGTGATGGTGTGGGATGGATCGACGGCGATGAGCCCGGTGCCCACCGACTCAAAGACCAGGTCCTTCATCGCGCGCAGGTCACGCAGCGTGCGGCTCTGGATCTGAAAACGCTCCGCGAGGCCGCCGGCCACGATCGCGACGACGAGGAACGTCGCCGTGTTGAGGAACATCGTCACGATCTCCAGCGCCGTCGTCTCCTCCGGCGCCTCGAACAGCGACGTGATCGGGAACACGGTGCGACCGAAGACGAGCGCCGTATAGAGCGCGGAAGCCACCGCCGCGATCGTGAGCCCGCCGGTGCGCGACAACGTGACGCACGACGCCGTCACGAGCATCACGTAGAGGAACGTGAAGATGGAGCGTGCGCCGCCGGTGGCGGCCACGACCGCGGTGACGAGCACGACGTCGAGCAGCGCGACGAGCCAGGCGATCCGTCGCGGGTGTGCGAGCGGCGGTCCGAGCAGGAGACCGCCCGAGGACGTCACCACCGTCAGCAGCGCCAGCACGAGGACGCCGTGATTGATGCCCGGCATCATCGCGTCGGGCAGAACGAGGCCCACCGGGAGCAGCACGGCAGCCACCCCGAGGCGTGCCCAAAACACGCCTCGCAAAAGCCGCTGGGCGTCGACGAACGTCATCGAGCGGTCACGTGGTCATTTGACGAGCGTCACCATCTTGAAGATGGGGAGGTACATCGCCACCACGATGCCGCCGACCACCACACCGAGGAACACGATCATCATCGGCTCCAACAAGGAGGTGAGCGCGCTGACGGCAGCGTCCACCTCGTCGTCGTAGAAGTCGGCGATCTTGGACAGCATGGCGTCGAGGGCGCCCGTATTCTCGCCGACGGAAATCATGTGCACGACCATCGGCGGAAACACGGGCGTCGACTTCAAGGGCTCGGCCAGCGTGCCGCCCGCCGTCACGTGCTGGCGCGCCTGCATGACCGCTTTCTCGACGACGCGGTTGCCCGCCGAGCGCGCGGTGATGAGCAGACCCTCGAGGATCGGTACGCCGGACGAGATCAGCGTCCCGAGCGTCCGCGTGAAGCGCGCCACCGCCACCTTGCGGATGAGCATGCCGATCACCGGCACCTTCAGCGCGAAGGCGTCGATGACCATGCTGCCGTTGTCGGTGTTGTAGTAGCGCTTGAACGCGTAAATCGCGGCGGCCACGCCCGCGACCATGAAGATGATGTACTTGCGCGTCATGTCGGACATCCACATGACGATCTTCGTCGGCAGCGGCAGGTCCGCCCCCATGTTCCGGAACATGTTTGCGAAGGTCGGAAGCACGAAGATCATCATGAAGATGATGACGAGGCAGGCGACGCCGATGATGGTGACCGGGTAGACCATCGCGCTCTTGACCTTGCCCTTGAGCTTGGCCGCCTTTTCGATGTACCCGGAGAGCCGCTGGAGCACGACGTCGAGCACGCCGCCCGATTCGCCGACGGCCAGCATGTTCGTGAACAGGTGGTCGAACGTTCGGGGATATTTGCTGAACGACTCTGCGAGCGTGGCGCCGCCCTGCACGTCCACCGCGATGCGCGCGGTGACCTCACGCAGCGTCTTGGAGTCGTTCTGCTCGGACAGGATCTGCAGGCACTGCGCGATCGGCAGGCCCGCGTCGACCATCGTCGAGAACTGACGCGTGTAGATCGCGAGATCTTTGTCGCGGACCTTGCCGCCGAATTTCTTCGGCGCGGCCGCCGCGGCGGCCTTGACGGCTTTTTCCTGTACCGAGGTCGCGATCACGCCTTTGGCGCGCAGCGCGGTGACGGCAGCTGGACGGCTGTCCGCCTCGATCTCGCCCGTCACGGCGCCGCCGCCGGCGCGGCCCTTGTAGGCGAACAGAGCCATAGACCACGTCCTCCCGCTACGCCAACGTCACGCGCAAGACTTCCTCGACCGTCGTGGTCCCCTCGATCACCTTCATCAAGCCGGCCTGGCGCAGGGTCTTCATGCCGTCCTTCTGAGCCTGTTCGCGGATGTCCGCAGTCGGAGCGTTCTTCAGAATCATGTCACGAAGTGGCTCGGTTACCGGCATCACTTCATAGATGGCGACCCGGCCTTTCATCCCCGTGAAATTGCACGTCGCGCAGCCCTTGCCGCGAGAAAAGTTCACGTTGGTCAGCCCTAGCGGGACGTGGCCGTAGGGGACCAGGTCCTCTTCTTTGCCCTCGACCGGCTGCCGGCAGTCCTTGCAGATCCGCCTGCCCAGCCGCTGGGCGAGGATGAGCAGCAGCGCGGAGGACAGCAGGAACGGCTGGATGCCCATGTCGAAGAGCCGGGCGACGGTCGACGGACAATCGTTCGTGTGCAGCGTCGTGAACACGAGGTGGCCGGTGAGGGCGGCGCGGATCGAGATCTGCGCCGTCTCCAGGTCTCGCGTCTCACCGACGAGGATGATGTCCGGGTCCTGCCGCAGGAAGGAGCGCAGCACGGCGGCGAACGTGCGGCCCACGCCGTCGTTGACCTGGACCTGGTTGACGCCTTTGAGGTTGTACTCGACGGGGTCCTCGGCCGTCATGATGTTGTGCTCGGGCGAGTTGATCGTCGCGATCGCGGAGTACAGCGTGGTCGTTTTCCCGGATCCCGTCGGGCCCGTAATGAGCACCATGCCGTACGGCTGATGGATCGCGTGACCGAACTTCTCGTAACTCCACGTGTCGAAGCCGAGCTTGGTCATGTCGAGCTGCAGCGATTCCTTGTCGAGAATGCGCAGCACCGCCTTCTCGCCGAAGATTGTCGGCAAGATCGACACGCGGAAGTCGATTTCCTTGGTGCCGAACCGCAGCTTGATGCGTCCGTCCTGCGGCACACGCCGCTCCGAGATGTCCAGGTTCGACATGATCTTCAGGCGCGAGATGATCGCGGGCTCGAGGCGCTTGGGCGGCGACAGCATCTCGTGCAGCACGCCGTCGATGCGGAAGCGGATGCGGAAGTGCTTTTCGTACGGCTCCCAGTGCAGGTCCGACGCACCCTTCCGGATGGCATCGACCAGCACCATGTTCACGAGCTTGACCACCGGCGCCTCGTCGGCCGATTCCTTCAGCTCGAAGACGTCGACGCCGGCGCTGTCCGACTCGCCTTCGAGCACCTCGACGTTCGCGTCGGCGGTGATCTCGGTGAGCATCTCGTTCATCGACGATTGCTGCACCGACTCGTAGGCCTTGTCGATCGCCTTGCGGATCGCGGCCTGCGGCGCCACCACCGGCAGGATTTGCAGACTCGTCATGAACGCGACGTCGTCGAGGGCGAACACGTTCGTCGGATCCGCCATCGCCAGCGTCAGCGTGCCGCCGATCCGCTTGACGGGGAGGACCTCGTACTTCCGCGCGATCGGTGCGGGGACGAGACGCAGCGTTTCCGCATCGACGTCGATGTTGTTCAGCGTGATGGACGGGATGCCGTACTGCCGCGAGAGGAACCCGATGAGCTGCTCTTCGGTGATGAAGCCGAGGCGAGCGAGGATCGAGCCGAGTTTCTCGGTCTTGCCCTTTTGCTCGGCGAGCGCCTGCTTGAGCTGCGCCTCGCTGATCAGCCCTTCGGCGACCAGCAGATCCCCAAGGCGCCTGGTCTGGGGCTGACCGAGCTTCGAATGCTTCACTTATTTGTTTTACTGTATTCCACCTACCCGCTTCAATGTGTCGGTAAAGGCTCGGTACGCATCGTCCAGGTAAAGAACGAAAACCACTCGCTTCAGCGCGGTTTTACCGGCCTTGAGATGCGCGACGACCGCCTGGATCATGGCGTCGGCGGCCGCTGCGGGCGCCAGGTGGCCGACGCCGGTCCCCAGGGCCGGCAGCGCAATCGACGTCAGCCGATGCTTGTCGGCCATCGCGAGCACGGCGCGCGTCGTCCGGCCGACGATGTCGGCGTCGGTCTTGAGATCCGCGCCCATGACGACCGCGTGAATGACGTGTGTCGCGTGCAGGTTGCCGCCGGGCGTCAGCACGGCGTCGCCGACCTCGACCGGTTCCTGCCGCAAGGCTTCTTCTTCGATGATGACGCCGCCTTTACGCTTGATGGCGGCGGCCACGCCGGTCGTCATCGTGAGCGCGGTGTTCGCGGGGTTGACCAGCGCGTCCACCTCGCGATCGGTGATGTCGCCGCGCTCGACGGAGATCGACGCGTTACCGATCTTAGCCCTCATCGTCCGCGCTCCTGTGCCTTCACAGCCTCCCAGGAGCGCTCGAGCTCGGCCTGCGAGACGCTGCCGACACTCTTTCCCTGCGCATTCAGCTCGTCTTCCATACCGGTGAACCGCCGCCGGAATTTTTCGATCGCGCCCTGCAGCGCTTCCTCGGCGTCGATCGACGCCAGACGCGCGACATTCACGAGCGAGAACAGGACGTCGCCGAGCTCGTCCTGCAGCCGCGCCCGATCGTCGGCGGCGAGTGCCGCGGCCGCCTCGCGGCATTCCTCTTCGACCTTGGTCCACGCGGCACGTGCGTCGGGCCAGTCGAAGTTCACGCGGGACGCCTTCGAGGTGATGCGCTGGGCACGCAGAAGTGACGGCAGCGCGCGCGGCACGCCGTCGATGACGGAGCGTCGGCGTCCCGCCTCGTGCGCCTCGCGTTGTTTGATCGCCTCCCACTGCGCGAGCGCCTGGCCGGGCGTCTCGACGCTGGCCGCGCCGAACACGTGCGGATGGCGCGTGACCATCTTGTCGGCGAGGCGTGCCAGGATCGCGGCCATATCGAACTCACCGCGTTCGGCGCCGATCTGAGCGTGGAAGACGACCTGGAACAGGAGATCTCCCAGCTCTTCCAGGAGCGCGTTCGCGTCACCGGATTCGATGGCCTCGAGGACCTCGTACGTCTCCTCGACGAGGAAGGGCTTGAGGGAAACACGGGTCTGCTCCCGATCCCACGGGCACCCGCCCGATTCGCGTAGCCGCCTCATGATCTCGAGGAGCCGTTCGAACTGAGCGTCGGGCGACTGGGTCATGGTCGGTCCCTGAGGGTAACCGATTATACAGCAAGGGTTTTCGCGTGTGCTAGGCTCGCCCAATGATGTCGCCATCGGATGAAGGATTTCGCGTGACCGATCGCCGCCGACGCGACGCGCTCGAGACACCGCCGCCATCCTCTCCGAGTGCGCCGCGCCCGAACGCCGCATCGGAGCCGCCGCGCGCGCTATCTGCGGAGCGCTCTCTCGTCGGGCTCTTCATGATGCTCGGGACGGAAGCGGTCATTGCGCTCGGCGACGCGCCCGATCCGGCCTCAGGGCAGCAGCACCGCGAGCTGCCGCATGCCTCAGCGATCATCGATCTCCTCGCGCTCTTGCGCGACAAGACCGAGGGCCATCGGTCCGCGGAAGAGACGCACACACTCGATCAGCTCATCTATGACCTGCAGGTCAGGTACGTGGAAGCAGTGAAGTCGTCTCGATAAGCACGCGGCCGCGCTCGATACGGACCGTGCGGACCTCGGGCGGCAGTGCGATCCGCATCAGCCGCAAGCTCGAAGGATCCAACAGCAGCCGCAGCAGAACCGCCGGAACGCGTTGACGTCCGATCACGACCCGCCGCACGTCGAGGCGGAGCGCACGGCGAGGCTCGGTGGCGATCGTCGCATGCGCGCCGATGGTGAGCCATACCGGTCGCGCGAGCCATCCCGACGGGACCACCGCCGTCAGTGGAGCGAGTGGCGATTCCTGCAGGAGCCGGCCGACGGGTGTCGTCCCAGCCAGCTCGACGAGATCCTCGCCGACGAGCCGCAGCACAGTGTCTCGCAATGGGAGGTCCACGGGGTCG
>QHSO01000132.1 GCA_003220475.1 Candidatus Rokuibacteriota bacterium | reverse complement strand
GCGGCGATCGCCAACGCCATCGACGACGCGCTGGCGCCCCTCGGCGTGCGCGTGACGCAGACGCCGGCGCTGCCATGGCGCGTGCGCGCGCTCATCGCTGCGGCGAGCGCGAGTCCTCCGGCAGCTCGCCGCACAGACTCTTGACGTTGTTCCAATCGTCCTCGCCGAGGAGCCGACGCTCGGGGCGGGGTGCGGCGGCCGCCAGCCCGCGCAGGGTCGCGATGCGCTCGGCGGTCGTGGGGTGCGAGCGGAGGTAGCGCGTCAGCGAATCGCCGCCGTGCTCGCGCTCGTACTTCGACAGCTTGTCGAAGAACGTGATCATCCCCTCCGTGTCGATGCCCGCCTCTTGTAGCAGCCGCATACCGTCGCGATCGGCCTCGCTCTCCGCGGCACGGTTCATCTGCAGGTCGCCGAGCGTCCGCGCGCCCTGCAGGCCGTAGGCGACCACGCCGGACACGTCGCCGACCAGCGCCGCCATCAGTACGCCCGTGGATGCCTGTTGGAAGATCGCGCGCGTCACGTGGCGATGCAGCACGTGCTGTACCTCGTGCGCGAGCACGCCGGCCAGCTCCTCCGCGCTATCGGTGCGCTCGAGCAGGCCGCGGAAGACGATGATGTGACCGCCCGGCGCGGCCACCGCGTTCACGATGCCGCTGTTGACGATGGTGATCCGAAACGTGTAGGGCCGCGGCTGTACGCTCGCGGTGAGCTGCGCGACGATGGCGTCGATGCGCGCCTGCCGCGCCGGATCTTCGCAGCGACGGCTCGGCGGCGCGAAGTGGTCGACGATCGCGGCGCCGAGCTTTTCCTCCCACGCCACGGGCACACGCGCCGCCGCCACGCCTGCGAAGGCCGGGATGGCGACGTAGTAGATGCCGACGGCCAGCGCGACGGCCGCCAGCAGCGCACCGAAGGTCAGCCCGACGCGGAACCGCCGCCGCCCCGGCTCGTGCAGATGCGCGGCCTCGGGCGAGGCCGCCCGTGCTGCGGAGAGGAAGCCGATATCGCCGACGAGCAACACCTCGGCCAGGTCGCCGCCGCGCTCGAGACGGACCTGCTCGCCGGCATACGCGCCCTGTGTCTGGCGGATCTCGCGAAACGGCCAGAAGAACCGCGTGGCGCTCTCGCGCAGCGCGATGTCGATGCCCGTGCGCGTGATGTGCACGCTGGCGGGCCGACGGGCCGCCGTCCGCCCATCGAGGTAGGCCGCATCCCAGTCCAACCTCACTTAGGTGCCTCAAGCCATGCAGGGGGATCGAGGGGTGCCACGGCTCCGCCGGGGCGCCCCGAGCGTTGGGGGGTGTGGGGGGCCATTTCGTGGCCCCCCACTAAGTGAAGCCGAGATCCGCGTCGAAGAAGCCGGCGAGACCTTCACCGGTCGCGTTCACCTGCTGGGCCTGCTGCGTGATGCTGTCGAGCGCGAGCGAGCCGTCTAGCGAGAGCCATGCGAACGTGCGGCGCACCTTGCGGACGGTGAGCCAGGGCCACGCCATCCCGAGCGTGCAGAGCAGGCCGATCCACGTCGAGATCGTCAGCCAGGCGAGCTTCGGCGCCGTCACCGTCGAGCGGAAGCGGGCGCCCGCGACGCGCGTGTGCTCGGCGTAATAGCGCTGCCGCTTGGCGAGGAACCAGAACCACGACAGTCCGAACGTCGGGAAGAACAAGATGATCGAGGCGAACCACACGGGGATCAGGTCGCGCCCGCGTCCGTCGAAGGCGAAGCGCTCGGAGCCGAACCACGTGTTGCTCGTGAGGAAGCGGTGCTGGTTGGTGACGAAGGCCGGATAGTACAGCCCCATCGTGAACGAGGTCAGCAGCCAGCCGCGGACCCAGAGGCTGACGAACGGCCGCGTGGACGTACGGAGCGAGAAGCGGATTCCCCGCCACGAGGTCCGGCTGAGCCGGTAGCGGCGGGCGCCGACGATGGCGACCGGAATGAAGATTCCGGCGAGGATCGACACGAGCAGCCGCGTGGCCATGATCACCAGCGCCGAGGCCTCGAAGATCTCGGGCAAGGTGTTGAGCAGCGTCATCGGCAGCAGGAAGAATGCGAACGCCTTCACGAAGCCGATGATCAGCTCACGACCCGTGCCGTGATAGGCGAAGCGGTCGCCCTCGAACTCGCTCTCGCTCCAGAGATAGGCGCGCACACGGACCTTCGCCCAGAAGTAATAGATCCCGAGCGTGGCGAGGATCAGCAGCGCGTTGACGATGTGGACGCCGAACAGCGTGGCCCCCGAGCCTCGAAAGCTCGCCTGGCGTGAGCCCGAGCTGGGCGCGGCGGCCTGGGTGGCGGGCGGCGGCGGGGCGCTCAGCCAGCCCGGAGTCGACGGGGCCGCGGCCGGCGCGCCGGTCGGCGCCTCAGGGACGGATGCCGACTCGGGACGGCTCACGGGTCCGCGCGCGAAGGGCGAGATGCCTCCCGGCTGCGGTCCGCGACGCAGCTTGTCGAGTGACGCCCGATAGGTGGTGACGACGACGCCGCACTGCGGACACTTGTCGCTCGCGACCTCGGCGAATCCGCAGCGCGGACAAGTATCAGCCATGAAGCAGCCCCTCCCGGCGCCGCGATTCGCGGCCCGCTTCGCGATCTTGGCATAGGGCGGGCCGCGCGGCCGAGCGGAATCAGCCGCTCGCTAACAAATCCGGCAACTTGCTCAGCGCTTCGGCAAGCCGTGGCCCGTGCCAGGAAAACGGTTTGCCGTCGACGAGATGAATGCGCCGATCGCGCACGGCCGGCACGGCGGGGTACGCGTCGAAATCGGCGATGTGTGCGCGTCGGAATCTGAACGGCTCATCGGGCAGCAAGATCACCTCGGGCGCCCTGGTGGCCACCTCGTCGAGGGTCACCGTCGGATAGCGGGTGCGATCGGCGAAGACGTTGGCGCCGCCGCACGTGCTCAGCAGATCGTGCACGTACGTGTCGGCACCGATTGTCATCCAGGGGCGCCGCCAGATCGGGTAGAAGACGCGAACCGCGCGGCGCGCCGCCGCGCGCTCGCGAACGCGCCGGTAGAGCGGCTCCAGCTCGGTCAGCATCGCCCGCGCGCGCTCGCGGGCGCCGGTCACGTCGCCGAGATCGCGGATCATCGCGAGCCCCTCGGCCACCGTGCGGGGATAGGTCACCCAGACCCGAATGCCGGCGGCGCGCAGCGCGTCGACGTCCTCGCGCCGGTTCTCCTCGATGTTCGCGACGACGAGATCGGGGGCCAGCGCGCGGATCGCCGCGAGGTCCGGATCCTTCTCCCCGCCCACGCGGGTCTTGCCGCGCACGACGTCGCGGGGCTCGACACAGTACACGGTCACACCGATCAGCGCGTCGGCCAGACCGAGCGCGCAGAGCAGCTCGGTCGTGCTGGGGATCAGCGAAACGATGCGGCGCGGCGCGGCGGCCAGCTCCAGCGCGACGCCCGAGGCGTCGACCAGCGCGGGCGGGGTCACCCGATGCGGCGGCTGCGGAGCCGGTCCACCAGCGAGAGAACCTCGCGCGTGCGGTCGGCCACCTCGGCGTCCCACTTCATGATCTCGGGCACCGGCGCGTGCCGGTCGATGGCGTCTTCCAGATTCGTCACCGCCACGCCGAACACCTTCAGCACCCGCCGCGTCTCCTCGCTCGGCATTCAGGCCTCCCAATTAGAGGCTCGCCTCGAACGGCATGGACCCCAGCCCCGCGACGTTCTGCGGCTCGCACTACACATCAAGCGCGGGAACTTCGGCCCAACGCGGCTCGCCCGCGGGCTTGAAGTTCTTCGTGTTCACGAAGTGCATACCGTGGTGCAGGTTCAGCTTGAACTTGCCGCCGCCGTACCGCGCAGCGATCCAGCCTTCCGGGTCGTCGAGGAACGGCTCCGCCTCCGCGGACGGTAGCCGGATGAGCCACTTGAAGCGAATCGTGCCGGCGTACGGCTCCTGGACACCGAGCGTCGCCGTCACCTCCGGCCAGACGCGTGCGAATTCTTCCAGCACTTGCTTGCGGGTCGGCCGTTCGACGCCGCGGTTGAGAAGATTGCGCCGGAGGTACGGCTCGAGGAGGTTCCAGCACCACGTCGCGATCACTGGCGAGCGGAGTGTATCACGCGTCCGGGCGACACAGCTCGGCGCGGACGGTGAGCGGCACAACCGGATGGTAAATTGCAGGGGTGAAGAATTTCGAGCTGGCGCGGCTGTTCTACGAGATCGCGAGCCTTCTGGAGGTCCGCGACGAGTCGCGCTTCCGCATCCGCGCCTGGCAGCGCGCGGCGCAGACGCTCGAGACGCTGACCGAGGACGTGACCGCCGTCGCCGCCCGTGGCGGGCTGCGGGCCCTGCCCGGCATCGGCAAGGAGATCGCCGCACGAATCGAGGAGTATCTGACGACGGGCCGTCTCGAGTTGCTCGAGCGGCTGCGTGAGAACCTGCCACCGAACTTCCTCAACCTACTCGAGGTGCGCGGTCTGGGTCCGCGCACGGCGCGTGCGCTCTGGGAGCTGCTCGGCATCGACACCGTCGACCGCCTCGAAGAGGCCTGCCGGAGCGGCCGCATCATCGGCGTGGCGGGCATCCAAAAAAAGACGAGCGAGAACCTCTTGAAGGCGATCGCGCAATACAAGACGGGCCGCTCCCGCGCGCTGCTCACGACGGCGCGCGGCATCGCCGCCCAGGTGGCCGCCGCGCTCCGTGCGCACGGCGGCGTCGAGCGGCTGGAGGTCGCCGGCTCGCTGCGCCGGATGCGCGAGACGGTGAAGGACATCGACATCCTCGTCACATCGACGGGGCCGGCGCGGGTCATCGAGACGCTGGTGAGCCTGCCGTCGGTGGCCGAGGTCACCGCACGCGGCGAGACCAAGGTCTCCGTGCGTCACCAGGAGGGGCTCGCGATCGACCTGCGTGTCGTCGCGCCCGAGGCGTTCGGCGCGGCGCTGCAGTACTTCACGGGCTCCAAGGCGCACAACGTGCGGCTGCGCGAGATGGCGGCGCGCCGCGGACTGAAGATCAGCGAGTACGGCGTCTTCGACGAAGCGACCGGCGCGCGGGTGGCCGGTGAGACCGAAGCGGACGTCTACGCCGCGGTGGGGCTGCCGTGGATCCCGCCGGAGCTGCGCGAGGACGGTGGCGAGATCGATGCCGCGCGCGAGGGCCGCCTGCCCCTGCTCGTCGAACGCGGCGACCTGCGCGGCGACCTGCACGACCACACGGAATGGTCCGACGGCCACCATCCGCTCGAGCGTCTGGTCGAGGCCGCCGAGGCGCGCGGGTACGAGTACGTGATCGTGTCCGATCACTCGCGCTCGCTCACGATCGCGCAGGGTCTCAGCGTCGAGCGCCTGCGCCAGCAGCGCGCCGAGATCCGCGCCGTGCAAGCGCGGCATCGGATCCGCATCCTGGCCGGCACCGAGTGCGACATCCTCGAGGACGGCGCGCTGGATTTTCCGGACGACGTGCTGGCCGAGCTCGACGTGGTCGTCGCGTCGGTCCACTCGCGCTTCAAGCAGGAGCGCGCGACGATGACCGCACGCATCGTGCGGGCGCTCGGCAACCCGCACATGGACATCCTCGGGCATCCGACCGGCCGCCGGCTCGGCTCGCGCGAGCCGTACGACGTCGACCTCGACGCGGTGTTCGCGGCGGCGCGAGCGCACGGCAAGGCCGTCGAGATCAACGCCTCGCCGGAGCGGCTCGACCTCAACGACGCGCACGCGCGACGCGCGGCGGAGGCCGGCGTACTGCTGTCGATCAGCACCGACACGCACTATCTCTCCGAGCTCGACAACGTGGATCTCGGCGTGGCGGTCGCCCGCCGCGCCTGGCTCGGGCGCGATCAGATCCTCAACACGCGCGGCCTCGACGACCTGCTGGCCTGGACGCGCCGCGCGTAGAATCGGCCCATGGGCCGCCCCGGGCATCGTGCTCACGCTCGTCGCGGCGATGGCCGGCGGATGGCTCGCCGCGCACCTGGCCGACCGCGTCGCGCCGCGATGACCCGGCGGCGCCGGCGCGCGAGCACACCGCGCGAGCGCGCCGGCGCGGTGCCGAAGCGAGCCGACAAGCAAGCGCTGCGCGAGGCGATCTGGTCTCTGCTCACGCGTCGCCGCCTCGGCCGCTTTCCGTTCCCGCTGACCGACCGGATTCCGAACTTCCGCGGCGCGGAGGCCGCCGCCGAGCGTCTCGCGACGCTGCCGGAGTGGACCGCCGCACGGCGGTTGAAGTGCAATCCCGACGCGGCACAGCTGCCCGTCCGGCGCGCCGCGCTCGCCGCCGGCAAGCACGTGTTCATGGCCGTGCCGCGCCTGAGCGCGGCGAAATGCTTCCTGCACCTCGACCCCGCGCGCCTGCGCGGCCGGCTCGCGCAGGCCGCGACGATCAGCGGCGCAGCCAAGCTCGGCACGCCCGTCGGCCCCGACGCGCTTGGGCACATCGACCTGATCGTCGCCGGCTCGGTCGCCGTCGATCTCCGCGGCGGCCGCGTCGGCAAGGGCGGCGGCTACAGCGACCTGGAGTTCGCGCTCGCCGTCGCGCATGGTGCGGTGGACGACACGACGCTCGTGGTCACCACGGTGCACGACGCGCAGGTTGTTCGCGGCCCCATCCCGATGACGCCGCACGACGTGCCGGTGGACGTCGTGGCGACGCCGACGCGGCTGATTCGGACGCGACACGCGCTTCCCCGCCCGAACGGTGTCCGCTGGGACGACCTGACCGACGCGCAGCTCGCCGCGATGCCGCCGCTGGCCGCGCTCGCTCCGCGCCGCCCGCGCTGACGCCGCAGCGCCGCGCGCCGGGCCGCGACAGAGCGCGCTTCACCCCGGCGGTAGACTGGACACATGGACGACGTCGAGCGGACGTGTCCCGCGTGCGGCAGCGCGATCGAGGACGACGATGCCAGCGTCTTCTTCGACGGCGAGATGTACCACGTCGACTGCGCCCCCGGCGCCCAGCCGTGGCCTCCGCCGCCGCGCCAGCCGCGCTGGGACTGAGGGGTAGAAGACCCGGGAAGGAGCCGATCATGACCGCTCGTGCGACCCCGACCGTCGAGGCTCTATCCGATTCCCCGCCTGACACCGCTCGCCTCTACCAAGAGGGGATGACCGCCGGCGTTATCGGCGCCGCGACCGTGGCGCTGTGGTTCCTGCTGCTCGACAGCGCCTCGGGGCATCCGCTCTACACGCCGACCGTGCTCGGCACCGCCATCTTTCGCCGCGCAGCGCTCGCCACGCCGGAGACGCTGTCGGTCTCGCTGGAAATGGTGGGCATGTTCACGTGGATCCACGTGCTGATCTTCGCGGCGCTGGGCGGTGTCGCCTCGCGGCTGCTCGCGATGGTGGAGCGCAACCCGTCGTGGGGCTTCGGGCTCCTGTTGTTCTTCGTCGTCTTCGAGTTCGGCTTCGTCGCGGCGGCCGCGCTCCTCGCCTCGCCCATCCTTCGCGTGATCCCGTGGCCCTCCGTGCTCGGCGCGAACTTGCTCGCAGCGGCCGCCATGAGCGCCTACTTCTGGCGTCGCCACCCGCACCTCGTCGTCAGCCCCTAGAGAACTGTCATAGAGGAGCGCCACGGATTCCCCGGGGCGCTCCGAACGTTTGGGGGGTTTGGGGGGCCATTTCGGGGCCCCCCATTTTCTAGGTCTGCGTCGGCTTCAGCCAGGGGCGCGGGCCGGGCGGCGGCGTCCAGACCGCGAAGCGATCGAGCAGCTCGGACGGCGTGTCGGCGAAGAGCAGCAGCGCGAGATGCTCGCGGCGAACGAACCCCTCGCGGACGCCGTGTGACAGCCAGCGCAGCAGCCCGTCGTAGTACCCCTTGACGTTGAGCACGCCGACGGGCTTGCCGTGGATACCGAGCTGCGCCCACGTCAACACCTCCAGCGTCTCCTCGAACGTGCCCAGGCCGCCGGGCAGCGCGACGAAACCGTCCGCCAGCGCATTCATCGTCGCCTTGCGTTCGTGCATGCTCTCGACCACGCGCAGCTCGGTGAGGCTCGCGTGCGCCAGCTCCTTCGTGGCGAGCGGTGCCGGGATCACGCCGATGACCTCGGTGCCGGCGGCGAGCGCCGCGTCGGCGAGCACGCCCATGAGCCCCACCGAGCCGCCGCCGTAGACGATGCCCAGCCCGCGCGCGGCGCACTCAGTCGCCAGCGCGCGCGCCGCCGCCGCGTACTCGGGCCGGGCCCCGGCGTTGGAGCCGGCGAAGACGCAGACGCGGTTCACGCCCCGCCGAGCCAGTCGCGCGCGAACTCCGCGGTCAGCGTGCCCGTATACACCTCTTCGACCGGGCCCTCGAGCCGCAGCGACCAGTCGGGCCGTACCTCGACCACCAGCGTGCCGCCGGGCATGCGCACCGTGACGCGGCCGTGGCGACAGAGACCGTTCTTCACCGCCGCCGACGCCGCGCCGCACGACGACGAGCCCGATGCCAGCGTGTAGCCGGCGCCACGCTCCCAGATCAGGATGTCCAGCGTGTCGGGCGCGGCGGGGCGGGCGAACTGCACGTTGGTGCGCTGCGGGAACGCGGGATGGCGCTCGAGCAGCGGCCCCAGGCGCCGCGTCTGGGCCTCGTCGAGTCGATCGACGAAGACGACGCAGTGCGGATTGCCGACCGACACCACGGTCGCGGTGACCTTGCCGCCGTCCGGCAGCTCGAGCGGCACCGCGACCGCCTCGCGATCGGGCCCCGTCATCGGAATGGCGGAGGCGCGGAAGCTGGCCGCGCCCATCTCCACGGTGACGAAGCTCATCCGGCCATCGCGCACGTGGCAGGTGCACTCGACGATGCCGCCCTTGGTGTCGACGCGGAATGTCGTGCGGCCGCGCGCGTCACCGTGGTCCCAGAGGTACTTGGCGAAGATGCGCAGGCCATTGCCCGACTTCTCGGCCTCGCTGCCGTCGGGGTTGAAGATCCGCAGGCCGAAGTCCGCGCGCGACGACGGAACTTTCAATAGTATCCCGTCGGAGCCCACACCCCAGTTGCGGTCGCAGACGCGCTCGATCGCGCGCGTGTCGAGCGGCCGCGGCAGATCGGCTTCGTTCATGACGATGTAGTCGTTGCCGAGCCCGTGGCCCTTGGCGAACGGGATCATGCGCGCGCCAGGTCCACGCGGCGACCGGTCGCCGCGGACAGGTAGCCCGCGTAGATGACCTCGACCGTCTCGCGCGCGAGCGCGCCGCCCGACAGCGGCTCACGCCGCATGGTGATCGCGTCAACAAAATCGTCCAGCTCTTGAGGATAACCACGAATCCAATCCTCGTCAGGACTCGGATATTGCCAGCCGGCCTTTGTTTCGACCTTCTCGCTGATGTACTCGTCCCGCCATGTAGCGCCGTCGGGCGCGTAGGCGGTCAGCGTCGTGTTCGGCGTGATATTGGCGTTGA
>QHSO01000131.1 GCA_003220475.1 Candidatus Rokuibacteriota bacterium | reverse complement strand
GCCGCGCAGGCATTCCCGCCGGAAGGCGCGGAACGTGCAGCCGCTGTCCTGGATCACGTCGTCGCTCAGCCAGTTCCGCACGCGGTTAGCGATGCGGGACGACACGCGGCGGACGATGGAGTCACCGTCGCCGCGATTCACGCGCCAGCCGGTGACGGCGTCCCAGTGCTCGAGCGCACGCAGCAGGGTGGGGATGTCGCGTGGATCGTTTTGCAGATCGGCGTCCATCGTCACGATGCGCCGGCCGCGCACGGCGCGGAGGCCGGCGTCGGTGGCCGCCGTTTCACCTGCGTTGGCCTTGAGCCGCACGAGGCGCACGCGCGGATCGGACTCGCGCAGGCCGCGGATGATCTCGGCGCTCCCGTCGCGGCTGCCGTCGTCGACGAACACGACCTCGAAGACCAGCCGCTCGGCCTCGAGCACCGCCTTCAGCTCCGCCCACAGCACCGGGAGACTGTCCTCCTCGTTGTAGACGGGGATCACCACCGAGAGGTCGATCATCGCGCGGAGCCGCGCCACTCGGCGACGAGCGTCTGCGGCAGGTTGAGGCGATCGAGCACGCGCGCGACCGTGTGATTGACGATGTCGTCGAGGTCTTTCGGCCGATTGTAGAACGCCGGCATGGGCGGCAGGATGACCGCGCCCATCTCCGCCAGCGCGGTGAGCACGCGCAGATGCCCGAGGTGCAGCGGCGTCTCGCGCACGACGAGGATCAGCGGGCGACCTTCCTTCAGGGTGACGTCGGCGGCGCGCGACACGAGCGTATCGCTGTGGCAGGACGCGATGGCCGCCGCGGTACGAATCGAGCACGGCGCGATGACCATCCCGAGCGTCCGGAAGGAGCCCGAGGCGATGGAGGCGCCGATGTCGCGCACGTCGTAACGGTGGTGCGCCAGCGCTTCGACGTCGGCCACCGCATAACGCGTCTCTTCGACGAGCGTGCGCTTGCCGGCCGCGGAGATCACCAGGTGCGTCTGCACGTCAGCGTTGCCGCGCAGCACTTCGAGGAGCCGGATTCCGTAGATCGAGCCGCTGGCGCCGGTGATGCCGACGACCAGGCGACCCGTCACAGACGGAATCGCCGGCGGAGAACTTCCTCGCGCGTCTTGTCGTAGAGGACGTCCCACTCGTGGCTGCCTTCCGGCATCGGCCGCGAGTACGAGGCCAGCGTCTTGCGGACCTCGGTGTCCACGGACTCCTCGAGCTTGGACTCGTCCGTCAACACGCGGATGATCTCGGGCCGGACGTCGTCGGGCGACTTCACGGTCACGCCCGGCACGTTCCCGAGCTCTTTCATGATTCGCTCGGCCAGAAAGAAGACGCGCTCGCGGCTCATCCGCATCACAGGATGAATCCCCGGTCGCGCGCGAGCTTTTCTTTTACCTTGCCGAGGAGCTGTCGATAGTCGGCCGCCGAATCCTTGATCATCTTGGCGTGCTCGAGCAGCAGCTTGCGGGCGTCGGCGTCGAGCGCCGCTTCGGCCGTGAGGTTTTCGATGACGACGTGACGGATGGCAGCCCGCGCGGCGGGCTCGTCCTTGATGTCCATGATCTTGCGCGCCGTCAATCGCTTGACGACGGCGTCGGCCATTCGTACGGCGATTTCGTCGCGGCGAGGCATCCCAAGGAGAGTACGTCCGCGCGACGCGGGGTGTCAAGGAACGGCGGGCAATGTCACCGTCATGCGCGTGCCCGCGCCGGGCGCGGCATCAGCGCGCACGCTGCCGCCGTGCGCCTCGACGAGCGACTTCACCACCGAGAGCCCGAGGCCCGTGCCCGGACCGAGCGCGGCCGCATCGCGCACACGGTAGTAGGGCTCGAACACGCGCGCGCGTTCCTCGGCCGGAATCCCAGGCCCTTCGTCCTCGACGTCGACGGTGACCACGCCGTGCGCGGCGCGCGCGCGAACGCGCACACACGAGCCGGGCGGCGAGTACTTCAGCGCGTTGCCGATGAGATTTTTGAGCACACGATCGAGCGCATCGCTATCGGCGTCGACGTGCGGCAGGGCGCCGTCCATGTCCAGCTCCACGCGATGCGTGGTGCGCGTGCGCCGAAACAGCTCGACGGCGGCCGCGATCAGCGGCGCGGGATCGACGACGGCGCGACGCAGCGCCGGCGGCAGCCCGCGCTCGAGGCGCGCGAGATCCAGGAAATCGCTGACGATGCGACCGAGACGCTCGATCTCGCCGCGCATGATATCGGCCAGACGCCGGACTTCGTCGGGCGCAAAGCGCCGCGTGGCGAGTAACTCAGAGAAGCCCTGGAGCGCCGTCAGCGGAGTGCGCAACTCGTGCGAGGCCAGCGCGACGAAGTCGGACTTCAGCCGATCCATCACGGCCAGCCGCGCGGTCGCCACCTCGACCTTCTCCTCGAGCTCCTCGGCGAATCGCCGCTGGCGCGCGGCCAGCCGCGCGTTGTCGAGCGCCAGGCCGATCGCCGCGCCCAAGCCGATCAGCGCGTGGCGCTCGGCACGCGAGACGTCGCCGAGTCGCTCGACGGCGAGCACGCCGATCGTCTCGCGGCCGCTCGTGAGCGGCACCACCACCGCGCGCCGTGCGCGGACATCTGTTGCCGTGTCGGCGACGAAGACCGCCCGGCGGCGCGCGAGCACGTGGGCGGCGAGCGAGTGTGGATCCAGCGTGTCGGCGCCGGCCACGACGTGGCCCTCGTCGAGAACGAGGCCGGCGGCGTCGACGCCGAGCCGACGCGTCAGCAGCGCGGCCAGCCGGGCGGCGACCCGGCCGAGGGGCGCCGGCTCGGCGAGTGCGCGCTGCGCCGCACGCAGCGTCTCGTAGCGCTCGCGCTGGCGTCGCGCACCGGCGGCGAGGCTGCCCACGACCGCACCCGACACGGCAAGCACGACGAGCGTCAGCACGCCTTCTGCGGCCGCGCGCGTGGGACCGTGGCCCTCGATTTCTCGCAGCACGAACGGCCCGAACGCGAGCGCCGTGCCGAGCGCGGCGAGTAACCCACCAGCCACGCCAAAGCGCACCGCGATCAGCACGACAGGCGCCAGATACAGATGACGCCACGGCGTCGACGGCGACACGTCGGCGATGGCCAGCGCGCCGGTCACGACGATCAGCAGCGTCGTGGCGAGCAGCGCCGTGCGTCCGGGCGTGAGCGTCACGGCACCTCGCGCAGCAGCCGGTATGCCGCGAAGAACACGACCGCGGCCGCGGCGCCCGGCACGATGCTGCCGCTGCGCCAGTACAGCCAGCAGTTACCGACGCTCAGGAGCGTGAGATAGAAGACGGCCCCGGCCGCCACCTCGACACTATGGGGCAGCAGCGGATCGACGAGATAGCGCGCCAAGCAGCCGGCCGTGACGAGCGCCGCGGCGGCGGCGAACGGCCAGCGACGGTGCGCCCGATCGAAGAGCGCACCGCGGAAGCATGCTTCGGTCGTCAGCACGTTGGCGCCGGCGTCGTACGCAAGCCACGGCGCGAGCTCCGTCATGGTCGGCATACGCACGCCGTAGCCGAGGGTGAGCGAGGCGGTCACCAGCAGATGCACACCGAGCACCGCGCCGAACGCGGCGCCCGCGGCGACCAGACCCATCCGCGCGCGAGCCAGACCAAGGCCGGGCAACCGCAGACGCGCCCGCCACAGCCACAGCGGCGCGGCGAGATACGCGATCTCGCCGAACGGCACGAGTGCCGCGCCGAGGGCGCCAGCCAGTACGACGAGTGCGGCCATCGCCGGTGCCGGGCGGCTCTCGCCATTCGGCGCCGCGGCCCATGCGACGGCACTGGCGAGCAACGCGCCCTGCGCGCCGCCGGCGCCGAGAGCGCGCGCGAGCGCAATCGGCACGATCTCGGTCGCCGCGAGGATGCCGGCGCCCGCGGTCAGCACGCCGAGCGTGACGAGTAGTGGCAACGGCGCGTCGGACAGCAGCGCGCGCGGCAGCGGCGCGCAGGGACGCGCGATCGAGTACACGATCAGCGGTCGTCCAGCTCGATGACGCCGAGCAATGCGGCCACGACCGTCTCGTCGAGCGTATGCCCCGCTTCCTGCCGCAGCATCGCGCACGCGGCGTCGCGGTCCAGCGCGGGCCGATACGAGCGTGCCGACGTCAGCGCATCGAAGACATCGACGACGGCGACGATGCGGGCCTCCAGCGGGATCGCCTCGCGCGCGAGGCCGTCGGGGTATCCGGAGCCGTCCCAGCGCTCGTGGTGATGGCGGATCGCGCGCGCGGCGCCCTCGAAGAACTCGAACGGCGCGACGATCTGGGCGCCGATCGCGGGGTGGGCGCGCATGACGTGCCATTCCTCCGGCGAGAGGGGGCCGGGCTTTCTGAGAATCGCTTCCGGCACGCCGATCTTGCCGATGTCGTGCAGGAGGCCGGCTTGTCCGACGACGTCGACGAGCGACGGCGCCAATCCCAGCGCGGACGCGACGCGCCGGCCGAGCGCGGCCACGCGCTCGGAATGGCCACGCGTGTACGAGTCCTTTGCCTCCAGCGCATTCGCGAGACCGAGCAGGGACTGACAGATCGCGCGCTGCATCTGGTGATAGAGACGTCGGACGTCCTCCGCGTAACGCAGCGACTGCTGGTACGCCGCGTGGAGGCGCCGGTAGTCCGCGCTCGGGTCGCGCTCTATTCGGGATGCCATGCGACAGAAGGGAGCAACCGGTTGACCAGCGACAGCAGCCGCACCGGCGAAAAGGGCTTGGTGAGATAGTCGTCGGCGCCCGCTGCCAACCCGCGCATGACGTCGTCGTGCTGCGCGGCGGCCGTCAGCATGACGATGCGCGTTGCGTGCAAGCCCGGGTTGGCGCGCAGCGCGCGGCACACCTCGAGCCCGCTGACATCCGGCAGATGGACATCGAGCAGGACGAGATCGATCCCGAACGCGTCCGCGACGGCGAGCGCCGTCTGGCCGTCAGGAGCCTCGAAGACGCGAACGCGCTCGTCTTCGAGCGTGACACGCACGAGCTCCACCACATGCGACTCGTCGTCGGCGATCAGTACTGAGAGCATGGCGCCCGCTGTCGCAAGGCACGTACCACGGATGCAGTGGGCGATTGGCGAGGACTTGGCGCGGGATGATGCGCGGCGACTGCCGCGCCGAGCGGGCACTCGCGCCCGCTCGACTGGGCAGCGACTACTTCACGTCGACGGTGCCCTTCATCTTCGGATGCCGACCGGTGATGTCGTCGTAACTATTGCGCACGCGCCGCCACCTGCAGGCGGATGAGCGCGCGCGCGAGCGCCGCTGCCGCCCGCGCATAGTCGACCTCTTCGCTGGATCGTCCGGTCAGCCGCTGCTCGGCGCGGTCACGCGCGCGCTCGGCACGCGCGCGGTCGATGTCACCCGGCAGCTCCGCACTGTCGGCGAGCACGATCACCTTGTCGTTACGGACCTCGCAGAAGCCGCCGGACACCGTGGCGTGGCGCTCGTCGCGACCGATGCGGTACGTCAGCTCGCCGATCCCGAGTGTGCTGAGCAGCGGCGCGTGCCCGGGCAACACGCCGAAGTAGCCCTCGATCCCCGGCACCACGACCTCGTCGACCTGCTCGCCGATGACGAACCGCGACGGTGTCGCCACCTCGAGCGTGAGCTGATCGGCCATCTAGCTTTCGCGCATCTTCTTGGCCTTCTCGACCGCCTCGCCGATGTCGCCGACCATATAGAAGGCCTGCTCGGGCAGCTCGTCGTGCTTGCCCTCAACGACTTCCTTGAAGCTCTTCACGGTGTCGGCAACCTTCACGTAGCGGCCGGGCAGGCCGGTGAACTGCTCGGCGACGAACATCGGCTGCGAGAGGAAGCGCTGGATCTTCCGCGCGCGCGCCACGGCGACCTTGTCCTCGTCCGACAGCTCTTCCATGCCGAGGATCGCGATGATGTCCTGAAGATCCTTGTAGCGTTGGAGGATCAATTGCACCGCGCGCGCCGTCGCGTAGTGCTCCTGCCCGATGATGTTCGGGTCGAGAATGCGAGAGGTCGACGCGAGCGGATCGACCGCGGGGTAGATGCCGAGCTCGGAGATCGGCCGGGACAGCACGGTGGTGGCATCGAGGTGCGCGAACGCCGTCGCCGGTGCGGGGTCGGTGATGTCGTCGGCCGGGACGTAAATCGCCTGCACCGAGGTGATCGAGCCCTTCTTCGTGGACGTGATCCGCTCCTGCAGCTGCCCCATCTCGGTGGCCAGTGTCGGCTGGTACCCGACCGCCGACGGCATGCGACCGAGCAGCGCCGAGACCTCCGAGCCCGCCTGCGTGAACCGGAAGATGTTGTCGATGAAGAGCAGGACGTCCTGGCCTTCATCGTCGCGGAAGTACTCGGCCGCCGTGAGCGCGGTCAGCGCCACGCGCAACCGTGACCCCGGCGGCTCGGTCATCTGCCCGAAGATGAGCGCCGTCTTCTCGATGACGCCCGACTCCTTCATCTCGTGATAGAGGTCGTTGCCCTCGCGCGTGCGCTCGCCCACGCCCGCGAAGCACGAGATGCCGCCGTGCTGCTTGGCGATGTTGTTGATCAGCTCCTGGATGAGCACGGTCTTGCCCACGCCGGCGCCGCCGAAGAGGCCCGTCTTGCCGCCTTTCGTGTAGGGCTCCAGGAGATCGACGACCTTGATGCCGGTTTCGAACATCTCGACCCTCGTCGATTGCTCGTCGAACGGCGGCGCCGGGCGATGGATCGGGTACGTCTTCTTGGTGTGGATGGCGGGCCCCTTGTCGACGGGCTCGCCGACGATGTTGAGGATGCGGCCGAGCGTTTCTTTGCCGACCGGAATCGTGATCGGCGCGCCGGTGTCCAGCACGCTCATGCCACGCGTCAGGCCGTCCGTGGACGCCATGGCCACGGTGCGGACGTGCGCCTCGCCGAGGTGCTGAGCGACCTCGAGCGTGAGTTTCTGCGAATAGGAGAAGATGTCCTTGTTCTCCACGCCCTGCACGAGCAGCGCGTTGTAGATGGCCGGCAGCTTGCCCGGCTCGAATTCGACGTCGACGACGGGCCCGATGACCTGTACTGGATGGTGAGGATGTCGATCATCTCTTTCGCGTTCTTCGTCGCCGCTTCCATGGCGGTCATGCGCGCGCCGTACTCGCCGGCCAGCGACTCCATGAGCGCCCGGAACACCTGCATCCGCACATGGCGCGGGAGCAGCTCGGAAAGAATCGCCGGCGCGCTCGGCTCGTAGATGTATTCGACCGGCTGACCCGCGGCCTGCGCGGCGCCCTCGGATCGGGGAATCGGGAGCAGCTGCTGCCGCACCGGCCGCTGCAACGCCACCGATCGGAACTCGTTGTAGATCAGATGGACCTCGTCCACCTCGCCCTCGAGGTACTGGGCGATGAACAGATCGGCGAGCTCGCACGCGTGCGAGTACGCGAGGCGGTCCCAGAAGCCGAGCATGTCGCGCTTGACGGTATACGGACGACGCCGATAGAAGTCGCGGGCCTTTCGGCCGACCACGACCAGGGTCAGCGCGGTAGCGTTTGAGGCGCGTACGAACGCCAGCGAATTGCGCAGGACGTTGCTGTTGAAGGCGCCGGCGAGGCCGCGATCGGCCGTGATGATGACGATCAGCCGACGCGGGCCCTCGCGCTGCTCCAGCAGCGGATGCGCGGAGCCCTCTGCGCCGTCGGCGGCCGAGACGAGATTGCCGAGCAGCTCGGCCATCTTGTTGACGTAGGGCCGCGCCGCGAGGATCCGCTCCTGCGCCCGTCGCAGCTTCGCCGCCGCCACCAGCTTCATGGCGCGCGTGATCTTCTGCGTGGACTGCACGGAGCGGATCCGCCGCTGGATGTCGCGGAGCGTCGCCACGCGTCAGGCCGCCTTGATGCCCTTGGTCGCCACGAACTCGGCCTTGGCGTCGTTCACGGCCTTCGCGAGCACATCGCGCAGCGAGTCGGAGAGCTCTTTCTTGTCGCGGATCTCGGCGAACATCTGCGGCTGCTTGCGCTCGATCCAGCCATAGAAAAACGTCTCGAACTCACGCACGGTATCGACGGGCAGGTCGTCGAGCAGGCCCTGCGTCCCGGCGAAGATGATCACGACCTGCTTCTCGACGGGCAGCGGCTGGTATTGGCCCTGCTTGAGGAGCTCGACCATGCGCTGGCCGCGGGCGAGCTGCTGCTGCGTGGCTCGGTCGAGATCGGAGCCGAACTGCGCGAACGCGGCGAGCTCACGGTACTGCGCGAGATCGAGCCGCAGCTTGCCGGCCACCTGCCGCATCGCCTTGACCTGCGCCGAGCCGCCGACGCGCGACACCGACAGGCCGACGTTGACGGCCGGCCGGATGCCGCCGTAGAAGAGGTCGCTCTCCAGATAGATCTGGCCGTCGGTGATCGAGATGACGTTGGTCGGAATGTACGCCGACACGTCGCCGAGCTGCGTTTCGATGATCGGCAGCGCGGTGAGTGATCCGCCGCCGAGCGCGTCGTTGAGCTTCGCCGCGCGCTCGAGCAGCCGCGAGTGCAGATAGAAGACGTCGCCGGGATACGCTTCGCGCCCGGGCGGCCGGCGCAGCAGCAACGAGAGCTGACGATAGGCGGCGGCGTGCTTACTCAG
Organism: Candidatus Rokuibacteriota bacterium; assembly: GCA_003220475.1. Classification (GTDB taxonomy): domain Bacteria; phylum Methylomirabilota; class Methylomirabilia; order Rokubacteriales; family CSP1-6; genus AR12. The sequence goes on along the minus strand of QHSO01000131.1, from coordinate 14,193 downwards.
ATCGTCGTAGATGCACAGCGCGTGGCGCTTGCTGTCGCGGAAATACTCACCCATAGTTACGCCACAGTACGGCGCGATGTACTGCAGCGGCGCCGGCTCGGAGGCGGACGCGATCACCACGGTGGTAAAGGCCATGGCGCCGGCGTCCTCGAGCACTTTCACCACCTGCGCCACCGTCGAGCGCTTCTGGCCGATGGCGACGTAAAAGCAGAAGACGTCCTGCCCCTTCTGGTTGATGATCGTGTCGATGCCGATCGCGGTCTTGCCCGTGCCACGATCGCCGATGATCAGCTCGCGCTGGCCGCGGCCGATCGGAATCATCGCGTCGATCGCCTTGAGCCCGGTTTGCAGCGGCTCCTTCACTCCGCGCCGGTCGACCACGCCGGGCGCGTAGCGCTCGATCGGCCGGAACTCCTTCGCGTTGACCGGACCCTTGCCATCGACGGGCTGGCCCAGCGCGTCGACGACGCGGCCGACCAGCGCCTCGCCGACGGGCACCTGCGCGATGCGGTTGGTGCGCTTGACGGTGTCGCCTTCCTTGATCGCACGGTCGTCGCCGAGCAGCACGGCGCCGACGTTGTCTTCTTCGAGGTTGAGCACCATGCCGACGACGTCGCCGGGAAACTGCAGCAACTCGCCGGCCATCGCCTTTTCGAGGCCATAGATGCGCGCGATCCCGTCGCCCACCTCGATGACACGACCGACTTCCTGGAGATCGACCTCCGCCTCATAGCCCGCCAGCTGGCGCTTGATGATCTCGCTGATCTCACCCGCGTTGATCATTCGCTGTCTCCGTTCACGTGCGTTCGCTATCCACGCGCGAGCCGCTCCTTCAAACGAGCGAGCTGGCCGTCGAGGCTTCCATCCACGATCACGCTGCCGATCTCCGCGACGAACCCGCCGAGGAGGTTCTCGTCCACGACGGCGTCCACGGCGACATGCTTGCCGCCGAGCGCCTCGCCGAGCCGCGCGGCCAGCGCCGTTCGTTCGCTGTCGCTCAGCGGCACCGCGGCGCGCACACGCGCGCGGGCGCGATTGAGGTCGGCGTCCACGCGCGCGCGGTAGGCCTCACCGATCTCAGGCAGGATGTCGCCGCGTCCGTGCGCCGCGACCAGTCCGAGGAAGTCACGCACGAGCTTGCCGACGCCGAGCCGCTGCGCGATCTCATCGGCCGTGCGCCGCTTGGCGATCGCCGCGACGCCCGGGCGCGCGAAGAAATGCGCGAGCGCCGGGTCGGTGCGCACGACGTCGACGGCCTGCGCCAGCTCGGTGCCGACGGCCTCCGCCTGGCCGCGCTCACGCGCAAGGTCGTGCAGCGCCTTCGCGTACGAGCGCGCCGCGCTCTGCGATTTCACCGGCCGATCCGCGCGATGGCCTCGTCCACGACGCGGCGATGCTCGTCGTCGTGCAGGCTCTTGCGCACGAGCTTTTCCGCGACGGCGATCGCGATGTCGCTCACCTCACGCCGCAGCTCCTCGCGCGCGCGGCGGATGTCCGACTCGGTCTGCGCCTTCGCGGACGCGACGAGCTGCTGCGCCTCGCGACGCGCGGCATCGACGAGCTTGCGCTGCTCATCGGCCGCCTCCTTCAGCGCCGCCGCCCGGATCGACTGCGCCTCCGCGTACGCCGCGCGCAACCGCTCGGCGTTCTCTTCCTGCTGCTTCGCTGCGGCCGCGCGCGCGGCCTCCGCCGCCTCGAGCGACGTCTTGATGGCCGCCGAGCGCTCCTCCATCTTGGCGATCAACGGCTTGTAGAGCAGTCGATAGAGGATGGCGAGGAGAATCAGAAAGTTCAGCATCTGGATGATGAGCGACTTGTCGAGGCTGATCAGCCCACCGCCGCCGCCGTGCTCACCGCCCTCGGATGCGGCGAAGACGAGGGCCGGCAGGAACAGGAGGCAGACGGACGCGCTGGAGGCGAGCCACGCGGAACGACGCTGGAGCATTGGGCAGATTCCCCCGGTCAGTGCTGCCGCAGAAGGTTTGTGAAAACTATCACCCGAAACCGGACGCTGTCAATCACGGGGCTCGCCTCGAACTGCGGGGCCCCAGCCCCGCGAAGTCCTGGGGCTCGCTAATCACAGCAGCGGCGAATGACGCCGCCACCGACGACGAGATCGTCACGGTACCACACGACGGACTGACCCGGCGTGATCGCGCGCTGGGGCTCGTCGAAGATCACCTCGGCTTCGTTGTCGCCCACGGCGACGACGGTCGCGGGCGCGGGCCGATGGCTGTGGCGAATGCGCGCCTCGACCCGCAGGGGTTCACGCGGAGGATCGCAGGCGATGAAGTTGACGTCGCTCGCTCGGAGCCGGTCACGTTCGAGCTCGGCCGCCGGACCGACGACGACCCGATTCGCCGAGGCGTCGATGTCGGTGACATAGAGCGCGGAGCCCTGCCCGACACCGAGCCCTCGGCGCTGGCCGATCGTGTAGCCCGCGATGCCCGTATGCGCGCCGAGCGCGCGGCCGCCGCCGTCGACGATCGGTCCCGGCCGAAACATGTCCGGGTCGCGACGTCGCAGAAAGCCACGGTAGTCGTCGTCGGGAACGAAGCAGATCTCCTGGCTCTCGGGCTTGTCGGCCGTCACCAGGCCGAGCCGGCGCGCGTAGGCGCGTACCTCCTCCTTGTCGAGATCGCCCACCGGAAACTGCGCCGCCGCGAGCTGGCTCTGGTTGAGCGGCCAGAGAAAATCGGACTGATCCTTGCGCGCGTCGCGGCCGCGTCGCAGCAGATAGCGTCCCGTCGTTTCGTCACGCGTGACGCGCGCGTAGTGTCCGGTGGCGACGCCGGCGGCATCCCACGCGCGGGCGCGCGCAAGTAGCGAGCCGAACTTGAGATCGACGTTACACGCCACGCACGGCACCGGCGTTCGCCCGCTGCGGTATGCGTCGGCGAACGGCCCGATCACCGCGCGGTCGAACTCCGCCTCCATGTTCAGCACGTAGTACGGAATGTTCAGCTCGCGCGCCACGCGCCGCGCGTCGTCCACCGCCTCGGTGCCGCAACATGAGCCGAAGCGTCGCGCGGGATCGTCCGACTCCTTCCACGGCCAGACACGCATGGTGACGCCGATGACGTCGCACCCGCGCTCAAGCAGGAGCGCGGCCGCCACCGACGAGTCCACGCCTCCAGACAGTCCGACGACGATGCGGGGTCGCACGGGGTCGATTATAGGCTCGCCGCGAACGGCGGCCGCCGGCGCTATGGGTGCGCGCCGAGCAAGTCGGCGAGGCGCTCGAGCTCCTCGGCGTTGGCGTAGGCGATCTCGATGGTCCCCGTCCTCTCGGTGCCGCGGATGCGCACGCGCGTCATGAGCGCGCGCTGAAGCGCCGCCTCCATCGCGGCCAGCTCAGCCGAGCGTCGACGCGGCGGCCGCGGCGCACGCACTGTCCCGTGCGCCGCGTGGACGGCGCGCGCGGACTGCTCAGCAGCCCGCACGGTCCAGGAGTGCGCGAGGATCTCGTCGCGCAGGCGAAGCTGATCAGCCTCGGTCGGGAGCGAGAGCAAGACGAGCGCATGGCCCATTGTCAGCCGCCCGCCGCGCAGATCCGCCTGGATCGGCTCGGGCAGACGTAGCAGGCGCAGCGCGTTCGCAATCGACGACCGATCGAGACCAACGCGCTGGGCGAGCTCCTCCTGCGTCCATCCGAACTGGGCCAGCAGCTTCTGGTAGGCCTCCGCCTCTTCTATCGGATTCAGGTCTTCGCGCAGCAGGTTTTCGACGAGCGCGATCTCGAGGCTTTGCGCGTCGGTCGCCTCACGCACGACGGCGGGAATCCGCGTGAGGCCGGCCTGCCGCGCCGCGCGCCAACGCCGCTCGCCGGCGATCAGCTGATAGCCGGCGCCGTAGCGTCGCACGACGACCGGCTGGATCACGCCGGAGGACTGGATGGAGGCAGTTAATTCACGCAAAGCCTCGGAATCAAACACTTTTCTGGGCTGGTTAGGGTTGACGTCGATGTCGTCGATCGCGATTCCGCTGATCGTGTCCTCTGCCTCTGGCGTCGATGAGAGAAGCGCACCGAGTCCCCGACCCAGCCCTCGATTATTCATGCCTGAGAACCTCCCGCGTGAGTTCGAGATAAGCGACAGCGCCGCTGGAGCGAAGGTCGTGGAGCATCACGGGCTTGCCATGACTTGGGGCCTCGCTGAGCCGAACGTTCCGAGGGATCACCGTCTGGAAGATTTCGCCCGGGAAGTAACGCTTCACCTCGTCGCGCACCTGCAGAGCGAGGCTCGTCCGCCCATCGAACATCGTGAGCACGATCCCCTCGATTGCGAGCCGTGGGTTCAGCCGCTCGCGCACGAGTTTCACCGTCTTGAGGAGGTGCGTCAGACCTTCGAGTGCATAGAACTCGCACTGCAGCGGCACCAGTACACGGTCCGCCGCCGCCAAGGCGTTGATGGTCAGCAGCCCGAGCGATGGCGGACAGTCAATGACGATGTAGCTGTAGGCGTCGAGGACCGGGCGCAGCGCGTCGGCAAGCCGATGCTCGCGTCGATCGAGCGCGACCAGCTCGATCTCAGCCCCGACGAGGTCGATGTCGGACGGCGCGAGGCGAAGGTCGGCCAGCGCGGTTTCGTGAATGGCCTTCTCGATCGGCTCGGAGGCGATGAGTACGTGGTAGATGGTCGGATGGAGCCCCGGCTTGTGGACGCCGAGACCCGTCGTCGCGTTGCCCTGGGGATCCAGGTCGATCACGAGAGTACGTCGGCCGGCCAGCGCCAACCCGGCGGAGACGTTGATGGCCGTCGTCGTCTTGCCGACGCCGCCCTTCTGATTCACGACGGTAACTACACGCGCCGCCAACCGCTCCCCTTCGTGTTTATCGACGAACACCGCACAGCACGTGATGAGCCTCGCGTTTACCGGTAAACATTAGGCCGGGACCGACGAGAAGGTCAAGTTTGCCAGGGTCGAAGCCTGAAGGCTGCTGGGGTCCCCGGCACAGCGCATGACAACCGCGTCGAAGTGGCCCGGCCGGTTCATTGCGACGGTTTCGAGGCGGGCGTGAAGCACCTCGCAGTCGCGCAACGTAAGTTCGCGGACGACGGTCGAGAGGAACGAGATCCGCTTGGCTCGAGCCTCGAGCAAGGTGAACGCCACCCCTGAGAGCACGATCTTCAGCGGCACACCCGGCACGCCGGCTCCGGAGCCGACATCCAGAACTCGGTGGGACTCGGGGGGCAGGACGCGCGTGAAGAGGAGGCTATCGAGAATGATGTGATCGACGATCCACGCCGGATCCGACGAGCCGACCAAGCGCTGCGCTCTCTGCCATTTCTGAAGCAACTGGAGATATTTGCCGAGTTGATCGGCTTCGGCGACGGTGAGGGAGCGCCCGAGGATTTCTGCGGCGCCCGCGCTCAGTCGCTCAGGCCCGAGAGCCGTTCCTTACCTCGCGAGGTGGCGCCCGCGCGCGCCGCCGGGCGGTTCATCCACCACTGCTGCGAGATCTGCAGGATATTCGACACGGTCCAGTACAGCACCAGGCCGGACGGCAGGTTGAGGAACATGATGGTGAAGAAGACGGGCATGATCAGCATGACCTTCGCCTGAGCGGGATCGCCCGAGACAGGCGTCATCTTCTGCTGCACGAACATCGTCACACCCATCACGAGCGGCAGCACGTAGAGCGGGTCGATATCGGCCAGGTTGCAGATCCAGAGCGACTCGACCCAGTGCGCTCCCATGGCCCGGATGGCGCGCGCCACCGGCTGGAGGAAGTCGAAGCAGAGGAACGGCGCGTTCTGCAGCTCGGCAGAGTTCGCCACGGCCAGGTAGAGCGCGTAAAAGATCGGAATCTGCGGCAGCATCGGCAGGCAGCCGCCGACGGGATTCACGCCGTGCTTGCGGTAGAGCTCCATCGTCTCGCGCTGCGCGCGCTGCGGATCGCTCTTGTACTTGCTGCGGAGCGCATTGACTTGCGGCTGCAGCGACTGCATCGATTTCATCGAGCGCATGCTCCACACCGTCAGCGGATAAAACAGGGCCTTTGACAGAACGGTGAGGAGAATGATCGCGAGGCCATAGTTGTGGACGTGCGCGTTGAGCCAGTTCATGAAGAGGAGAATCGGGACCGCGAACCACCTCATCGGTAGGCCGCCGCACTCGCGCGGAACTGGAAAGCCGCCGAAGTTGATCGACTCCTCCAGGCCGACGCGGTGAAGGTGGTCGTATTCCTTCGGGCCCGCATAGACGACATAGGCGGCCTCCCAGCTGCCGCCGGCGGGAACTGTCGGCGATGCGCGTAGCCCGATCGCCGTGTGCAGAGGCATCGGCGGCTTGGCCTTGGGATCCGCCGGACTCGGGTCGGACGTCGTCAAGATCTCGAGGCCGGGTGTCTGCGCGATCAGCGCCGCCGTATACCAGCTGCTTCCGAGCGCAATCCAGTCGCCGGGTCTGGCCTCCTTTTCGATCTGATCGCCGTTCTTCGTCGGGCCCCGCAGCGTGCTGAGACAGCCGTAGTGCCAGCCGGAGTGAGCGAGGTCGTCTGTGTAACGGAGCTCACCGCCCGCCGACAACGTGATCGTCGTGGGGTGCTGACCCAGGAACTTCGCGGTCTTCCCGGCCCACTCCTGCAGCGTGGTCCACGGAAACGCCAGTTCCGCCTGCCGGGTCGAGCCGCCCGCGTTGTCGAGCCGGATCTTCGTGTCGATGGTGTAGGTGTCGGCGTGGAAGGTGAGAGTCTTGGTGACCCTCAGGCCTTCGATCTCGCCTCTGAGCACCAGTTCGCCCGTCGGCCGATCGGGCCCGAGCTTGAGGTCGGTGGCCGAGAGCTCCATTGGTACGGCCGCTCGGTGAGCCGCCGATCCCGTCACAAGCCCTGCCGGCCCCAATTCGCCGACGATGACCATCGGCTTCTCGCCGCGGTATTGAAGCGTCAACTCCTGGAGCTTTCCGCCCTCGCTGCTGACAACGGCGCGGTAGAGCGGCGTGACGATCGTTGCGAGCCGTTGCGGCGGCCGAGCCTGCTCGGAACGAGCCGTTGGCTGCGGTGCGGTCGATATTGATTTAGACTCATCTTTTCGCGTAGTTGTGGCTACGGGTTCGGGCTTCGTCGGCGCCGCCGGTTTCGAGGGCTCGACGCTCCCAGGTGTCTGCTTGGTATCCGGCTTCGTCGGCGGCGGTGTTTCCGACGTCGGCGGAAAGAAGAGGTACTGACCAGCCAGAAAGACGACGGCCATGAGCACGGCCGCGAGGACGGCACGCTTTTCCATGCTCATGTCGCGCGCCGCCGCGTCGGGGGCGGATCCCAGCCGCCTGGATGAAAGGGATGGCAGCGCGCGAGTCGCCACGCCGCCAGCGCGAGGCCACGAAGCAGCCCGTGTTCGACCAGCGCGCATCGCGCATATTCCGAGCACGTCGGCGCGAACCGACACGCCGCGGGCAACAGCGGCGAGACCAGCCACTGATAGGCGGCGATGACGCCGGCCGCGAGCCGGCCGAGCGCGCTCACGATCGTCTCGGGCCGGGAATGGCGGCCAGCGCGTGACGCATCTGACCGAGCAGCACGGGAAACGGCTCGCGCAACACCGCGGGCCGTCCGATCACGACGAGCGCCGCCCGCGCGGGCGCCGCGTCACGCGCGGCCCGATACGCCTCGCGCAGTCGCCGCCGCGCACGATTGCGCTGCACCGCCAGCCGCAGCTGGCGGCTCACCGCGAAGCCGACACGTGTGGATTCGTTCGATTCTCGCCAGAGCACGATGAGCGCAGGACGATCGATCCGCTTGCCCCGCTGAAAAAGCGCCTGGAACTCGGCGTTGGTGGTCAGTCGCTGGCGTCGAGGGAGGCCCGCCACTCAGACGGTCAGCCGTTTGCGGCCCTTCGCGCGACGACGCTTCAATACCTTGCGTCCGCCCTTCGTCTTCATGCGCTCACGAAACCCGTGCGTCTTGGCCCGGCGGCGTGTGTTGGGTTGAAACGTCCGCTTCATCGAGCAACGCTCCCTTCCGATCGTCGAACCGACACAGTGTAGGCACGCGCTCGAGGGCAGTCAACCGACGAACGCCCTTGCGACGCTGCGAACCGCCGTGCTACCGTGCGGGCTCCGTGATTGGCTGGTCGTGAAGACTCGCGTGCTTGTACGTGTTCCTGTTTGCGCCGGTGCTTCCGGCACGGATACCCCTATCGAACAAAGGCACTCACCGTTATCCACACCTGTGGATAACTCTGTGTGTAAGTGAGGGCTTGAGCTGTGCTGGATAGCCTTTGGGGTCGTCTTCTCGACGCCGTCGGCAACAAACTGGCCCCTGCCGTCATCGATCAGTGGGTGCGGCCCTGTCGCTTGCTTGCCGTGGAGGGCGATCATCTGAAGATCGGCGCGCCGAACAGCTTTTCGCGCGACTGGCTGATTCAGCATCACCTGCAGACGCTGCACCAGGCGGCGCAGACCGTGTTGGGTGGTCAGCCGCGACTGACGATCGTCGTCGATGAGCGCGACGTCGAACCCGCGGTCGTCGCCGATGAGCCGCCGCCACTGTCGGCGCGCCCGGGCGGCGGCTCGACGGCGGGGCTCAACCCCCGCTACACGTTCGATTCCTTCGTCGTGGGCTCGTCGAACCAATTCGCGCAGGCCGCGTCTCAGGCCGTTGCCGAGCTGCCGTCGAAGGCGTACAACCCGCTGTTCATCTACGGGGGGGTCGGACTCGGCAAGACCCACCTGCTGCACGCGGTCGGATATCAGAGCGCGAAGCTCTTTCCCGGCATGGCCATCGTCTACATCACCTCCGAGCGGTTCACGAACGAGCTCATCAACGCGATCCGCTACGACCGCACTGCGGAGTTCCGCTCGCGCTACCGCAACATCGATCTGCTGCTGATCGACGACATCCAGTTCATCTCGGGCAAGGAGCGAACGCAGGAGGAGTTCTTCCACACGTTCAACACGCTCTACGAGTCGCGCAAGCAAATCATCGTGTCCAGCGATTCGCCGCCCAAGGACATTCCCGAGATCGAGGAACGGCTGCGCTCGCGCTTCGAGTGGGGCCTCATCGCCGATATCCAGCCGCCCGACTTCGAGACGCGCGTCGCGATTCTCAAGAAGAAGGCCGCGCTCGAGCGCGTACGACTGGCCGACGACGTGGCCTACCTGATCGCCAGTCGCGTGAAGTCCAACATCCGCGAGCTCGAAGGCTCGCTGACGCGCATGATCGCGTTTTGCGCGCTGACCGGACGCGAGATGTCGGTGGATCTGGCCCAGGAGGTGCTCGGCGAGCTGTGGGGCGAGGAAGAGAAGATCATCACCATCGAGCAGATCCAGCGCAAGGTCGCCGAGGCCTACGGCATCAAGCTCTCGGACCTCAAGGCCAAGAACCGCACGAAGGCGGTGGCCTTCCCGCGGCAGATCGCGATGTACATCGCGCGGCAGCTCACGCACGCCTCGCTATCCGAAGTGGGCCGCGCCTTCGGCGGCAAGGACCACACGACCGTGCTGCACGCTGTGGACAAGATCCAGGTCTTGCTGCAGGAAGACCCCAAACTCCGCAAGGCGATCGACGGACTTATCCAGGGCATTACGCTGTGATCCACCGTGCTCACCGCGCTCTCCACAGCGTTGTCGCAGGCGAGCCGTCGTCAAAAGGCCCGAGCCGATCGGAGGTTGTCTCGCATCCGCTCCGTCCACACCGCTCGGCTCCTGCTCGGACTACGGAGTTGTTTCTGTTCTACTTCTAAAACAAAACACTGGAGTAACCCTATGGAAGTCGTCCTGAACCGTGACGCGTTCCTCAAGGGCCTGCAAATGGTCCAGAACATCGTGGAGCCGCGTCAGACGCTGCCTATCCTCGCCAACGTGCTGCTCGAGACGGATGGCGAGGCCGTGCGCGTCACCGCCACGGATCTCGAAGTGGGCGCGCGCGTTGCCGTGCCCGCCCGCGTCGCCGGCAAGGGCGCCATCACGGTGTCCGCGCGAAAGCTCGCCGAGATCGTCAAGGAGCTCCCGGCCGCCGACGTGGCCCTGCGCGTTCAGGACAATGCGACGGTCAGCCTCAAGTGCGGTACGGCGTCCTACAAGCTGGTCGGCATGGCCCCTGATGATTTCCCGCCGGTGGTCCCCGCGGCGCAGGCGAACTGGATCCGCCTCGAAAGCAAGATGCTGCGCGAGATGCTCGCCGCGACCAGCTTCGCGATCTCGCACGACGAGACGCGCTATGCCCTCAACGGCGTGCTGTTCGCGCTCGCCGGCAAGGACGCGCGGCTCGTGGCCACGGACGGACATCGGCTCGCGCTGGCGAGTCGCGCGATCGGCATCGTCGGCCCGGCCGTGACCGGCATCGTGCCGCGCAAGGCGGTGCTCGAGATTCAGCGCGTGCTCGGCGCCGGCGAAGAGGTGCAGATCGCGTTGACGGAAAATCAGTTCCTCCTGCAGATGCCAAACTTCATGATGACTGCGCGACTGATCGAGGGCCAGTTTCCGAACTACGACGCGGTGATTCCCAAAGGCCACCCGGGCAAGCTCGTCATTTCGCGAGCCGCCCTCGGCGGCGCTCTGCGTCGCGTCGCGGTGATGGCCGAGGAGCGCAACAAGCCCGTGAAATTCGTCCTCGCGCCCACGGCGCTCAAACTGTCCGCGTCGAGCGCGGATCTGGGCGAGGCGGAGGAGACGCTCGACGTCGACTACGCGGGCGCCGAAGTCACGATCGGTTTCAACTCGAAGTACGTCCTCGATGCGATCGCGCCGATCGAGCGCGAGCAAATCGTCCTCGAATTCAAGGACGGATTGAGCCCCGGCGTGATCCGCAGCGTCGAGGACGACGGCTACTGCTGTGTGATCATGCCGATGCGTATTTAGCAGTAAATTTAGCAGGAAATTGGAGCGGAATTTTCGACGGGAAATGGTACGCTTGAAGGGTGCAAATTGGTTGCTTGGTTTTGCGTGATTTTCGCAATTATCGCAGCCTCTCCTATCGACCGTCGGCCCGGCTGAACGTCCTCTCGGGACGCAACGCGCAGGGCAAGACGAACCTCCTCGAAGGGCTCGGCGTGCTGCTCACGGGACGGTCGTTTCGGACGTCGCGGCTGGGCGAGCTGCCGTCGTGGGAGACCGCGGCGTCGACGCTCAGCGGCGAGCTGATCCATACGGAAGGCACACGCTCGGTCCGGCGCACGATCCAACGGCTGGAGGATGGGACCTGGCAGAGCGCCGGTGACGTGTGCCCCTGGGCCCGTGTCATCGTCTTCGGCTGGCAGGATCTCGGCATCCTCAATGGCCCACCGGCCGCGCGGCGTAACTTCATCGACGGGTTCGCAGCGCGCCTCTATGCCGGTCACCTTCCTGCGCTGCTGCGCTATCGTCAGATCCTCGCGCGCCGCAATCGGCTGCTGCAGACGTCGGACGCCGAGAGCCGACTGGCGCCGTGGAACGAACAGCTCGCCACGGTCGGGATGGAGTTGATCGATCGACGGCGGCGCGCGGTGGCGGCGCTCTCGACCGAGTTGGCGCGCGTGTATCCCGCACTGGCCGGCACGCGGCGCAAAGTCCAGGTGGCGTATCGGACGAGCCTCGGCGAGGCGACCGAGCCCGCCGCGCTGCTGGCGGCACTCGAGCGGCGCCGCGCGGAAGAGTTGCGCCGCCGACTGACGCTGGCCGGCCCGCATCGCGATGATCTCGCCATCGAGCTGGACGGCACCGACGTGCGCGCCTTCGGCTCGCGCGGAGAGCAGCGGCTGCTCGCGCTGGCGCTGCGGCTGGCGGAGGTCTTGCCGGTGACGGAAGCGGCGGGGACGCCGCCGGTGCTGCTGCTCGACGACGCGCTGTCCGAGCTCGACGCCGTGGTGGGCGCCAACGTCCTGCATGAGATCCAGAGCGCCGAGCAGGTGTTTCTCACGTCGCCCGAGCCACTCGCGGTGAACGGCGCTGCGCGGTGGATCGTGGACGCAGGCGAGGTCGCCGCGGCATGAGCGCAGAGACGTATACCGCGAGTGACATCAAGGTCCTCGAAGGCCTCGAGGCGGTGCGCAAGCGTCCCGCCATGTACATCGGCGACACGAGCGCGTACGGCCTGCATCATCTGGTATACGAGGTCGTCGACAACTCCGTCGACGAGGCGCTCGCCGGCTTCTGCGACTCGATCAAGGTGATCCTGCATGCCGACGGCTCGGTCTCCGTCGGCGACAACGGGCGCGGCATCCCGGTCGACACGCACAAGGAAACCGGCAAGTCCGCGGCCGAAGTCGTCATGACCGTGCTGCACGCCGGCGGCAAGTTCGAGCACTCGGCCTACAAGGTCTCGGGCGGCCTGCACGGCGTCGGCGTCTCGGTGGTGAACGCACTCAGCGAGTGGCTCGACCTCGAGATCCGCCGCGGCGGCTTGGTGTGGACGCAGCGCTACGAGAAGGGTGGAGTGCCGACCGGCCCGCTCACGCCCGGCGAGAAAACCGCGAAGCACGGCACCATCGTCCGCTTCAAGCCCGACACGACGATCTTCGAGGAAACGAACCTGTCGTTCGACACGCTGTCGAACCGGCTGCGCGAGCTCGCCTTCCTCAATCGAGGGCTGAAGATCGTCATCGAGGACGAGCGCGACGGCCGCGCCAACACGTTCCTGTTCAAGGGCGGCATCGTGGAGTTCGTCAAGCACCTCAACCTGAACAAGACGCCCATCCATCCCAAGGTCATGTTCTTCGAGGGCAGGAAGGGCGACATCGAGGTCGAGGTCGCGCTGCAGTACAACGACGGCTACCAGGAAAGCGTGTTCGCGTTCGCCAACAACATCAACACGCGCGAGGGCGGCACGCACCTCACCGGGTTTCGCGCGGCGCTGACCGGGCAGCTGTCCACGTACGCGGAGAAGAACGGTTTCCTGAAGAATTTCAAGAGTGGCGTCACTGGCGACGACGTTCGTGAGGGGCTCTGCGCCGTCGTTTCCGTGCGGCTGCCGGATCCGCAGTTCGAGGGGCAGACCAAGGCCAAGCTCGGCAACACGGACCTGAAAGGCCTCGTGCAGCAGATCGTCTACGAGAAGCTGGCGGTGGCCTTCGAAGAGGATCCGACCACCGCGCGGAAGATCGCCGACAAGTGCGTGCGCGCCGCGCAGGCACGCGAGGCCGCGCGAAAAGCGCGCGAGCTCACGCGCAAGGGCGGGCGGGACGACGAGGGGTTGGCCGCCAAGCTGGCCGACTGCTCCGAGCGCGACCCGCAGTATCGCGAGCTGTTCCTGGTCGAGGGCGACTCCGCCGGCGGGTCGGCCAAGCAGGGCCGCGATCGGAAGACGCAGGCCGTGCTGCCGTTGCGTGGCAAGATCATCAACTCGGAGAAGGCGCGCTACGACAAGGTCCTGTCCCACAACGAAATCCGGCTGCTCATCTCGGCGATGGGCACCGGCATCGGGACGGAGGAGTTCGACCTCACGAAGCTGCGCTACCACAAGATCATCCTGATGACGGATGCCGACGTGGACGGCGCGCACATCCGCACGCTGTTGCTCACGTTCTTCTTCCGGCACATGAACGCGGTCATCGAGGCGGGCAATCTCTTCATCGCGCAGCCGCCCCTGTTCAAGGTCAAGAAGGGGAAGGTCGAGAAGTATCTGATGAACGAGCGCGAGTTCGAGGACTTCTTCCTCACCTCCTGGGCCGCCACGGCCAAGCTGAAGGTGCCCGGCATCAAGACGCCGATCACCGGCGAACCGCTGCTCGAGCTCCTGCACGCGGTGAGCGAATACCGCGCGCTCTTCGGCAAGTTCGTCAAGCGCGGCGTGCCGGCGGCGATTCTCGCCGAGCTGCTGCGCGAGAAGTTCCGCGGCAACAAGCGGGGCATCGGTCACGCCGAGATCGGCGCCGCCGTGAAAACGGCGGCCACCGCGGTGAACGGCCACGACGTGGAGGTGCGTCCGGGCGACAACGACGACCCGCACACGATCGTCATCGCCGGCACGCCGCCGCTGACCTTCAGCACGGAGCTCTTCCGGTCGCAGGACTACGCGACGCTGCTCGAGCACTGGGAGAAGGTGGCCGCGGCCGCCAAGGGTCCCACCGTCGTGCTGGACGAGCACGACGCCGAGCGGCCGGTGAAGAGCCTCGACGATCTCTGGCGGTTCGCTCTGGAGAAATCGCGCGCCGGTGCCACCTTCCAGCGCTACAAGGGCCTCGGCGAGATGAATCCCGAGCAGCTCTGGGAGACGACGATGAATCCCGAGACGCGGACGCTCCTCAAGGTCACCATGGAGGACGCCGTCGGCGCCGA
>QHSO01000130.1 GCA_003220475.1 Candidatus Rokuibacteriota bacterium | reverse complement strand
CGTGCTGCCGCTCCTCACGGGCACCGCGTTCTCGATCTTCATCTACTTCTTCATCAACGGCATGGTCACGGTGAGCGCGGTGATCTTTCTGATCTATCCGGGCTTCAACCTCGGTTCGGTGGCGATTCTCGCGCAAGTCGAAAACGGCTACCCCGGTGTCGCCTGCGCGCTCGGCACCATCATCCTCGCCATCGTCATCGGCGCGGTGCTTTTCCTGCGCGCGCTGGTCGGCGGCGATCGCGTGGCGATTCTGAAATCGTGAGGGCGATGCTACGAAAGGAGCCTGTTCATGCGCCGACTGCTGATGCTGCTGGTCGCCGGCCTCCTCGTGCTGCCCGTGGGCGCGCCGCCGGGCGACACCGCCGAGGATCGTCTCGTCGTCTACACCGCCTACGAGGAGAACGAGCTCAAGACGTTCTGGGAGCAGTTCAAGAAAGACCTGCCCGATCTCGCGGCGAAAGCCGCGTACATCCGCGGCTCGACGGGCCCGACGATCGCGCGTCTCGAAGCGGAGAAGGCCAACCCGCAGGCCGACGTCGTGTGGGGCGTGTTCAATGACTACATGACCGGCGCGGCGAGCAAGGGGCTGCTAGAGCCGTACGCGGCGAAAGAATCGACGGCGATCCCCGCGCGCTTCAAGCATCCGGACAACCTGTGGCAGGGCGTGACGCTGCTGACGGTCGCCTTCGCGGTGAACCAGAAGAAGATGGCCGAGCTGAAGCTGCCGCCGCCGAAGTCGTGGGCGGATCTGATCGACCCCAAGTACAAGGGCCACGTCGTGATGTCCAACCCGTCGACGTCGGGCACGGCGTACCTGCTGCTGGCCAGCCACGCCGCGCGGCTCGGCGAGGACAAGATGTGGCAGTACTACGATGCTCTCGACAAGAACCTGTCGCAGGTGACGAAGTCGGGCGGCGCGCCGGGCCGCATGGCGGCCTCGGGTGAGACACCGATCGGCGTCGCGCTCGCCTACGAAGTCGAGGTCGCGAAGAAAAACGGCGCGCCCATCGATATCATCTGGCCCTCCGACGGCGTGCCGTGGACGTTCGAGGCCAACGGCCTGGTCAAGGGCGCCAAAAATCCAATGAACGCCCGACGCTTTCTCGACTGGGCGGTGTCGAAGTCGGCCATGACGTCATACGCCGAGTGGCGCGGCACCGGCATCACGCGCAGCGACGTGCCGGTGAGCGGTCCCAAGATCACCGAGATGAAGCTGATCGACATCGACTTCGTCAAGGCCGGCGATCCGCAATACAAAGACCGGCTGGTGAAGCTGTGGCAGGAGAAGTACTCGAAGTAACCGGCCATGCGCATCACGCTGCGCGACGTCACCAAGCGCTTCGGCGCCTCCACCGCCGTGGACGGGCTCTCTCTCGAGATCGCGCCGGGAGAGCTCGTCGCGCTGGTGGGCGGCTCGGGCTGCGGCAAAACGACCACGCTGCGCCTGGTGGCGGGGTTCGAGCGTCCCGACGCCGGCGAGGTGCGTTTCGACGACCGCGTCGTCAACGACGTGCCGCCCGCGCGACGCGGCGTCGGCATCGTGTTCCAATCGTACGCGCTGTTTCCGACGATGACGGTGGCCGAGAACATCGCCTTCGGTCTGCACGTCGCACGCTGGCCGCGGCCGCGCATCCGCGATCGAGTCGACGAGCTGCTCGCGCTCATGCATCTCGAGGGTCTCGGCGGCCGCTACGCCAACCAGTTGTCCGGCGGCCAGCAGCAGCGCGTCGCGCTCGCGCGCGCGCTCGCGCGGCGGCCCGAAATCTTGTTGCTGGACGAGCCGCTCTCCGCGCTCGACGCCAAAATCCGGCTGCGCCTGCGCGCGGAGATCCGCAAGGTCCAGCAGGACCTCGGCGTCACCACGCTCTACGTGACGCACGATCAGGAGGAGGCGCTCTCGCTCGCCGACCGGCTGGCCGTGATGCGCGCCGGCCGCATCGAGCAGCTCGGCCGCCCCGAGGAGGTCTACGGCCGGCCGCGAACCGGCTTCGTCGCGGACTTCATCGGCATCTCCAACCTCATGCCGTGTCGCGTCGTGTCGGCGGCGGACGGCGTGCTGGACTGGGACGGCCAACGCCTGCGCGCGGCGTGCGAAGGCGTCGTCGACGGGTCTACCGTGACACTGGCCGTGCGTCCCGAGAAGCTGCGCGTGCTCGGTGACACCGCCGCCGCCAACGGCGTCAACCGGCTCGACGGCGTGGTGGACGTCGTCACGTTTCTCGGCGCGATCGTGCGGCTGCAGGTGAGCGTGCAAGGCCGGCCGTTCTGGGTCGACGTGCCGCACACGCAGGCCGTCGCGCTGCCGCGTAAGACGCGTGTGACGCTGACGTGGCGGCCGGAGGACGGTGTCGTGCTCGGCGCCGGCGACGGAGGAGACTGACACCATGAGGATCGAGACCGTCGCCGTCCACGCGGGCGTGCAGGTCGACCCGGCGACAGGCGCCGTCACGCCGGCCATCCATCCGTCGACGACGTTCGAGCGCGACCCCGATGGCTCGTTTCCGCACGGGCACATCTATGCGCGCAGCAGCGCCCCCAACCGCGCGGCGCTCGAGGCCAGCCTGACCGCGCTCGAGGGCGGCGCCGACGCCGTCGCCTTTGCGTCGGCTTCCGCCGCGACCTCGGCCGTCTTCCTCTCGCTCGCCCCCGGTGATCACGTCGTCGCTCCCGTCGATGCCTACTACGGCACCGGGAAGCTGTTGCGTGAGATCTACGCGGGGTGGGGACTCGCGGCGACGTTCGTCGACATGACCGATCTCGGCGCCGTCGAGAAAGCCGTGCGCCCGACCACCAGGCTGGTGTGGGCGGAGTCGCCGTCGAACCCGCTGTGGAAGGTGAGCGACCTCTCGCGCATCGGCGCGATCGCGCGCGCAGCGGGCGCCCGCCTCGTCGTGGACAACACGACCGCGACGCCGATTCTCCAATCGCCCTTCAAGGCCGGCGCCGATCTGATCGTGCACGCGACCACGAAGTATCTCGGCGGTCATTCCGACGTGCTCGGCGGCATCGTCGTCGCGCGCGAGCGGGGATCGCTCCTCGAGCGGCTCCGCACGATCCAGACCGCGGGCGGCGCCGTGCCGTCGCCATTCGACTGCTGGCTCGTGCTGCGCGGCATCCGCACGCTGCCGTATCGCGTGCGCGCGCAGTCGGAGCACGCCCTGAAGGTCGCGACGTTCCTCGACGCGCACCCGCGCGTCGAGCGCGTGCATTATCCCGGGCTGCCCTCGAACCCCGGTCACGAGGTCGCCAGGCGCCAGATGGCGATGTTCGGCGGCATGTTGTCCGTACAGATCCACGGCGGCGCGGAGACGGCCATGGCGGTGGCGGCGAAGGTGCGCCTCTTCACCCGGGCGACCAGCTTCGGCGGGACGGAAAGCCTCATGGAGCATCGCGCGTCGATCGAGGGCCCCGGCACGACGACGCCGGCGAATCTCCTGCGCGTCTCGATCGGTCTGGAACATCCCGACGACCTCATCGAAGATTTCAGCCAGGCGCTCGCATGAGTCGGCTGGACGGGCGCACGGCGGTGGTCACGGGGGCAGGCCGCGGCATCGGGCTCGCCATCAGTGA
This sequence comes from Candidatus Rokuibacteriota bacterium, assembly GCA_003220475.1. Classification (GTDB taxonomy): domain Bacteria; phylum Methylomirabilota; class Methylomirabilia; order Rokubacteriales; family CSP1-6; genus AR12. The sequence continues at coordinate 5,597 of QHSO01000130.1, read as the reverse complement.
GCGCTTGCTCGCCGACGGCGCGCGCGTGGTGATGGTGGACCGCGACGCCGCGGCCGTCGAAGGCGCCGCGAAGCGGCTCGGGTCGGACGCGCGCGCGATCGTTGCCGACGTCACGCGCACGACCGACGTCGATCGCGCCGTCGAGACGGCGCACGCGTGGCACCGGCGGCTCGACATCGTCGTGAACAACGCCGGCATCACCGGCCGCTCCTTTCCGACGTGGGAGCTGACGGACGAGGACTGGCAGCAGGTGATCGCCGTCGATCTCACGAGCGTCTTCCTCGTCTGTCGCGCCGCCGTGCGGCTCATGCGGCCGGCGCGGAGCGGCCGCATCGTAAACATCGCGTCCATCGCCGGCAAGGAAGGCAATCCCACGCTCGTGCCGTATTCGACCGCGAAGGCGGGCGTCATCGGCCTCACCAAGGCGCTCGCCAAGGAAGTGGCGACGCAGGGCATCCTGGTCAATGCCGTGGCGCCGGCCGTGATCGGCACCGAGCTGTTGCAGCAGATGGAGCGCTCGACCGTCGACATGCTCGTCGCCAAGATTCCGATGGGACGTGTCGGCAAGCCGGAGGAGGTGGCGGCGCTGGTCGCGTGGCTCGCCTCCGACGAGTGCTCCTTCTCGACGGGCGCGGTGTACGACCTCTCAGGCGGGCGCGCGACCTACTGAAGATGGGGGCCCCGAGATGGCCCCCAGGTGTTTAAGCGAAGGGGCTACGCCCCCTCGGACTCCCCGGCAACGCTCGGAAGCGCCGCGGCGAAGCCGTGGCGCTCCTCGGTCAGGCGAGGAGCGAGCAGCGCAGCAGATCGGGCAGCGCGGATAGCACCAGCGTCGCGTCGCTGAAGTCGTGATGCCGTGTCTCGCCGCACGGGATCGCGACGCAGCGCATGCCGGCGGCGCGCGCCGCGCGCACCCCGCGCTCGGAATCCTCGACCACCACGCACGCGTCCGGCGCCACCCCGAGCCGTTTGGCCGCCTCCAGAAACACGTCCGGCGCGGGCTTGCCCCGCGCGACCTCGACGCCAGACACGGTCGTCTGGAACAGCGGCCGCACACCGAGCGCCATGAGCGTCATGTCGATCACCGCCGGCGACGACGACGACGCGACGGCCAGACAGACGCCGCGGGCGGCGAGCGCGCGCGGGACGTCGGGCACGCCCGGCATCGGCGTCACGCGCTCGCGCAGCACCGGCAGCACGCGCTCGGTATAGAGCTCGTCGAGGCGTCGCGGATCGTGGGGCAGCGGATGCCGCGCGCAGATCACCGAGAATCCCTCGACGGACGTGAGCCCGACGGTGGGATCGTGTTCCCCGGGACGCCAGTCGACGCCGTACTCGGCCAGCAGCCCACGGATGACGTCCTGGTGCAGCGGCTCGGAGTCGGCGAGCACGCCATCCATGTCGAAGATGACGGCGTCGATGGCGCCGCGCCCGGTCAGATCGGTCGCCTTCCCTGGATGATCCGGATGAGCACGATCACGATGGCGATGACAAGTAGCACGTGAATGTAGCCGCCGAGCGTGTACGAGCTCACGAGGCCGAGCGCCCACAGCACGAGCAGGATCACGAAGATCGTCCACAGCATGTGAGGATCCTCCGGGCGAACGGGCGCCGGTACCAGGCCGGCTCAGTGCCGCTCGCGAGTGAGTGCGTACTGCAGCAGCGTAACCTTGGACACGGATTCCGTGATCTCTCCTTCCAGCGCCATGTGCACGGCATCGGTCAGCGGCACCACCGCGCGCTCGAGGAACTCGTCGTCGTCCGCCGGCAACGGATCGGGCGTGAGACCGCGCGCGACGTAGCACCACGCCACTTCATCGAGGTATGCGTTGCATGGCCAGAAGCGCGTCAGGAACGTCAGCTCTTCGGCGCGGTAGCCGCCTTCCTCGCGCAGTTCACGCTGCGCAGCGACCTCGGGCGCTTCACCGGCCAGCGCCCCGCCGCCGGGCAGCTCCCACGACTGCGCGCGCGCCAGATGGCGGAACTGGCGTACGAGGACGATGCGGTCGGGCTCGACGAAGCCGAGGACGCCGACGGTGATGCCGACGGCAAGCACGGGATAGACCCGCTGGCGACCGTCGGGCAGCCGCCAGCCGTCCTCGCGCAGCGAGAGCTTACCCTGCGACCAGCGGATGGACGAGGCGAGCGCGGTCCAGGGGGCGGGCACGCGCCGTATGTTATCGTAAGGACGCAATGGCGAGAGAGCGTCACCTCGATGGGCTTTTCAAGCGCCTCGTGCAGACGATCGAGGCGTCGCTGACGGCGACGGACGCCGCGCGCGACGCCGTTCAGGAGATCCTGAAGCGGGGCGCCGACACGGGCATCTTCTTCGCCGGGGCCAAGAGCCGGGGCTTTTCCTCCGAGCTGACCGCGCAAGACAAGGAATTCCTCCGAGCCGTCTCGATCAAGCCGGAACGGTAAGGCCGTGCGCGTCGTCTTGCTGCTCGCGCTCGTGGCCTTCGTGGTCATCGTCCTGCTGCCGCTCCTTCGCCGCCCCCTCGCGCGCGGTGCCCGCCGTCCAGTCGCCGTGAGCGACGAGCTCGTGAAGGATCCCGTCTGTCAGACGTACGTCGTCCGCTCACGCGCCGTGCGCGGGCGCGGCGCCGACGGCGCGCCGTACTTCTGCAGCGAGGAGTGCGCGAGCCGCTACGTCAGCTAGCGTGGCGTCATCGGCCCCGCACCCCGATCCCTGGCGCGCCGTCGACGCCCAGCCCACCGCCGCGACGATGGCGGCGGCGCTCGAGGTGCGCGGGCGCACGCCGAGCCAGATCCGGCTGCGACGACGGTTCCTCCGATGGGTGCCGGTGCGCGCGGGCGATCGCGTGCTGGAGGTCGGCTGCGGCACCGGCGTCGTGGCGCGTGATCTGGCCGCGCTGGTCGGCCGGCGCGGCGTCGTCACGGCGGTGGATACCAGCGCCACGCTGTTAGAACGCGCGCGGGCGCTCTCACGCGGCGCACCGGGTGGCCGCCTCGTGTTTCGTCGCGCCGACGGGCATCGGCTGCCGTTCGCCGATCGGCGCTTCGACGCGGTGCTCGCCATCACGGTGATCCTGCACGTCGAGGAGCCGCTGCGCGTGGTGAATGAGATGGCGCGCGTGTCGCGACCCGGCGGGCGCGTGGCTGTGCAAGACCAGGATTTCGGTCTGATCGGCGCCGCGCACCCGGATCGCGAGCTGACCGCGCGGATCCTCGACGGCGTCGCCGCGCGGATCTACCCCGAGCCGCACAGCGGACGGCGACTGGGCGCGCTGCTGCGCGCTGCCGGTCTCGTCGACGTCAAGATGCTCGCCGACGTCTATCAGGACACGACGCTCACGCGGTTCTCGCGGAACTTCCTCGAGCGACGCGCGGAGAACGCCGTGCGCTTCGGCATCGTCGATGCGCCGACGGCCGAGCGCTGGCTCGACGGCTTCAACGCGCTGCACGCCGAGGGCAACTTCGTCCTGACGATGCAGTATTTCGGTGCTGCGGGCGTCAAGCCGGACCGGGCGCGTCGATGAGCGGCGCGCGCGTCGTGGCCGCGCTCGCGGTAGTCATGGCCGTGCTGACCGCGGCCCTTCGCGCCGGTGACGCGCAGTCGCCGGCGCCGCCGCGCGTCGACGGCGCGGTGGCTCTGCGTCACGTCGAGCGGCTCGTGGCCATCGGGCCGCGTGTCGCCGGGTCGCCCGGCGGCGAGCGCGCGCGTGCGTACATCGTCGGCGAGCTCCGCCGCAGCGGCATCGAGGTCGAGGTGCAGCCGTTCGAGGCCGCCACGCTTCACGGGCGGCTGCGCATGGCCAACGTCGTCGCGCGGCTGCCCGGACGCCGTCCCGAAATCGTCGTGCTGGCCGGCCACTACGACACGAAGCTCTTCAACTCGTTCCGCTTCGTGGGCGCCAACGACGGCGGCTCGAGCGCCGCGCTGCTCATCGAGCTGGCGCGCCGCCTGGCGAAGGCGCCCCGTGACTACACGGTGTGGGTCGTCTGGTTCGACGGCGAGGAGGCGCGCGAGACGTGGACGGCGGCGGACAGCCTGTACGGCTCGCGTCACCTCGCCGCCGATCTCGAACGCACGGGCCGGCTGCCGCGCGCCTTGATCCTGATGGACATGATCGGCGACCGCGATCTCAACATCCGGCGCGACACATACTCGACGCCGTGGCTGACCGACATCCTGTGGGCGAGCGCGGCGCGGCTGGGCTACGGCCGGCACTTTCTCAACGAGCCGATGCCGGTGGAGGACGATCATGCGCCGTTTCTCAAGGCCGGCGTGCCGGCGGCGTTGCTGATCGACTTCGACTATCCGCCCTGGCACACGGCGGACGACACGCTCGACAAGCTGTCCGCGCGGAGCCTCGCCGTCGTCGGCGACGTGGTGCTCGACGCGCTGCCGTCGATCGAGCACTACCTGACGACCCATCCTCAGGGGCCGCGCTGAGGCCGGCGGTATAATTTCGCCATGCCCCGAGTTCGCGAGATCACCGACCCCGGCGACGATCCGACTCTGAAGGAAATCTTCGCGAAGGAAATCGAGACGGCCGGCGCCGTCTTCAATACCTCGAAGGTGCAGGCGCACACGCCCGGCATCATGAAAGCCGCGAAGGCGCTCTCCGCGGCGGTGGACCGCTCGGGACTACTGCCAAAGGCGCTGCTGCCGCTCGTCTATCTGCGCGTCGCGCTGATCAACGGCTGTCCGTTCTGAATCGACATCAATTCTTCCCGCGGTCTGCGGGAAGGCGCCTCGGAGGACAAGCTCCGTGAGATCACCGCGTTCGCGACGAGCCGCCTTTACTCCGTGGCCGAGCGCGCGGCGCTGAGCTACGCGGAGACCATGACGATCACCGGGCAGAAGGTCACCGACGAGCTGTTCGCCGAGCTCCGCCGGCATTTCTCCGAGGCGCAGGTGGTGGAGCTGACGGCGGCGGTCGCGCTCGAGAACTTCCGCAGCAAGTTCAACGTCGCCCTCGGCGTCGAGAGCCAGGGGTTCTGCCTCGTCAGGTAGTCGGCGATGAAAGTCTGGAGACGAGGACTCCTGATCGCGGCCGGTGTGGTTACCGCCGCCTGCGCGCCCGTACCGACCGGTCCGAGCGTCATGGTTCTCGCGGGCCCAGGCAAAACGCTGGAGCAATTTCAGGCCGACGACCGCGCGTGCCGACAGCTCGCGAGCCAGGAGATCCAGCAGATGAAGGGCGGTGAAGTGCCGGCGCAGCGCCGCTACGACATGGCGTACATGCAATGTATGTACGCCAAGGGCCATCAGCTGCCGCGCTCGGGGGAGGCACCGAGCGGGACCTCTTCGTCGAGCACCGCCGTTCCACCGGGCACGCCGCAGGCGGCACCGGTGGTGTGGCCCCCGACGCCGGCGCAGATCGAGTGCGAACGAAGCGGCGGTGTGTGGCGGGCGGCCCTCGACTTCTGCGAGTTCCCCTCTCCGGACTTTCCGCGCAGGCGCTGGCGGTAGGCGAAAGCGCCGGGGGAAGGCGATGATCGCCTTCCCCCGGGTAGAGAGGCGCCGACGCGCCGTGTTGTTAGGGCAGGCTGACGGTGGTGCTGTCGCCGCTGCTGGAGATCGTGAACACGCCGGTCGTCGTATCGGCGGTCAGCGTGTAGTTGGCCCA
>QHSO01000129.1 GCA_003220475.1 Candidatus Rokuibacteriota bacterium | reverse complement strand
GCGGCGTTCAAGAAAGCCGGCATCACGCTCGTCTCGACCGAGTTCTTCGATCCCGGCCAGCCGGACTATCGGCCCGTCCTGACGCGGCTCAAGCGCGCCAATCCGGAAACCATCCTCGCCGTCATCCTGGCCAGCGACGGCGCGCCGTTCATGCGGCAGTACCGCGAGCTCGGGCTGACGCAGCGGATCTACTCGCGCGGCAGCCTGGCGTCCGCCGAGTTCCTGCACCAGGTGCGCGACAACCCGAAGATCGGCGACGGCGTCGTCGAGGCCGGCTATTGGGTCACCGGTCTCGATCCAGACTGGGACAAGAAGTGGACCGAGCGTTACAAGGTTCCGCCGCGCATCCACGGCAGCCTCGCGGCCATCACGCTCAAGTGGGCCGTCGTGCCCGCGATCGAGATCGCGCTGAAGAAGCAGGGGCACGCCGATCGCCAGACGATCCGCGCGGCGCTGAAGGAGGTCGACGTCAAGGACTCGCCGCTCGGTCCGATCAAGTTCGACGACCATCACCAGGCCTGGATCAACATGATCCTGCTCGAGATGCGCGACGGCCAGCTGCGCATCCTCGAAAAGCTGCCGACGAGCCCGGCCTTGCTCAATTGACCGAGACGGGTGATCGAGGAGCGCCACGGCTGGGCCGGGGCACTCCGAGCGTTTGGGGGTTTGGGGGCCATTTCGGGGCCCCCATGTGACACCGATCGCAGACCTTCTCGAGCAGCTGCTGCACGGCCTCACGCTCGGCGCCATGTACGCCATGGTGGCCGCGGGGCTCGCGCTCATGCTCGGCGTGGCACGCCTGATCAACTTCGCGCACGGCGAATTCTTCATGCTCGGCGCCTATGCGTTCTGGCTCGGCTATAGCGAGCTCGGCCTCCCGTACCCGATCGCGGCGTTGCTCGCGCCCGCCGTCATGGTGATCTTCGGCATCGTGTATCAGCACACCGTGATCCGTGCGATCCTCCCGCGCTCCTGGCACGTGCAGCTGATCGCGACGCTCGCGACGTCGATCGTGCTCACGAACCTCGCCATCATCGTGCTCGGCACGCAGCCCAAGGAGGTGCCGACGACCCTCTCGGCGCGCATCCTCGAGGTGGGCGGATTCCGCATCGCCTGGCAGCGCCTCCTCGTGCTCGTGGCCGCGCTGGTGATTTTCTGGGGGCTCGACCGCTTCGTCGCGCGCACGCGCACGGGCCGCGCGATGCGCGCGATGTCGCAGAACCGCGAGGCGTGCGCGGTGGTGGGTGTGGACGTGCAGCGCGTCACGCTGGTGACCTTCGCGCTGTCGGCGGGGCTGGCGGCCGTCGCCGCCACGCTCGTCTCGCCGCTCTTCAACATCTTCCCGGACATGGGCACGGTGCTGACGCTCAAGGCGTTCGCGGCGGTCGTGGCGGGCGGATTCGGCTACGTCAACGGCGCCATCGCCGCCAGCTTTCTGATCGGAATCACCGAGGCGCTGGCCGGCAGCTATATCTCCTACGCCTACAAGGACGCCATCGCGTTCGTCATCATGATCGCGGTGCTCCTCTGGCGGCCGCAGGGGCTCTTCGGCCGCCGGATCGGCATCTGACGTGCGACGCGCGGCCATCGGAGCGCTCGCCGCGGTCGTCGTCAGCGCGCCGTGGCTGGTAGCCGCGCTCGTTCCGCGCCAGCAGCGTTACGTGCTCCACGTGCTGGTCTTCACCGCGCTCTTCGCGGCCCTGGCGCTGTCGTACGATCTCGTCGTCGGCCACGTCGGCAGCCTCTCGCTCGCGCATCCGGCGTTCTTCGGCGTGGGCGCCTACACGGCGGCCCTCCTCGCCACGCGAGCGGGCTGGCCGTTCCTCGGCGCGCTCATCGGCGCGGCGCTGGCGGCCGGCGTCGTGGCCGCGCTCGTCGGCGTGCCGCTCTTTCGGCTGACCGAGCACGCCTTCGCGGTCGGTACGCTCGGGCTGGCGCTCGTCGCGTCCGTCGTCGCGAACAACTGGGTCGAGGTCACGCGTGGGCCGCTCTGCATCACCGAAATCCCGAAACCCGTCCTCGGCGTTCCCGGCGGGCCGGCGCTCGCGATCACGACCTTGCCCGGCCACTATTGGCTCGCCCTCGCCGCGCTCGCCGCCGTCGTGCTGCTCTATCGGGGGCTCACGACGTTCCGGCTCGGACGCGCGTTTCACGCCGTGCGCGACAACGAGCCGCTGGCGGGCGCGGCCGGCATCGATCCGCTCAAGTACCGCCTGCTCGCCTTCACCATCGCGGCCACGGTCGCCGGCGGCGTCGGCGCGCTGTACGTGCACTATCTGTCCGTCATGTGCCCGGAGGAGATGACCGTCGCGCTCACGGTGAATCTGCTGGTCATCGTCTTCCTCGGCGGCGTCGGCAGCCTGCGCGGCGTGCTGGTGGGCGCGGTGCTCTTCACCGCGCTTCCGGAGGTGCTGCGGCTGGCGCCGACGTGGCGCCTCGTGATCTACGGCACGCTGCTCTTGCTCGTCGTCGTTCGCTCTCCCGAGGGGCTCGAGAGCCTGCTGCGCCGAGCCGCGCGCTGATGGCGCTGCTCGAGGTTCACGGCCTCGTCAAGCACTTCATCGGTGTCACGGCAGTCGATGGGGTGGACCTTGCCGTCGAGCGTGGCGAGCTGGTGAGCCTGATCGGGCCGAACGGCTCGGGCAAGACGACGCTCTTCAATTGCGTCACCGGCTACCTCGCCGCCGACGCCGGGCGCGTGCTCTTCCGCGGCCGCGATGTCACCAACGCCGCGCCGCACCGCGTGGCGCGGCTCGGCGTGGCGCGCACGTTCCAGCAGGTGAGCGTCTTTCCACGGTTGAGCGCGCTCGAGAACCTTCTGGTGTTTCTCCAGCAGCATCAGGAAGAGCGCCTGCTGTCGCGGCTGCTTCGGACCCGGCGCCTTCGCCGACTGGAGGCCGAGGCCGTCGAGCGCGCGCACCGGCTGCTCGAGCTGGTCGGGCTGAGCGGGAAGGCCGACGCCGGGGCGGGAACGCTCTCGTACGGGCAGCGCAAGCTGCTGGCGTTCGCCGCCGCGCTCATGCCCGATCCCGAGCTGCTGCTGCTCGACGAGCCCGCGGCCGCGGTCAATCCGACGATGATCAACCAGATGAAGGAGCACATCCTGCGGCTGCACGGCCAGGGCAAGACCGTGGTGCTGGTCGAGCACAACATGGACGTGGTGATGGACATCTCCCAGCGCGTCGTCGTGCTCGACCACGGTCAGAAGATCGCCGAAGGCTCACCGCAGACGATCCGCCGCGACGCACGCGTCATCGAGGCGTACTTTGGCCGCTGACGACGCCGCCGCGCTGCTCGAGCTCAGCGGTGTCGTGGCGGGCTATGCGGAGGTCGAGGTGCTGCGCGGCGTGTCGCTCGCCGTGCGTGCGGGGGAGATCGTGTGCATCATCGGCAGCAATGGTGCCGGCAAGTCCACGCTGCTCCGCACCGTGTTCGGCATGGTCCAGGCGCGTGCGGGCACGATCCGCTTCGGCGGTGAGGACATCGCCAACCGGCCGCCGACGGAGGTGCTCAAGCGCGGCATCGGCTATGTGCCGCAGGGCCGCTGCAACTTCCCCGCGATGAGCGTGGAGGAGAACCTCGAGATGGGCGCGTACCTGCGTCGCGACGCGCGCGTGCGCGGCGACATCGAGGCGCTCTTTGTCCGGTTCCCGATGCTCGCGACCAAGCGCCGCGATCCGGCCGGCACGCTCTCGGGGGGTCAGCAGCAGATCCTCGAGATGGCAATCGCGCTGCTGCTGCATCCGCGCGTGCTGATGGTCGACGAACCGTCGCTGGGTCTCGACCCCCGCATGGTCGAGCTCGTATTCGACACGCTCGTCGCCATCAACCGCGAGGGCACGACCGTGCTCATGGTCGAGCAGAACGCGAAGAAGGCGCTCGCCGTGTCGGATCGTGGATTAGTCCTGGAGCTGGGACGCAACCGCTTCGAGGGCACCGGGCGCGAGTTGCTCGACAATCCCGACGTGCGCCACCACTATCTCGGCGGGTAGGCGATGGCGGCTGGACGGAGGGCATGGTGATGGAGGCTCGGGCGCGTGAGGCGGACGTCGTCGTCGTGGGCGCCGGCATCGTCGGCTGCGCCACCGCATACTTCCTCGCTCGACGTGGCATGCGCGTCGTCGTCGAGCGCGGTCGCGTGCCCGGTGAGCAGTCGCGCAAGAACTGGGGCTTCGTGCGCCAGCAGGGCCGCGATCCGCTGGAGATGCCGCTGATGCTCGAGGCGAATCGGATGTGGCGGGGCCTCGAGCGCGAGCTGGGCGCCGATATCGAGTGGATCCAGGGCGGCAACCTCGCGCTCGCCGCCGACGAGACGCGGATGGCGCGCTTCGAGCAGTGGTTGCCCGTCGCGCGCGAGTTCGGGCTGCCGACGCGTCTGCTGCGGGCGCACGAGCTTAACGCCGTCGTGCCCGGGCTCGCGGGGGGGTTCGTCGGCGGTATGCACACGCCCGGCGACGGCCACGCCGATCCCGAAAAAACCACCGACGCGTTCGCGCGCGCCGCGCTCGCGCACGGCGCGAGCCTCCGATTCGCGTGCGCCGTGCAGCGCGTCACCACGCGGGCGGGCGCGGTGGACGGTGTGGTGACGGAGCACGGCGAGATCCGTGCGCCGACGGTCGTGTGCGCGGCCGGCGCATGGTCGTCGCGGCTGGCGCGCACGCTCGGCCTCGCCCTGCCGCAGCGCTGGGTCCGTGGCACGGTCGCGCGGACGACGCCGGTGCCGGCGGTCACGGCGTGCGCGGTCTGGGGTCCCGGCGTCGCGTTCCGCCAGCGGCGTGACGGCAGCTTCACGATCGCCGCCGGTGGCGCGCTCGACCACGACGTCACGCTCGATTCGCTGCGGCAGCTGCGGTTCTTCCTGCCGAATTTCTGGAAGAACAAGGCGATGTTTCGCTTTCACATCGGCCGTCCGCTGCTCGCGAGCCTGGCCGCGGCCCTGCCGGGCTCCGCCGCGCGCCGGCAGCCGCTCGTGTGGGATCGCGACCTCGAGCCCCCGCCGAATCCCGCCAAAGTGCGGCGCAGTCTGGCCGAGCTGCAGCGTCTGCTGCCCGCGCTGCCACCGCTTGGCATCGCGAGCCGCTGGGCCGGCTACATCGACGCCGCGCCCGATCTCGTTCCCGTGCTCGGCGAAGCGCCGCAGCTGCGCGGCTTCGTGTTCGCGACGGGCTTCAGCGGCCACGGCTTCGCGATGGGGCCGATCGCCGGCCGGCTCGTCTCCGAGCTCATCGTGGACGGCAAGCCCTCGCTCGACATCAGCGGCTTCCGCTTCTCGCGTTTCGCCGAGGGCGCGATCGGGCGGCCCCGTAACGTGCTGTGAGAGCGCGTGGTATGATCCGCGCCACGCCGCAGGCGTCCCTGAAATTCCGCAGCGCGTGGAGGTCGTCCATGACTGATCGCCGTACCTGGCTGATCGTCCTCCTCACCCTCGTGGTGCTGGCGACGATGCCTTCGATACCGGCCGCTGCCCAGACGCGGTTCGTGTTCGCCAACGAAAGCCCGTACGACACGATGGATCCGCACGCCGCCTTCGACGTCGGACGCGTCGCCGTGCGCCTCAACCTGTACGACGGGCTCTACCGCTGGCTCGACAATCCGCCGAAGCTCGAGCCGTGGCTGGCCGAGAGCCACACCGTCTCCCCCGACGGCCTCACGTACACCTTCAAGCTGCGCCGCGGCGCCAAATTCCACGACGGCGCCGAGATCACCGCGGAGGACGTGCGCTACAGCGCCGAGCGCATCCTCGCGCTGAAGAAGGGCGCGGCCGCGCTGCTGGCCACCATGCTGGCGCCCGGCGCCACGCGGGCGCTCGATCGCTACACCGTGCAGTTCACGCTGCTCAAGCCCTCGGCGATCTTCCTGGCTGTCGTGCCCGAGGTGCACGTGGTGAACGCCGCCCTTCTCAAGAAGAACGAGAAGGACAACGACTGGGGCGCGGCGTGGCTGACGAGCAACGATGCCGGCTCGGGCTCGTATATGCTGACGCGCTACGATCCCGCCGTCGGCTTCATCGCCAAGCGCTTCGCGGGGCACTTCATGCCGTGGGGTCCGAAGTACATCGACGAGATCGAGTTCCGGCTGGTCAAGGAAGACAACACGCGCGTGCTCGGCATGATCAAGGGTGACTACCAGGGCACGGGCGGTTACCTGCCCAATGACCAGGTCAAGCGCCTGCGCGAGGCGCCCAACGTGAAGATCATCGAGCAGGAGTCGATGCGCATCATGATGTTCCAGGTCAACAACCAGCGGTCGCCGCTCACCGACGTGCACGTGCGGCGCGCGATCAGCTATGCGTTCGACTACGACGGCTTCAACAAGGACATCCTCGGCGGCTCCGTCGAGCGCAATCCCGTGCCCATCCCGAACAACCTCTGGGGTGTGCCCAGGGACGTGAAGGGCTACGCGTACGACCTCGACAAAGCGAAGGCCGAGCTGGGCAAGGCCGCGGCGAAGGTGGACCGTCCGCTCACCGTCGGCTACTTGCAGGGCTTCAGCCAGACGGAGCAGGCGGCGACGGTGATGGCGAACGGGCTGCGAAAGATCGGCATCGACACCAAGCTGACGAGTGAGCTGTGGCCGGCGATGGTCGAGCGCATGAAGAAGCCGGAGACGTCGCCCGACCTCGTCGTGTACTGGATCAGCACCTACTACGCCGACCCCAACAACTGGATCGGCGAGATGTTCCATTCCGGCCAGTGGGGCACGTTCAAGGCGTCGAGCTTCTACAAGAACCCGAAGGTCGACGAGCTGCTCGACGTGGCGCTGCGGTCCACCGACCGCAAGATCAGGGAGAAGGCCTATCAGGATGCCGCGCGCATCGTGGTGGACGACGCGGCCGGCGTGTGGATCTACAACACGAAGTACTTCGGTCCCTGGGCGAAGAACCTCGAGGGCATTCGCTTCAGCCCCATCGGCAACGGCCAGGAAATGCGCTGGGTCTATTACGCGAAATAGCGGTTGAGGCTGCTCGCGCTCGCGCTGCATCGGCTCGCCTGGTTCGTGCCGACGCTGCTCGGGCTGCTCGTGGTCACGTTCGTGATCTCGCGGGTCGTTCCGGCCGACCCGGTGGCGCTCGTGGCGGGCGAGACGGCCACGCCGGCCCAGGTCGAGGCGCTGCGGCATCAGCTCGGCTACGACCGGTCGCTGCCCGTGCAGTTCGTCGAGTACGTCGGCCGGCTGGCGCGCGGCGACATGGGCACGAGCATCTTCACGCGGCGCCCGATCGCGGAGGATCTCGCGCACCGCCTGCCCGCCACCATCGAGCTGACCGTGGTGGCCATGCTCGTCTCCGTCCTCGTCGGCATTCCGCTCGGTGTGCTATCCGCGATCTGGCGCAACTCGCCGTTCGACCATGGGCTGCGCGTCGTCACCGTGTCCGGCCTCGCCATCGCGAGCTTCTGGCTCGGCATCATGCTGCAGCTGCTCTTCGCGATGCGGCTGGGCTGGACGCCGCTCAACGGCCGACTGCAGGGCTTTCCGCCGCGGTCGATCACCGGATTTTATCTGGCGGATGCCGCGCTCACCGGCGACTGGCCGACGTTCGGCGCCGCGCTGCTGCATCTGGCCCTGCCGGCGGCGACGCTCGCCTTTCCCGCACTCGCGACGCTCGTTCGATTCACGCGCGCCGGCGTGCTGGACGTCATGCAATCGAGCTTCGTCCTCTACGAGCGCGCGATGGGGCTGCCGCGTGCGGTGATCGTCTGGAAGTACATGCTGCGCTCGGCGCTGACCTCGACGGTGACGCAGATCGGGTTGCTCTTCGGCATCCTGCTCGCCGGCGCCGTGGTCACGGAGGCGGTGTTCGACTGGCCGGGCATCGGCACCTATGCCGTGAACTCCATTCTGCGCTCCGACTACAACGCGGTGATGGGCTTCACGGTCTGGGCGGGAACGATCTTCATCGTCGTGAACCTGCTGGTGGATGTCGCCCACACCCTCGTCGATCCGCGCGAGCGCACGACGTGAAGACTGTGGGATTCGTGCTCACGCGGCTGGCGCGCGATCGCTCGGCGCTGTTCGGGCTCGTGCTCATTGCCGCGCTGCTCGTCACGGCGCTGCTCGCGCCCATCCTGGCCACGCATCCGGAGGACGTGTTCGAGCTGCATCCCGCGGAGCGCCTCCGAGGTCCGAGCGCGGCCCACTGGCTGGGCACCGATCGCATGGGCGCCGACGTCTATAGCCGGCTGCTCTTCGGCGCGCGCATCACGATTCTGATCGGCGTGATCGCGGTGGGCGCTTCGCTCATGGTTGGCGTGCCCGTGGGCCTCGTGGCCGGCTACTACCACGGCTGGCTCAGCGATGCGCTGATGCGCGTGTCCGACGTGTTCCTGGCCGTGCCCCAGGTGGTGCTGGCCATCGCGATCGCGCAGACGCTCGGCCCCTCGCTGCCCAACGTGATCCTCGCCCTGTCCGCCACGTACTGGCCATGGTTCGCCCGCGTCGTCTACGCGGAGACGCGCGCGCTACAGAAGGAGGTCTTCGTGGAGAGCACGGCGGCGCTCGGCGCGTCACCGTGGCGGCTGACCGTGCTGCACGTGCTGCCGAACATCGCGTCGCCGATCATCGTGCGCGCGTCGATCGGGATGGGCTTCACGATCCTCACCGCCGCCGCGCTCGGCTTCCTCGGGCTCGGGCCGCCGCCGCCCACGCCTGAGTGGGGCCGGACGATCGCGGAGTCACGCGAGTTCCTGCCCGACGCGTGGTGGTACGCCACGGCCCCCGGGCTCGCGATCTTCCTCACCGTCATGGGCTTCAACCTGCTCGGCGACGGCCTGCGCGACGTCCTCGATCCGCGCCTGCGCCGCGCCCGCATCGCACGCGATGACTGAGCTCCTGTCCGTGCGCGGCTTGCGCGTCGATTTCGTCACCGACGGCGACGTCGCGCAGGTGCTGGACGGCATCAACCTCGACGTCGCGCGCGGTGAGGTCGTCGGCCTCGTGGGCGAGAGCGGCTGCGGCAAGACCACGCTCGCGCGCGCCATCCTCGGCGTCCTGCCGGCGACCGCGGCGCGCATCCGCGGCGGCGAAGTGTGGTTCAAGGGCGCCGACCTGCTGCGCGAGGAGGCCGCCGTCGTCAACGACCGCGTGCGCGGCCGCGCCATCACGTTCATTCCACAAGA
>QHSO01000128.1 GCA_003220475.1 Candidatus Rokuibacteriota bacterium | reverse complement strand
GAGCTCGACGATCTGCCGCTTCGAGAGATTGGTCTTGCCAGCGAGGTGCGCCATGACTGCGGACTTGCTCATCATCTTCGCCACAGGAGATCCTCCTCGATCGAGTGGAATGTGGAGTGAATTAATACCACAGCGCGACGTGCACGGCTACCGGTCACGGAAGCGAAACTCACCCGAGGCGATCAGACGACGGTACGCGCCGAAGCGCACCTCGGCGTCGTCGATCGCGTCGAGCGGTGAGTCGACCGTCTCACCCTCCTCGTATCGCTTCACGATGCGATAGAGCGTGTCACGCTGGGCGGGCGCGCGCCCGGCGTCGCGGATGAGCCGCACGATCTCGCCGGGACCGACGAGCTGTCCGTAGCCCGCCCCCGCGGAGGTCGAGATCGACTCATTGATCAAGGTCCCTCCGAGGTCATTGGCGCCCGCGTCGAGCAGCAGCTGCGCGAGCTTCGGTCCCTCCTTGACCCACGACGCCTGGACGTTCGGGATCACCGCACCGAGCATCACGCGCGCCAGCGCGTGCATGCGGACCACCTCGGCGCCGGTGGCGCCCGGACGCACGCCCGGCACGAGCTGCTTGGCGTACATCGGCGCCTCCGAATGGATGAGTGAGAGCGGAACGAATTCCGTGAAGCCGCCGGTGTCCTTCTGGATGGCGCGCAGCAGGGCAAGGTGACGCACCCAGTGCTCCGGCGTCTCGACGTGGCCGTACATGATGGTGGAGGTGGTGCGGATGCCGAGCGCGTGGGCGGTGGTGATCACGTCCACCCACTGATCGACCGTGATGCGGCCGCGCGCGATGCGATCGCGGATCTCCTGCACGAGGATCTCCGCGGACGTTCCCGGCAGCGTCCCGAGCCCCGCGTCCTTCAGCTCGGCGAGATACTCCTTGATCGGCATCCCCGAGCGCACCGTGCCGTACAGAACCTCCTCGGGCGAGAAGGCGTGGATGTGCAGCGTCGGCAGCGCCGTGTGGATCGCTCGCGTGAGGTCGATGTAGTAGCGGCCGTCGAGCTTCGGCGGGAGCCCCGCCTGGATGCACACCTCGCTCGCTCCGAGGTCGGCCGCCTCGCGCGCGCGCCGCACGACCTCGGCGATGGGCAGGAGGTAACCTTCCTCCTCGCGGTGGTCGCGGCTGAACGCGCAGAACCCGCAGTGCTTGATGCAGACGTTCGTGAAATTGATGTTGCGGTTCACCACGAACGTTACCGTGTCGCCCGCCTGCCGGCGACGGAGCTCGTCGGCGGTGACGGTCAACGCGAGCAGATCGCGGCCGGCCGCCTGCGCGAGCCGCTCGGCGTCGCGCACGGAGACCTCGCCGCCGGCGAGCGCGCCGTCGAGAATGCGGCGCACGTCGCGCGAGGCGCGGTCGAGTGTCGCGCCGGGACTACCAGCGGCGCCAGTGCTCATGCGATTGCCTCACGAGCCCGTCGGTGTCGACGAGCGCGGCGACCCGCGCGCGGAGCGTCTCGTCGAGGAACTCCGGGCGGGCGGTGACGTTCGGGTAGATGGCGAGTCGCTCGCGCAAGACGAAGCCGGCGCTCTCGGTGGCGCGACGCAGCTCGACGAGGCCGGGCCACGGCTTCTCGGGATTGATGTGATCGGGCGTCAGCGGCGAGATGCCGCCCCAGTCGTTGAGGCCGGCGGCGAGCAGCTGCGGATACAGACGCGGACTGAGATTCGGCGGCGCCTGGAGCGCGACATCCGGCGGCAGCACGAGCCGGGCCACCGCGAGCGCGCGCAGCAGCGCGTCGAACGTGGGCTCGGGCGCGTCGCGCATCGGAATGAACGGCTTGGCGCGGAAGTTTTGCACGATGACTTCCTGCACGTGGCCGTAGCGTTCGTGCAGATCGCGGATGGCGACCAGCGCGTCGGCGCGCTCGCGCGGTGTCTCACCGATACCGATCAGGATTCCCGTGGTGAAGGGGATCGCGAGCTTGCCCGCGAGCTCGATGGTCTTCAAACGCCGGCGCGGCACCTTGTCGGGCGCGCGATGGTGCGCGCCGCCGGGCGCGAGCAGCCGCTCGGACGTCGTCTCGAGCATCAGGCCCATGCTCACGCTCACCTCGCGCAGCGCCGCGAGATCGCGCTCGGCCATGAGCCCGGGATTGACGTGCGGCAGCAGCCCGGACTCGGCGAGCGTCGTCGCGCAGACTTCGCGCACATACGACAGCGTCGTGCGGTGCCCGCGTGATTTCAAGAATTCGCGATGCTCGGCGAAGCGCGCCTCCGGCCGGTCGCCCAGCGAGAACAGCGCCTCCTTGGCGCCGAGTCGCGCCCCTGCCCGACACAACGCGATCACTTCCTCGGGCGTCATCGTGTGGGCGCCGGGCTGTCCGGGATCGCGGCGGAACGTGCAGTAGCCGCAGTCGTCGCGGCACAGCGTGGTGAGCGGCACGAACACCTTCGCCGAAAACGTCACGACGCGCCCGTGCGCGTCACGCACGGAAGCGGCGCGGGCGAGCAGGTCGTCGAGTCCCTCGGGCGCCCCCTCGATGAGCCGTACGGCCTCGTCGTGGGAGATCATGATTGTAGCGAGGGCCGCGAGGTCGCCTTGCGCCGTGGGTGGCCTGTCTTAGATGCGGCGTGGCTCCGCTCAACGGCGTGGCCGAGTTTTCCTCTGATGTCCTGGGCGAAGCGCTCCATGTTGGTGAGCGCGGCCCTGAGCTCGGACACCGTCGGATCGAACACGAAGTGCGTCACGCCCGCGGCCGCGTACGCGCGGATGTCGGCGATCACGTCGGCCGCCGTCCCCTGAAAGAGCGGCCGGTCACCGCCGGGCGACTTCGCGCCCCGCGGCCGAACCTCCATCGGCACGCGCACCGTGAGCTCGATGGACTTTGGATCGCGTCCAGCCTCCTGCGCCCACCCGCGCAGCTCCTTCGCACGCTTCGCGTACTCGTCGGGGAACAGCAGGCCCGGTGGGCGCAGCGCGATCGGATGCCAGGCATCGCCGAGCGTGGCCGCGCGTCGCACGGCGGCGTCCGTGTGACCGCCGATCCAGATCGGGATCCCGCGGCGCTGCGCGGGCTTGGGCAGCGCATGCACGCCGCGCATGCTGTAGTAGCGTCCCTCGAACGTCACCGGATCCGTCGTCCACGCCGCGCGCATCAAGCGGAGGTACTCGTCGGTCACCGCGCCGCGCGCCTCGAACGGCGGCGCGGCCAGCGCCTCGAACTCCTCGCGCAGCCACCCGACGCCTGCGCCGAGGATGACGCGCCCACCCGAGAGCCGATCGATCGTCGCGAGCATCTTCGCGACGAGCACGGGATTGCGATAGGGGACGACGAGCACGCTCGTGCCGAGACGGATGCGGCTCGTCACGTGCGCGAGCCAGCCCATCGTCACCAGCGGCTCGAGATAGTCTTGCGCGGCGCCGCCCGGCAGCTGCCCCGTCGTCGAGTACGGATACGTCGAGCGGGCCATCGACGCGGGAAGCACGACGTGATCGGTGACGAACAGCGACGAGAAGCGCAGTGACTCGGCTTTCGTCGCGAGTTTGAGGATCGTTTCCGCGCCGGCCAGCGGACCACGGCCGGGCAGCGAGAAGCCGAATTCCATGGCGGCGCACATCGTAGTCCACGCATGCAGCCTTTGCAATCGCGCGGGCCGCGCGCGCTGTGTATGTCATGATGGGCCATGCGCGCGCCGACGGGGCGAGACATGTGGCCGAAATGTATGGCGGGAGATCAGCGCGGGACGCGCGAGGTCCTACTTGATCCGACCCGCGCATCGATGGCACCCTTGCGGCTGCCGTAACGATCACTGTTCCATGCGCCTTGCCTCGAAGATCTTCCTCACGTCGTCCCTGGTGATCCTGGTCCTGGCCGGGGTCGGGGCGCTCAGTCTGGGCGCCGTCGGACGCCTCGTCTCGGTCAATCGTGAGATCACGACCCAGACCGTGCCTGCGCTGCGGGTGACCGGCGGCCTGCGCGACCAGATGATGTCGCTCGCGCGGCTCGACGCCCGCTACACGGTCTTGCGCGACGCGCGCTACGCGGCGGCGTGGAACGAGGGCGCGGTGCGGGTCCAAGCGGACTTCGCGCGGCTCCGCACGCTCGTCCGCACGTCGCGCGAGCGGACGCTCCTCGGCGAAGCCGTGGCGGCCTTCGAGGCGTACCACGCCGAGGTGGTGGCCGATCACGACCGCACACCGCGCGGACGGACGCTGGCGGAGCCGCGCAGTCGTGTGCTCGGCGAGCGCGTCGAAGAGGCGCTCGAGCGGCTGTGGGAGGCGACGTACGCGCGCGTGGTCGGGGCCCAGGCCGAGGCCGCCCGCCTGGAGGCGCGCACGTGGACGGGCGTGCTGCTCGCGCTCGGCGCGGCCGTGGTGCTGGCGCTGGTCGGCACCGCGGTGCTGGCCCACCGGATCACGCGCTCGCTGCGACGACTGTCGGCGGCGACGACGGCCGTGGCCGCCGGTTCCTATCGCGAGCCGATTCCCGAGGCACGCGACGAGCTCGGCGCGCTCGCCCGCTCGTTCAACGCCATGGCCGCGCAGCTGCGCCGGATCGACGAGACCAAAGAGGAGTTCTACGCCACGCTTTCGCACGAGCTGCGATCGCCGCTGACCTCCGTGCGCGAGGCCGCGCACCTGCTGCGCGACGGCGTGCCGGGCTCGCTCAACGCCAAGCAGGCGCGCCTGGTGACGGTGATCGGCAACTCGACCGATCGGCTGCTCCGGCTGGTCAACCAGATGCTCGAGCTCTCG
The DNA here is from genome assembly GCA_003220475.1 of Candidatus Rokuibacteriota bacterium. Lineage (GTDB taxonomy): Bacteria > Methylomirabilota > Methylomirabilia > Rokubacteriales > CSP1-6 > AR12. Next base: position 4,806 of record QHSO01000128.1, on the reverse strand, counting down.
CGGCTGCGCGCGGGTGTGTTGCCGCTGGCGCGCGAGCGCGTCGACGTGGCGCGCGTGGTGGGTCGTGCCGTCGAGGAGCTCCGGCCACAGGCGGAAGAGGGCGGCGTCGCGCTCACGCGCGAGCGCGTAGGCGATCAGTTCGAGGTGCGCGGCGACGAGGACCGCCTCGCGCAAGTCGTGGTGAACCTCGTCGCCAACGCCGTCCGCTTCACGCCGCGCGGCGGCCGCGTCACCGTACGGCTCATCGACGCGGGGCCGGAGATCGAGATCCAGGTGGAGGACACGGGCGTGGGGATCCCCGCGGCCGCGCTGCCGCGCATTTTCGACTCGTGGCGACAAGCGCACATCGATCGGGGCGGCACCGGTTTGGGGCTGGCGGTGGTGCGGGGCGTCGTGCTCGCGCACGGCGGTCGTGTCACCGCGGAGTCGCAGGAGGGCAAGGGGAGCCGATTTACGGTTCTCCTGCCGCGCGAGCCGTGAGTCGACGCGCGCTCGCGAACGCGCTGGGCGTGCTGCTGCTGGCGACGACGCTCGGCGGCTGCGCGTCCTCGACGTGGTGGCCGTTCCGCCCCGCCGCGATGCTGCTCATGCGCGCGGACCGCGCGGCCGACGAGCTCCGCTTCCGCCAGGCCCTGGCGCTCTATGACCAGTTCCTCGCGAGCTATCCCGACGACCTGGCCGCGCCGCGCGCGCTCGAGAGCCGCGACACGGTGGCCGCCATCGTCACCACCCGCGACGAGCTGAGCCGGCTGCGCAGCGAGCTGCGCGCGCGCGAGTCCGAGGCCGCCAAGCTACGCGACGAGGTGGCCCGCCTTCGCCAGGAGCTGACGTCGCGTCAGGCGGAGAGCGACAAGCTGCGCGCCGACCTCGAGAAGATGAAAGAGCTCGACCTGCGCCTGGAGCGCAAGACCCGATGACCAGGCGCGTGCTGGTCGTCGACGACGACGCGGCCATCCTCGAAGTCCTCGAGATGCGGCTCATCGCGATGGGGTTCGACGTCACCGCGACGCGCGACCCGCAGGCGGCGGTGTCCGCGCTGGACGGCGAGCGTTTCGAGCTCGCGCTGCTCGACCTGCGCATGGAGCCGATGGACGGCATCCGGCTGATGGAGACGCTGCACGCACGCCAGCCACGGCTGCCCGTCCTGATCATGACCGCGCACGGGACCATCGAGACGGCGGTGGACGCCGTACAGCGCGGCGCGTTCGACTACCTGACCAAGCCGTTCGTGCGCGACGAGTTGCGCGCCAAGATCGGCCGCGCGCTCGCAACGCGACGCTGGGCGCGTGACCGGGAGCGGCTCTTGGCTGTCGGCCAGACGCTCGCGTCCTCCGGCGTGATGGAGCGCGTCCTGGACGCGGTCGCACAGGCCACCGTGGAAACGACCGAGGCCGAACGCTGCGTGGTGTTCCAGCTGCAGCACGGCCGGCTGTTGCCGATGGCCAGCTCGGGGTCCCCGCCACCCTCGTGGTCGGCGCTCGAAAGCGCGGCGCGCGCGGCAATGGACAAGGGCGTGCCGACGACGTTTCCGGGCTCGGAGACGGGCGCGATCGTGGCCGCGCCGCTCCTCGTGCACCGCGGGCCCGCCGGCGCGCTCGTCATCGAGACGTCCTCACGCGTGGAACCGACCGACGACGATCTGGAGCTGCTCGCGCTCTTCTCGTCGCAGGCCGCGGTGGCCATCCGCAACACCCACGAGCTGGAGCGGCTGCGCAGCGGCGCGCTCGCCGCGCTCGGACGGATGGCGACCCAGGTGGCCCACGAGCTGAAAAATCCGCTGGCGGGTCTGCGCCTGTATGCACGCCATCTCGAGCAGCGCCTGATCAAGAACGGCGACGGCGAGGGCGCGGGGCTCGCCCAGAAGGTCTCGAGCACCGTCGATCATCTGGCGGCGGTCGTGTCCGAGATCACGGCGTTCGGTCGCCCGCCGGAGCTGCACCGCGCGCCGGTCGCGCTGCACGCGCTGCTCGACGAGTGCGTGTCGTTCGCGCAGGCGCGCATCACCACCGCCGACATCGAGATCTTCCGCGTCTACGATCCTACCGCGCCCGCGCAGGCCATGCTCGACGCGCGCGAGCTGCGCAAGGCGTTCCTGAACCTGGTGCTCAACGGGCTGGAGTCGCTCGCGCCCGGCGGCCGGCTCACCGTGACGACGGCGTGGGCGCCGGACGCCAAGACGCTCACGGTGACGATCGAGGACACCGGCGGCGGCATGGCCGACGAGACGCTCGCGCGCATCTTCGATCTGTTCTTCACCACCAAGCCGCAGGGCACGGGCCTCGGCATGGCGATCGCGCGCTCGGTCATCGATCTGCACGGTGGCGAGCTCACCGTGCACAGCGTGGTCGGCCAGGGCACGCGTATCGTTGCGCGCTTGCCGCTGGAGCCCGTGCCGGCGCGTGAGGGAGCGGCGTCGTGAGCCGCCAGACGGTGCTTGTGGTCGACGACGAGGCGTCGATTGCCGATGGGCTGCGCCTCACGCTCGAGTCGGAGGGCTTGAGCGTGCGCCTGGCGGGCAGCGTGCGCACCGCGCTGGCGGCGGTGGCGCAGACGGACGTCCAGGCGGCGATCGTGGATCTCATGCTGCCGGACGGCGACGGCCTCACGCTCACGCGCGAGCTGAAGGCGCGCGACGCGGCGATGGAAGTCATCGTCATCACCGCGTACGGCTCCGTGCGCAAGGCGATGGAGGCGACGAAGGGCGCCGGCGCCTTCTACGTGCTCGAGAAGCCGTTCGATCCCGACGAGGTGGTCGGCCTCGTCAAAAATGCGCTCGAGCACCGCAAGCTCGTGGTGGAAAACACGGAGCTACGGCGGCGCCTCGCCGATCAGTCGGCGGACAGCGAGATCCTCGGCTCGGCGCCCGGCATCCAGCGCGTGCTGGAGACGATCGCTTCGGTGGCCGACGCGGACGCCAACGTGTTGATCCTCGGCGACAGCGGCACCGGCAAGGAGCTGATCGCCAACGCCCTGCACGAGCGCTCGAGCCGGCGCGACGGCCCGTTCGTCAAGATCAACTGCGCGGCGCTCCCCAAGGACCTGATCGAGTCGGAGCTGTTCGGCCACACGAAGGGCTCGTTCACGGGCGCGACGATGGAGAAGGTCGGGCTGCTCGAGGAGGCGCACAAGGGCTCGCTGCTGCTCGACGAGATCACCGAGATGCCGCCCGACCTGCAGGCCAAGCTGCTGCGCGTGCTCGAGGAGCGCGTGGTCCGGCGCATCGGCGGGGCGAAGTCCATCGCCGTGGACTTCCGGCTGTTGTCGTCGACGAACCGCAATCCCGAGCAGGCGGTGAAGGAGGGCTCGCTGCGTCAGGATCTCTACTTTCGCATCAACACCGTCACCATCGCGGTGCCGCCGCTGCGCGAGCGCCGCGAGGACGTGCCGATCCTCGTGCGCGCCTTCCTCGACCGCTATCGGGCCAAGCACCAGCGGGGTGCGGACGCGATCGAGCCGGAGGCGTACCGCCGCCTCTTGTCCTACTCGTGGCCGGGCAACGTGCGCGAGCTGCAGCACGCCATCGAGCGCGCCGTCCTCGTCGCGCGCGGCAAGGAAATCACGCTCGCCGACCTGCCCGAGTCGCTGCAGCACGCGGCGGGCGAGGGCGGCGGCGCGGCCATCGCGCCTTCCGAAGTACCGGCGGGGTCCCTCGAGGAGATCGAGCGCGCGTCCATCCTGAAAGCGCTCGAGTCCACGCGCTGGAACAAGCAGGCCGCCGCGGCGCTGCTGGGCCTGCGGCGTCCCACGCTCTACTCCAAGATGCGCAAGCACAACATTCCGCAGCGCCGACCGTAGGCCCCGCATACCGCCGACCCGGCTCCCATCGCCCGAAGCCTGAGCACACCGCACGGCACTGCCCGAACTTTGGGCACGAAGCGCGCCCACGCCTGGCGTAAGGCCGCGAGATTACGCGTGTCCCGCACATCGGGTGCGGCATGTCCGTTGCTTTGAGCGACGCCTTCGGGAGGACCGCGATGAAGAAGATCGAGGCGATCATCAAGCCGTTCAAGCTCGATGACGTGAAGGAGGCGCTCACCGGCATCGGCGTGATCGGCATGACCGTATCGGAGGTTCGCGGGTTCGGACGGCAGAAGGGCCATACGGAGCTCTATCGCGGCGGTGAGTACACGGTCGACTTCCTCCCGAAGATCAAGGTGGAGGTCGTCGTGCCGGATCACTTCGTGGAAAAGGTCGCCGACGTGGTGGCGGCGGCCGCGAAGACCGGCAACATCGGCGACGGCAAGATCTTCGTGACTCCGGTGGAAATCGCCATTCGCATCCGTACGGGCGAGCGGGACCAGGCGGCGCTGTGATACGCCGACCGTCGGGCGCGGACCAGGCGGCGCCGTGATGATTCGCCGACCGTCGGGCGCGGAGGCGCCCCGACGGCAAACACAAGGAGATTCTGTGAAGCGATTCAGTCTCGTCCTCGCGATGCTCCTCCTTGTCGCTGCCACGCTGGCGGCGGCGGTGGCCACGGCCCAGCAGCCCACGCCGCCCGCGGGCACGGCCGCGCCCGCCCCGGCCGCCGGAGCGCCCGCGCCCTCGAAGATCGACAAAGGCGACACGGCGTGGATGCTGACGTCGTCCGCGCTCGTGCTCCTCATGACTACGCCGGGGCTTGCGCTGTTCTACGGCGGCATGGTGCGACAAAAGAATGCCCTCGCGACGTTGATGCAGTCGTTCATCATCATGGCGGTCATCTCGATCCAGTGGGTGCTCTGGGGCTACTCGCTCGCATTCGGTCCCGACAAGGGTGGGATCGTCGGCGGTCTCGACTGGGTGGGCTTGCGGGGCGTCGGCGCG
>QHSO01000306.1 GCA_003220475.1 Candidatus Rokuibacteriota bacterium | reverse complement strand
CTTGACAGGCCCCTTGTCCGCGCTGTACGTAGGGGGGCCAAGGATGAAGGGGGAGCGCGTCCCGCTCCGCGTGGCCCACCGATAAGGGGCGTTTATGTCGCCTACGCTCGATAGTTGACAGCCTTGCCGTCGGCGCTGTACCTAGGGGCCGGTGCGCCACGTGAAGGTCTTCGTCGTGACCCAGGACGAGCCGGTCTACGCGCCGGTCTACGTCGATGCGATCATCGCGGCGTGCCGGCACGAATTCGTCGGCGTGACGGCGCTGCCAGCCGGCGGTACGAAAGGATTCCTGGCGCTCGTACGGCAGCGGTTGAGGATGTACGGGACGGTCGATTTCATCCGCGCGGGACTCCTCTTCGCGCGGGCGAAGGTCTCGCGCTCCGTCGCGAAGGTCGCCGCGCGCCACGGCGTGCCGACGGTCGCCGCGGTCAATGTCAACGATCCGGCGTTCGTCGCGAAGATCCGTGAGCTCGGCGTGGACGTCCTCGTCTCCGTCGCCGCCAACCAGCGCTTCCTCCCGGACCTGCTCGCGGCACCGCGCGTGGCCGCCGTCAACCTGCACTCCGCGCTGCTTCCGAAGTACCGCGGGATCGACGGCCTCTTCTGGGCGCTGGCGCACGGCGAGACGACGGTCGGCGTCACCGCGCACCTCATGACCGCCGGGTTCGACGAGGGCGCCATCCTCGGACAGACGCCGTTCGGAGTGCCGCCCGAGGCGACGCTCCACGACCTGTATCGCGAGGCGATCCGCCGGGGCTCGGCGCTGCTCGCGCAGGTCCTCGACGATCTCGCGACGGGCCGGGCGGCGGCGCACCCCAACGAGGCGGCTGCCGAAAGCTATTTTTCGTGGCCGACGCCGGAGGCCGTGCGAGAGTTCCGCCGCAGAGGGAGGCGGTTCTTCGGATGAGCACCGAGCGCCTGGCGTGCATGACGGTCGACCTCGAGCCGGACTACCTCTCGGAAGACTGCTACGAGGTGCTGCTGGACGAGCGCCGCTTCGCGCGCTTCGCGGAGACGCTCCAGGACCGCCGCGTGCCGCTGTCGGTCTTCGTCGTCGCGAAGATGCTCGATCAGGCGCTCCCCGTCCGCCAGCGCTTCGGCCCGCTCGACGCCGAGTTCGAGCTGCACTCCTACTCGCACGACCCGTCGGAGCCCGACAGCGTGCGTGAGATCGCCGGGGCGAAGGCGGCGTACCGGACGTACTTCGGACGCGACCCGCGCGGCTATCGCGCGCCGTGCGGCTTCATCACCGCGCCGGGCGTCCGGGCGCTCGCGGCCGAGGGGTTCGAATTCAGCGCGAGTATTTTCCCGTCGCACCGCCGCGAGCTCGGCTTCGACCACACGGCGCTGCCGCTCGACCCGTTCGTCTGGCGCGAGGGTGAGCGGGACCTCCTCGTCGAGATCCCGTTCGCGGTGTCGAGGAAGCCCTTCGTCACGGCGACCGTACTGAAGCTCTCGAAGCTCGACTACCGCCGCTACGCGCTGCTCCGCAACCAGGACAACGCCCTGAAGCTCCTCGGCGACCTCGTCGATTTCTTGAAAGGGCACGGCTATCGCTTCACGAGGGTCGGCGAAGTCTACGATCGCTCTCGCGCACGTCACAAGGAGCTGCCACGCGTGGGGCTCGGGCATCTCGAACGGACGACGTACAAGCCTCCGCCGCGTCAGGCCGACGCGCTCGCGAGCCGCCAGGCCCTCCCGTAGGATTCAGAGCGCGGAGGCGATCGCCGCGACCGTGCGATCGTGCAGGTCGCGCGCGGCGTCGCGAGGGTGGACGCCGCGCATGGGATGCTCCGGCGCGTGATACGTGATCGTCACCCGCCCGCGCCGCGGCAGCGTCCGGCCGACCGGCCACGCGTTCCACGCGCCCGCGATGGTCACCGGCAGCACCGGTGTCCTGTGCGTGCGGCGAGCCGTTCATCGTTAGCGCGATGCTGAACGGGCCACTCGGGAGAGACACACGTCTGTGCCCGCACTGCGAGGGATCGATCGGCTTTGCCGAGCACAGCGCCGAGCACGGTGTTGTAGCTCACGTCGAGCGGCGCGAGGCACAACCCGCGTAGGGTCGTCGGGGGCGGCCTGCTATGAATTTGACCGAGAGGTTTGCTATCGCGCCGTCAAGGCTGGAGACGGCCAGTTTTCGTCTCAAGTGCAGCTTTTGTGCGACGCGACGACTGCTATGCCTGTTTAGGTCCTATATTGAGCGGCACCGATCCTCGCATCGTCGACGACAGCAGTACTGGCGCGACTACCCGAGCCAGCACGGCTGGCGCGATCACGCCGTCCTGTTCCTGCACGTGCGCGCGCAGGAGCCGTGACCGCCCGGTACTGGGAACGGGAGGGGCTCGAGCGCGCGATCCTCGGCGCGCTCGCGGCGGCGGGCCGCGACGTCGACGCGCTCACCGTTGACGCCCTCGCGCCCGCGGATCACTTCCACGGCGGTGGCAAGGCGGCGACCGATCGTCTCGCGCGACTGGCTGGCATCCGTCCCGGCATGCACGTCCTCGACGTCGGCGGCGGACTCGGCGGCCCGGCGCGAACGCTGGCGACCTACGGCGCGCACGTCACCGTCGTGGATGTGACAGAGTCGTTCGTCCGCACCGGAGCCGCGCTCACGGCGCGGCTCGGTCTCGCCGATCGCGTCGAGCATCGCGTAGGCGACGCGCTCGCGCTGGACGTCCCAGCCGCGAGTTTCGATCTGGTGTGGACACAGAACAGCGGGATGAGCATCCCGGACAAGGAGCGTCTCTACGTCGGCTTCGCGCGCGCGCTGCGCCCGGGCGGGGTGCTCGCGACCCAGGAGCCGATGGCAGGTCCGGTCCAGCCCGTGATTTTCCCGGTGATGTGGGCGCGCGACGCGGCGTCGAGTTTCCTGCGCACGCCGCCGGCGATGCGCGCGGTGATGGAGGCCGCCGGATTCCGCGTGCGTGTCTGGGACGACGTGACAGCGGAAACGGCCGGTCCGGGGACCGCGGACGAAATCCCGCCCTACTTTGCGCCGCGCATCATCATGGGCGACGCGCTCGACGCGATCGTGCGCGCCGGCCACCGGAACCGCGCGGAAGGCCGGATCGTGTCGATTCAGGCGATCCTCGACCGTCTCTGACGGTACGCACTTGCCGCTTCGGTAGCGCGGGAGCGCCTACGGGTCGCTCACGTCATCAGCGCGCCCAGTTGAGGGCGTCGATCAGGCCATTGGCGTCCGCGACGAGTCGGTTGTACTCCTCTGCGAGCGCGCTGCGTCGCCCGGCGAGGCCGTTGTGCTGCGCGACGAGGTCGGCGCGCCCGGTGTCGACCTGACGTCGGAGGTCGGCGAGCTCGGCGTCGAGGCGGCGGATCTCCGCCTCCATGGGCTCGAGCTGCGCGCGGGTGCCGTCGAGCTGAGCCTGCAGCGCCCCGCGCTCGCTTCGGGCCCTGGTCTCGTCCTCGGCGTGGAACTCCGCCTGCGCGCGCTCGATGTCCGCCTGCTGGCCCCGCCACGCCGCGTCGATCGCCTTCTCGAGGTCCGCGCAGGACACGGACGTCCGCGTCGCCTCCAGGCGCGCCTTCATCGCCTTCGCGCCTTCCAGGTAGATGTCGACGTGACGTTGCTCGTGGGCGGCAACCCGCGCGACGAGGCGCTCCCAGCGCCCCCGAAGGTCGGCCGGCAGGTCGTCCGGCGTCTCGTGGCGCGGCAGCGTGACCACGAGGTGGAGCGCCACCGTCAGCGACGGAAAGACGCAGGGGACGGCGCGGACGTCCACGTCACCCGAGTTACGTCGCTCCCGTCGAGCACGGCATCGGTGGACAAGTACAGCCGCAGCACGGCGGGCGGCGCCGGGCCGGCGGCTGCCGCCTGGTTCTTGATCGTGGTCGCGAGCGTCACGGGCAGGCCGGGAGCGACGGCCTTCGGTGTGGCGGGCACAGACGACGTCGCGGTCACGCTCTGCACGAGCAGATCGGCGCGCACCACGCTGAGCGCAGCCGCCAACGTGTTGTTGCTCTCGTTCGCCTCGCCGATCTCACCGGCGCTGTCGGCGCGCACGATGACGAAATACGGCCCGGCGGTGAGCGTATCGGGTAGCGTCACGGAGGTGATCGCCGTGGAGACGGCGCCGGGCGCCAGCCCCGCCGTCACTCGGCGCGTGGCGAGCAACTGCGCGCCACCGTCGTAGACGTTGCTCGACGAGACGTATATCCCGATATCGAACGCGCCGGTGGCCTGGCCTCCCGCGTTTCGTACGGTATTCGTCACGGCCACCGTCGTGCCGGCAGCTGTGGTGCGCGGCGACGGCGTCGCCGCGCTCACCATGAGATCGGGGCCGACGATGAGCGGCGTGAGCGTGGCCTTCACGTCATTACCCTGCGCGGGGCTATCGGCCTCCAGCGTGGTGTTGGTGGCGTTGACCTGCGCGATGACGTAGTACGGACCAAGCAGCGTCGTGTCCGGGATCGGCACAATGCGCGAGACCGTCACGACGCCACCGCCGGCGATCGCGGGCACCGGGATGTCGTCGCCGAGTTGCGTGTCACCGCCGTCGAGCGTGGCGTCGCTCGACAAATAGAGGCGCAAGACGGTGGGTGCCGCCGTCCCGCCGGCGACCGCCTGGTTTTTGATGGTCGTCCTGACCGTGATCGGCAGTCCTGGCGCGACGGCGCTCGGCGTGGCGGCGACGGACGACGTCACGGTGACGCTCTGCACGAGGAGATCCGGCCGCACGACACGCAGCGCGATCGCCCGTGTGTTGTTGCCCTCGTTGGCTTCGCTGATCTCCCCGGGAGGCGCGCCGGTGATGTCGGCGCGCACGATGAGAAAATACGAGCCCGCAGTCAGTGTGTTCGGCAGCGTCACGGAGGTGACCGCGGTCGACGCCGCGCCGGCCGCCAGGTCCATCGTCACGCGGCGCGTACCGAGCAACTGATCGCCGGCATCGTAGACACCGTCCGACGAGAGGTAGATCCCGACATCGAACGGTCCGGTCGGCTGTCCGCCGGCGTTCCGCAC
>QHSO01000305.1 GCA_003220475.1 Candidatus Rokuibacteriota bacterium | reverse complement strand
CGAGCCAGCCTTCCCAGAGACCGTCCTCGTCGCGCCGCCGGCCGCACGCGCGCGCGGTGTAGGAGCGGCCCTCCATACTCGTCAGGAGATGACCGTAGGTCGCTATGATCTGAGCCATACAAGCGGGAGTTCGCAAACTACATGCCTGTGGGCAAGATGGTCGCCACTTGGAATGATAATTTCGCGTAAGATTGCATACGTCGGGGGCGTGGCGTAACAGGCAGCCGCCGAAGACTTAAAATCTTCTGTCCGAAAGGACGTGCAGGTTCGAGTCCTGCCGCCCCCACCATTTCAATCGCTCGCGGGTTCCTTGGACTAACCGCCCCCCGCGGTTTATCGTAGTCCGTCATGTTCGCCTCGCCGGGCTCCATCGCGTTCCAGATCCCCGAGATCTTCGGCTTCGGGCCGTTTCCCGTGCGCTGGTACGGCATCCTCATGGCCACCGCGATCGTCGTGGGACTCTGGTGGGCACATCGGCAAGCGCGGCGCGAGGGCCTGCCGGCCGACGACATCATCAACGCGGGGCAGTGGGCGATCCTCGCGGGACTCCTGGGCGCGCGCGCATACGAGGTCATCTTCAACTGGGACTACTACGGCCAGCACCCGTCGAAGATTCCCGCGGTATGGGAGGGGGGGCTGGCGATGCACGGCGGCCTGATCGTGGCGCCGCTCGTGTCCTCGAAGTGGCACACGGCGTTCACCTTGTTCTTGTTGACGACGAAATTGACTCTGTCCGGTACCCCGGCGATCGTGGTGTTGCCAGGAGTATGGCCCGGGGCCGTTCCCGAACAGAAGGTCGGCGATATCATCCCGACCTGCGCGAAAGCGTTGTTCGCCGCAAACACCAGGACCAAGGCAACGAGCGCAAGCGACATTTTCTTCATGAGCATCTCCTTCGTGGTTGTGGTGGGAGCATTTCGACCTGGGTTCACCTCGGCCTCACCGTGTTCGTGCAGACAGCTCTCGATGAACCGGGCGGCCGGCATTTAACTCCCGATTGAAAGGCAAGTCAACAGCGCCAGAGGAGGGATGAGCTGTACAACCGGTGGGCGGCGCGCGCCATCGCCCAAGCGCGCGCCCGTGGCCGCCGTGCAGCGGCTACTGGCGCTGTAGCGCTCGCGCTACCATGGCCTCAACGTGCTAGGTGCGTGAGCAGTTCATCCCGGCGTTCAATGCCCAGTCGCATTGTGCAGCACAGCGCCAAACGAGGAATGGAACGTGGTGGGGGCGGCAGGATTCGAACCTGCACGTCCTTTCGGACAGAACCTTTTAAGGGTTCCACGGCTTCCGTTACGTCACGCCCCCGCACAACCGGTTGACGGATTTACAGCGATCTCGATGGATCGCCTCTAGTGATCTTACGCGACTTTCCTGTGGCCGCAGGCATGCCGTTTGCGGCAAACACATGACATGGCGCAGATCATTGCCACCTACAGTCATGTCCTGACCGGCGCAGAGGGCCGCGCGTACACGGCGCGCGCCTGCGGCCGGCGGCGTGGCGACGGCCTCTGGGAAGGCTGGCTCGAGTTCGTCGCCTCCGACGGTTCGCCGGTGATCCGCTCCGCGCGCGAGACCACGCAGCCGAACCTCGCCGATCTCAAATACTGGGCGAGCGGGCTCACGGCCGTCTATCTCGAGGGCGCGCTCGAACGAACGCTGACCCCGCCGCCCGTCAGCGCCGTGCCGCCGCGCGCGAGGCCGGCCCACGATGCGCCGGCGCCGCCCGTCGCGACTGACGAGCGCGCTCCGGCCGCCAATGCCATCCTCGATCCGTTCGCCGTTTACGCCAAGGGTGAGGCGCTGCTGCGCCGGCAGCTCGGCGCGCTCGCCGCGCGTCACCTGCGCAATATCGTGCGCGCCTACGAGCTTGCTCCCGACCTCGATCTGGAAGACGTCGACGAGCCGGAGCTGATCGAGCTGATCGTCGCGTCGGTTCGCGACCGGCGCGCGGCCTAGCTTCCGCAAGACGAAGCGGAGTGATCACATCCGCGCGATGACTCCGCGCGCGAACGCCTCGGCCACGCGCCACTTCTCGTCGACACCAATCGCGAACATCAATTCCTGAAGCCCCTGACGCTCGAGCTCGCGCACCTGCTCGACCAGCGCCTCCGCCGTGCCGACCAGGCAAGTCGCGCGGATGAGGCCCGCGTCGATCAGCTCTACTTCGCCCGGATGCAGGTAGGTGTAGTGGAACTCGTGAGTGCGGAAGTGCCGGTACTCGGCGGGCGTGTCCTCGACGAGCGCGCAGTAACGCTTCCAGATCGGACGCAGGAATTCGGGCGGCTCGATGCCCCGCTCCTGCACCTCGTCGTAGAAGTAGTAGACGCTGGCCATGACGTTGGGGCCGACGGTGCGCACGACACGCGGCGAATCGACCGGCTCGCCCGGCTCGAGCAGCGCGACGTTCGTGAGCGCGCAGCTTCGGAAGCCGTCCAGGATGCGGCCTGCTCGGGCAGCGCCATTGCGCGCATGCCCGAGCGCGTCGGCGACGGCGATGCCGCGCGGCGGGATGGCGAAGACGAGCCCGTCACCGTGCTTGCCGGCCAGCTCCATCGCGCGTGGGCCAAAGCCGGAGACGTACAGCGGAATCTTCGGCTCGAGCGAGAGATATCTCTTGTTGTCAGTCAGCATCCGGACGGGACGCAC
>QHSO01000127.1 GCA_003220475.1 Candidatus Rokuibacteriota bacterium | reverse complement strand
CGCATCGGGACCGCGAAGCCGCGCTTCCATCGCCACAAGTGGGCCGCGGGAAGATAGCGTTCGGCCCAGCGCCGCTGGAACAGCTTGCCGTGGCGGAAATTGACCTTGAGCGCATCGGGGAGAGCCAGGCCGAACTCGATGATGCGATGGTCGACGAATGGCACCCGGCCTTCGAGGCTGGCGGCCATCAGGATGCGATCCGTCTTGATCAGGAGATCGTCCGGGAGATACGTCACCATGTCCATGTACTGGGCGCGCGCCACGTCGCTCCACGCCCGCGGCGACTCGCGCCACGCGGTTTTGAAAGGCCTGCGTGCGGCGCCCGCCGCGGCCTTCAGCTCGGGTCCGAAGATCCGGCGCGTCCACCGGTGGCGCCAGTAGGGACGCGTGCGGAAGCCCCCCGAGCCCGGCGCGACGATGTTCTTCAGCCAGCGCTGCACCGCCGTGCGGCGATAGCGTGTGTAGCCGGCGAAGACCTCGTCGCCGCCCTCGCCGGTGAGCACCACCTTCACCTCCGCCGCCGCGCGCTCGGCCAGGAACGAGGTCGGCAGCGCCGCATAGTCGTGCAGCAGATCGTCGGCCGCCCAGATCGCGTGCGGCAGGCGACGGAAGACATCGCTGCTGGTGAGGGCGATCGCGGTGTGATCGGCGCCGAAGCGTCGAGCCATCGACGCGGCACCTTCGAGCTCGTCGCCGATGGCCGGATCACTCCAGCCAAGGGAGAAGGTGCGCACGGGCCGCCCGGTGAGCTCGCTGACCATCGCGAGGATGACCGCCGAGTCCACGCCGCTGGAGAGGAACAACCCGTAGGGCACGTCCGCGCGCAGATGTTCGTGCATCACCTGTCGGAACAGGGGCTCGAACTCCTCGGCGGCTTCTTCGAACCCGAGCGCGCGCGGCTTCACGTCGAGCGGACTCCAGTAGCGGTGCTCGCGCACGCGCAGGTCGGCGTCCACGATCAGAGCGGTGCCCGGGGGCACCCGGCGAATGCCGCGCACGAGGCTCGCGTCGCCGGTGTTGAAGCGGTTGTGGAGGAACTGCACCAGCGCGTCGGGCGCGAGCTCCGGTTCATTCGGCCACACCGCGAGCAGCGTCTTGAGCTCGGATGCGAAGAGCAGCCGATCCGGGAGCTGCGCGTAGTAGAGCGGCTTGATGCCGAGACGGTCACGCGCGAGCACGAGGGCGCCGGCGCGCGCGTCGTACAGCGCGAAGGCAAACATGCCGTGCAGCGATCGGAGCGCCTCGAGCCCGTCGAGCGCATAGGCGTGCAGGATGACCTCGCTGTCCGAGGCGGTCGCGAAGGTCCGTTCGCGCGCTTCGAGCTCGGCACGCACCTCGATGAAGTTGTAGATCTCGCCGTTCGCGACCAGCGCGAGCCCGTCGTCGACCATCGGCTGATGGCCGCTCACGAGATCGATGATCGACAGCCGTGTCTGGAGCAGGCCGACCGACCCTTCGAGGTGGACGCCGCTGTCGTCGGGGCCGCGATGGCCCAGCGTCGCGGCCATGCGCGACAGCGCGCCCGCGTCGGCGCGGCCGCGCCTGACCAGCATGCCGGCAATCCCGCACATCGGCGTTCACCATACCTTGACTTGCCGGCGGGGGGCACGGATCATCGCGCCGGGAGGTGCGTCATGACCACGACCTCGTTCCGCACCCAGCTCGAGAACGCCGTCAATGCGCGGCACAGCCGCATGAATCCGTTCACGGACAAGTGGGTCACCGGGGGGTTGAACCGCGATCAGCTCGGCCAGTGGGTGTGTCAGCACTACCAGTACGTCGGCCAGTTCGCGCGCTGGTGTGCCCGTGTGTATGCGGGCTGCCCGGACAGCGACGCGCGTGACTTCCTGCTCGAGAACATCGTCGAGGAAGAGAGCGGCGTGAAGCACGTCGACCTCCTCATCCGTTTCGGCGAGGCGTGCGGCGTGAGCCGCCAGCAGGTCGAGACGGCGCGGCAGCTGCCCACGACGCGCGCGCTGACCGCGTGGTGCCACGAGACGTCGATGGCGCCCTTCCCCATCGCAGCTGCCGGCCTGCTCGTCGGTCTCGAGTCGCAGGTGCCGGGCATCTACAAGCGCAATCTCCCGCCCCTCACGAGCAAGTACGGGTTCACCGACCACGAGGTGGAGTTCTTCGCCATTCACATCGAGGCCGACGAGGTCCACGGCGAGCGCGGCTACCAGATCGTCGAGCTCCACTCGGATACGCCCGAGCGGCGGGCGCAGGCGTTGGAGCAGGTGCGACAGGCGACGGAGATGCGCTGGCAGTACATGAGCGGCCTGCACCGCGCGTACGTCCTGAAAGAGGAGCTGTGACGGCGATCCGCGTCGCGGCGCTGGCCGACGTGGCCGTTGGACAGCCCACGCTCGTGGAGGCGGGCGCCACGCGCGTGGTGCTCGTCCGCATCGACGATCGGGTGCACGCGCTCGGTGACGTCTGCGCCCATAAAGGCGGGCCACTGAGCGCGGGGAAACTGTCCGGCGCGCGACTGGCGTGCCCGTGGCACGGCTGGATGTACGACGTTCGCACGGGGCAGTGCGTCTTCCCCGGCCGCGGCGCGGCGGTGCCGACGTACCCCGTGCGCCTCGAGAACGACGAGATCTGGGTCGAGGTGTCGTGAGCGCGGTCACGCGCGATCTCGCCCGCACCTGCGTCGAGCGCGGTCTCAAGCGCGCGCAGGAGCTCGGCTTCAAGGTCGCCATCGCCGTCGTCGATGAGGCGGGGCACCTGATCGTGTGCGAGCGCATGGACGGCGCCCTCTGGGTCACGCCGGAGATCGCCCGGGCCAAAGCCAACGCGGCCGCCGGCTTTCGCGCGACCACCCGCGATCTCGAGGAGCGCTTCACCAAGCGGATGCTCTTCGCCGACAACGTCGCCACGCTGGGCCAGTACGAATTCGTCTTCGGCAAGGGTGGCGTGCCCCTCGTCGACAATGGTCGCGTCGTCGGCGCCGTGGGCGTGAGCGGCGCGGTTCCGGCCGACAACGATCACGACATCGCGGACGCCGCCGCCGGCCATCCCGTGGTGCCGACATCCCACTGACGGAGGCCGATATGGACGCCAAGGAGCTCTTTCTCGCGCAGCATGGGGCGGTGCAGTCGCTCGCGGTCGGCGGCAACCCCGCCTCGGCGGCGGAGCGCGCGTTCGGCGGACTCAGCGACGATCAGATGCGCGTGCGCCCGCGCGAGGACCTGAACTCGCTGGCGTGGCTCATGTGGCATATCGCGCGCGCCGAGGACATCATGGTGAATCTACTAGTCGCCGGCCGGTCGCAAGTCTTCGACGACGCGTGGGCCAAGCGTCTCGGGGTGGCGCGACGCGATTTCGGCATCGGCATGACGAGCCCCGAGGTCACCGAGCTCACGCGCGCGGTCGATCTGGCCGCGCTGCGCGAGTATCGCGACGCCGTGGGCCGGCGCACGCGCGAGATCGTCTCCGGCTTCAAGGACGGCGACTGGGCCGGCGAGCTAACGGCGGCGTCTGTCGGCAAGGCCGCGGCCGAGGGTGCCTTCGGCGGCCGGGCCGAGCAGATGACGAAGGTCTTCACCGGGCGGCCGCGGACGGCGGTGCTGAGCGGCATCGCCCTGTTCCATCCCGCCGGTCATCTCGGCGAGGCGGTGACCGTGCGCAGCGCCGGCGGCTTCGGCACGGGCATCTGACGCGCATCTGAGCTGGTTCGTTCTCTCGCTTGGGGCCGCGCTCACACAGGCCGCCCAGTTCGCGGTCGTGAAGGGGCGCGCGCGGATGATCCCGCCGATCGTCATCGTCGCGTGGACCCAGTCGGTGGCGACGCTCGCGTGGCTGACGTTCTTCGCCGTTTCCGGCCACGCCTTCACGTGGTCACGTGCCGCGTGGCCGGCGGTGCTCGGCTCCGCGCTGCTCGTGGCCGGCATGGCCACGCTGATCGCGCGCGCGAGCGCCCGCGGCGACATCTCCATCGTGGGGCCGGTCTACGCGCTGAGTCCGATCTTCACGGTGCTGCCCGACGCCGTGCTGTCCGGCACGCTCCCGACGCCGCTCGGCTGGCTCGGCCTGGCGCTGGCACTCGCGGGCACGTCGAGCCTGGCCCGCGGCGCCGGCGGCGGTGGCTCGCTTCGCACCCTGTTCGCGCGGCGTGACGCGCTCGACGCGCTCGGCGCGGCGGTGCTGCTCGGATTCCTCGCGGCCGTGGATCGCTGGGGCGCCCTCGCGCTCGGCCCGCCGAGCTATCTCGTCTGCTCGCACGGCGCCACCGCGATCCTGACCACGACGATCGCGCTGGTGACGACGCCGCGTGGCCTCGTCGCGAGCACGACGCCCGCCAATCTCGTCACGGTCGTCACGCACGGTCTGCTCGGTGTGACCGGCACCGGCATGCAGACCGCGGCGCTGACGATGGCGCCCGCGGCGTACGTCAACGCGATCCGCCGGCTGTCCGGGCTCGTCGCCGTCGTGCTCGGGCGCACGCTGTTCCGCGAAGCGGACCTCGGCCGGCGCCTGACGGCCGCCGCGCTCGCGTGCGCCGGCGCCGCGTGTCTGCTGCTGGCGCACTGAGAGGCCATGCCGGCGCGCGGCGCGTTCACGGAGCCGGAGCAACGCTTGACGAAATCCGCGGTCGGGTGCAGCGTACGCGCACGAACGTCGAGCCCAGGAGGACACGCATGACCACGCACGAGATCGACATCCAGGACGTCGAGTACCTCCGTCACGGCGACAAGCCGCTCCTCGCCCGGCTCTACAAGCCGAAGGGCGCGGGACCATTTCCGATCGTCGTGGACTTGCACGGCGGCGCCTGGATCCGTGGCGATCGGCTCAACGACGCCGTCATGAACGAGGCGATGGCGAAAGCCGGCATCGTCGTCGCGGCGCTCGACTTCAGGACCGATGAGCCATATCCCGCGTCGCTCGCCGACGTGAACTACGGCGTCCGCTGGGCCAAGACGCAGGCGCAGGCCCTCGGCGGCCGCGCCGATCGCGTTGGCCTCATGGGCTCCTCGAGCGGTTCGCACCAGGCGATGCTGGCGGCGATGCGCCCGCGCGACGCGCGCTACGCCGCCATTGCACTGCCGCCCGGCTCGCCGGCGGTCGACGCGAGCGTGCGCTGCGTCGTGCTCTGCTGGCCCGTCATCGACCCGCTCGGCCGCTATCGCTACGGCAAAAAGCTGAAAGAGAGCGGCCAGCCGTATCCGGAGGTCGTCGATCGCGTGCTGCCCGGCCACGATCAGTACTGGAGGACGGAGGAGGCGATGGCCGAGGGCAGTCCCGTCATCGCGCTGGAGCGCGGCGAGCGCGTCGAGCTGCCGCCGGCGATCTATCTGCAGGGCGCGGACGACAAGGCGCATCCGCGCGCAGACCTCGATCGGTTCGTCACCCACTACCGCAAGGCGGGCGGCCAGGTCGACCTCACGTTGTTCGAGGGCGAGGCCGAGGGCTACATCACCAAGAAGCCGATGACGGAGGCCGGCCGCCGCACGATCGAGCAGATCATCGAGTTCGTCCGCAAACACCTCGGATGAGGCGTCGCCCGCTCGGCGTCCTGCTCCTCGCGTCGCTGCTGCTCTGCCTGGGCTTCGCCGGCGCCGGCGCGGCCCAGGCGAAGCCGGACGGCGAGATGCGCTGGGCGCTCTACATCACGATCTCGCCGAACTGGTTCGACCCGGGCGAGGTCGTGGGTCAGCTCACGCCATTCTGGGTCCTCTACGCGCTGCACGACGCGCTCGTGAAGCCGATGCCCGGAAACCTGGCCACGCCGAGCCTGGCCGAGTCGTGGACGCTCAGCCCCGACGGGCGCAGCTACGAGTTCAAGCTGCGCGAGAACCTCAAGTTCCACAACGGCGATCCGTTCACGGCCGACGACGTGAAGTTCTCCTTCGCGCGCGCCAAGGGCAAGCTGCTGCACGACAAGGTGAAAGAAATCACCGTCGTCTCGCCGACGCGCGTGCGCTTCACGCTGCACGAGCCGTGGCCCGATTTCATGAGCTACTACGGCGGCCTCGTCAGCGGCGCGGGCTGGATCGTGCCGAAGAAATATTTCGAGCAGGTCGGTCCCGACGGCTTCAAGAAAGCGCCGGTGGGGCTCGGGCCCTATCGCTTCGTGAGCCACACGCCGGGCGTCGAGCTCGTGATGGAGGCGTTCGAGGGCTACTGGCGCAAGATGCCGAGCGTCAAGCGCGTCGTCTTCAAGATGGTCCCGGAGTCGACGACGCGCGTGGCCATGCTCAAGCGCGGTGAGGTCGACCTCGCGTACCTGCTCGAGGCGCCGCAGGCCATCGAGGCCAAGCGCGATCCCAATCTGCGTCTGGCGTTCTCCGGTGGCATCGCGGTCTTCTTCCTCGATTTCCTCGACATGTGGGATCCGAAGTCGCCGTGGGCGGACCAGCGCGTGCGTCTGGCGGCCAGCCTCGCGCTGGACCGCCGCTCGCTGAGCGAAGCGGAGACGCTGGGCGCATCGAAGCCCGCGGGCAATTTCGTGCCGCGCACGTTCGAGTTTGCGCTGCCGCTCGACCCGCAGCCGTACGATCCCGCGCGGGCCAAGAAGCTCCTCGCGGAGGCGGGCTATCCCAACGGCTTCGACGCCGGGGAGTTCCACCAGCTGCCGCCGTACTTCGGGCTGGGCGAGGCCATCGTCGGCTATCTCGGCGCCGTCGGCATCCGGACGACGATGCGCCCGATGGAGCGCGCCGCGTACCTCTCGGCGCTCCAGGCCAAGAAGCTGAAGGGCCTGTGCGTCTGCTCGAGCGCGCTCTACGGCAATGCTGCCTCGCGGATGTCGGAGGTGATTCCGAGCGAGGGGTCGTTCGCCTACGGCGGCTGGCCCGACGTCGACGCGCTCTACAAGCAGCAGGCGCGCGAGACGGATCGCCGAAAGCGCGAGGCGCTTCTGCACCAGATCCAGCAGATCGTCTACGACCGCGTGCGCATCGCGCCGATCTTCCAGTACATCTGGCCCAGCGGCATCGGCCCCCGCGTCGAGGAGCCGGCGCTGATGCTGATCGATCCCTATCCGTGGTCGGCGCCGCTCGAAGAGGTGCGGCTCAAGAAGCGCTGAGCGCGTGTCTCCGCTACGGGAGCTCGATCACGAACGGAGGACGCCGCAGCGTCTGAACGCACGCCACGTCGAGGTCGCGCGCCGAGCCCTTCGCAAAGAACTCGGCGACGATCCCTGTCAGGCAGGGATGCCAGTAGGCGTGCCCTGTGTTCGGCACGATGACGTGACGGCTCTTCGCTAGCGAGCGCGCCGCCTCGGCT
The DNA here is from genome assembly GCA_003220475.1 of Candidatus Rokuibacteriota bacterium. Classification (GTDB taxonomy): domain Bacteria; phylum Methylomirabilota; class Methylomirabilia; order Rokubacteriales; family CSP1-6; genus AR12. Next base: position 2,534 of record QHSO01000127.1, on the reverse strand, counting down.
GCAATCTGGGACGGCGTCGCGCCGTCGAGCTCTCCGGATAGCAGTAGGACCGGAACATCGGCCCTCACCGGCTCGAAATGACTCGGCGGCACCTGGGCCTTGGGCCACTCGGCGCACGCGCGGAGATGCGTGCGCGTCCGGTACTCACCCATGAACGTGTTGCGCGTCTCGCGCAGGATGTCCTCTTCGGTGATGTGCGCCGCAGTCTCCGCGCACGTCACGGTCAGGTACATCGCCGACACGCCCGCCGCGACGCCGGTCGGCGTGAACCGAGCGAAGGACGCCCAGTCACCGTGCGCGGCGCGGTGAATGAGCAGCGGCACGCGGCTGGCGCTGTTGGGCTCGTAGAGCATCAGGCGCAGGCGTTCGACGAAGACGCCGCGCGACATGCGGATCGACTGCGTCAGCCCGGTCGTCGGATTGGACAGCTCGAACGTCGCAGGCGTGTGGTCGAGTGAGGTGAGGAGCGCGTCGAGCTCGCACTTGAAGTCCGGAAACGCCTGGCGGCATGGGGCATCCGCGGCGCAGGCGTGGATCAGCCGATCGAGTGCCTCCTGTGCGGCGCTGGCGAAGTGCAGTGGCTGCTTCGCAGCCGGCGTCGCGACACCGGCGACCGCCACCGACCGAACACGAGTCGGATACTGCCGCAAGTACTGCAGCGCGGCCTGACTTCCGTAGGACGCGCCATACAGATTGATCTTCGAGTAACCGAGCGCGGCGCGCACCTCGTCGAGGTCATCCATGGCGATCGGCGTGGTGTACAGCCGGACGTCGACGACGCTCGCCAGCGCTTCGCGGCAGGCACGGATGCGTTCGATCGGAAAGAGGTCGTTGAACCCGGTCTGCAGCGCGGCGGCGTCACCGAAGGCGCACGCGTGTCGGTTCGAGGCGCCGGTGCCGCGCTGATCGACAAAGACGATGTCGCGCTCGCGGCGGACCTGCGCGGTGAACCACTCGCTGTCGCCCCTCACACTGCTGGCCGCGCCGATGCCCGGACCGCCGGCGAACACGAACACGGGCTCGGCGCGCGGCGTCGCCGTCAGCGCCGGCACGACGACGACGTTGAGCACGATGCGACGCCCAGCGGCGGCGGCGCGGTCCTCGAAGACGGCATGGCGGCCGCACAAAACCGGCTGGTCGGATTTCGGCACGACACAGGGCGTGAGCTCGAGCGAGCGCGGGCGTCCGTCCTCTCGCGCCGTCGCACACGACACGGCGGCCGCCGAGATGATGGCGCAGAGCACAAGGCGCCACCGCAGCAGTGGACTCTCGGCCCTACGCGCGGCGCAGCACGCGCCCGGGCAGCGCGCCGGTGTGATCGCCGCCGTCGACGACGACGTCGCCGTTCACGATCACCGTCGACACACCGACCGCATACTGGTGCGGCGAATCGTAGGTCGCGCGGTCGGCGATTCGCTCGGCATCGAAGATCGCGATGTCGGCCCAGGCGCCCTCGCGCAGCACGCCGCGGTCGGTCAGCCGCAGTGCGCGCGCCGCAGCGCCGGTCGTCTTGTGGATCGCCGCTGATCGCGTGCACGTCCTTGTCGCTCATGGACGTGACGAGAATCCGCGTCTCGCCGCGGTCCTCGATGACGAAGTCGCAGACCGCGTCGAACGGCTCGACGCGGCGCCGGTGCGCGATGTCGCCGAACGTGTGTCCGGCCTCCTCCGGCAGCCGCGGCGCCACCGCGACGCGCACCGCGTCCCACGACGGGATGCGGCCGAAGTTGTTGAGCCCCTCGCGCGCGATCTCGCCGCGCAGCCGCGTGCGCACCTCGGGGCGCCGCAACCGCTCCAGCATCGAGCCGATCCCGCCGTCCATCACCCACCGCGGGAACAGGTTGCGCAGCGGATTGCTCGCGGTGTCGTACGGATAGGCGTCGCAGTCCACGGCCAGCCCGCGCCGGCGCGCGGCGTCGATTTCGGCCAGCAGGCGCTCGGCGCCACCCCAGTTGTCCATGCCCGACAGCTTGAGATGCGCGATCTGCACGTGCACGCCCGTCGTCTCGGCGACGGCGATCGCCTCGCGCACCGCCTCGTGGACGCTGTTGGCCTCATCACGGACGTGCGACGCGTAGGTCGCCCCATGGCGGCCCAGCACGCGCGCGAGCGCGTGGATCTCGGCGGCGTCGGCGTACGAGCCCGGGGCCGTGAACAACCCGGAGGACATGCCCCACGCACCGGCAGCCAGCGCCTCCTGGAGCAAGCGCTCCATGGTCGCGAGCTCTGCGGCGGTGACAGGGCGGTTCTCCATCTCCGCCGTCATCAGCCGCAGCGTGTTGTGACCCACTTGTAAAATTACGTTCACCGCCGTCGCCGGGAAGTTCTCGACGTAATCGCCGAACGTCGTCTCGCGAAACGTCAGCCACGGCGCGCTGGACGCGAGGTACTCGCGCAGCGTGGCGGCACGGCCGGGAAGCGTCGGCGCGACGGAGAATCCGCAATTGCCGACGACCTCGGTCGTGACGCCCTGGCGGATCTTCGACTCCGCGCGTGGGTTGAGCGGCAGCGTGAAGTCGGAGTGGGTGTGGATG
>QHSO01000126.1 GCA_003220475.1 Candidatus Rokuibacteriota bacterium | reverse complement strand
CCGCACGCGCCGGCTCGACTGATAACCCAATCTCGACGATGTCGTCGGGGAGCGGTGTTGGACCTTCGTCTTCGGCTCGCCGTCAGACGAGCAAGTTCTCGAGTGGACCAAGGTCCAATTGGATCTCGGCGGGACATCGGCGAACGTAGGTTCTCGCCAAGGAGGCGCAATGCAGGTGACGGCGATCTCGACACCGCGATACCCCGAGTGGCGCTGGCGCATCACCGACTACGCCGGCGAGACCGTGGAGGAATCCCAGGCCGGTTTTCCCAGCATCGCCGCGGCGGTGGCCGCGGGCACCGAGCGGCTGGTCACGATGAATGTGGTCGATCGCTCGGATGCGACGCCACGGACGTGGCCGCCGCGGTTCGGACGTCGCTGACAACGATGCCCTGCGTCCATGGTGCGGCATGATGGCCGACGGTCCGATCGTTCCGCGAGACGATGGGCGCCAGAGGCGATCGTGCCCGCGTGTGTTGGCGCAGGTCGGCGGGCGCAACGACGAGATCAACAGCCCGATGCCGAACGCGTGGCCTACGGGCTTGCGAACCATGGGATGTCTGGCGTGCGATGCGGCATTCGTCAGCACGGGCAGGCACGAGCGCCTGTGCGCGTCGTGCCGACGACGCAAAGGATGAGGGCTCGGAGCTAACGAGCGCCGCGTCCTTCCTTCAACATCAAGATCAGCACCGCCAGCGCCTTCTGTTGGCCGTTGTCCTCTGGCGGGGTCGGCGACTTCTGCGGTGCGGACGGTGGGGCGGGCTGCGGCGCGATCGTGGAGACGATACGGACGGCTTCGGGCTCGCGTGTCGGCACCTGATCGCCAGCCAGCGCAGCCGTGACCGGGGCGAGACCGACCATCACCAGGAACGCCACCCGCCGAATCTGCATTTGTCGTGACCTCGGCGGAGCTCATTGCATCAACGGCGCCAGCCACATCCTACCGAGGTACCGACCGGGTGGCCGACGTTACGGCGGCGGATCCTCCGGCGCGACGTCGGTCAGCAGTTGCCAGTCATCCGGCGTGTCGGCAGGAGGTCGTTCACGGACGTTCGTCAGTGTCACGCGGCCGCGGCTCGGCGAGAACCATTCCCACCGACCGGCGGGTGCGCCTGCGCCATCTTGCGGCTGCCCCATCTCCGGGCCGGCAGTGCCCTGCGCCTCACGCCCAGCCCGCCGCTCGCGCTTCGCTTCCTGACGCGTCTGGCGCTGAGTCTCGCGGCGCCTTCGCTCGAAGCCATAGTGCCGGCGCGGGCTCACACAGCGCTCCGGAACGCGGCGAAGCACGCGCGCGCGGCAGAGGCCGCGCACGCGTGCCTAGCGATCGATCGTCGCAGGACTACCGCCAGCTTCCGCGATTGCCGCTGTTGCCGTAGCCGCCCCGTGCGCCGTCACGGCGCGAGTCGAGCTTCGGCCGCGCGATTTCGACCTTCAGCGTGCGCCCGTCGAGCTCGCTTCCATTCAGCTTTGCGACGGCCTGCGTGGCCTCTTCCGGCGTCTCCATCTCGACGAAGCCGAAGCCGCGAGAACGGCCGCTGTACTGGTCCGTCACGACGGCCGCCGATACGACCGTCCCCGACTGGCCGAAGTACGCCCCCAGTCCCTCGTTGGTCGTGTTGAAACTGAGACCTGCAACAAATAGTTTTTGCGCCATGAATCTGCTCCGGTTCTTCCGTTTCGGTGTGCGCGTCTCGAAGTCGGAAGCTACCGGAGACGGCGCCTGCTGAGGAGAGCTCGAAATGAGCGCGGCTGAGCCAGACACGAGGAGTCTACACGCCCGACTCCCGGGGCACAAGGGAGCGCACCCTCGGTGGTATGCCGTCTGCACCATCGTCGTCCAGGAGAGCACATGTTGCGAAAAGAGATCCTCCGGACCGATCGCGTCTCAAACGACCGCGGTGCCGAAATCGACATCGCCGCGCGCGCGACCGTCCTCGTGACGTCGGAGGATCCAGACCATCCGATCGATCACGCCTTCGACGGCCAACGCGGACCCGGAGCGAGTCGCTGGATATCCGGAGCGTCGGGACCACAAACGGTGGTCGTGGCATTTGACGCTCCGCAAACGATCCGGGCGCTGCTCGTCGAGATCGACGAGCCGGACACCGCCCGGACGCAGGAGATGGAGGTCTCCATCTCTACCGACGGTGGGGCGACCTATCGGCATGTCCTCCGCCAGGAGTACAACTTCAGCCCGCCTGGGACGTCGTACGAGCACGAACGGTGGTCGGTCGTCGCCGATGGCGTGACGCACGTCCGGTTGACGATCAAGCCCGACAAGGGCGGTCGGGCCTGCCGGGCGACGCTGACCTCGCTCGCTCTGGAATAACACGCCGGGCCGCCCCGCGGCCGGGACGGCGAGCACCCATGATCGAGCATCACGCGCGACGGCTGAGCCGTGCGCGATTTCGCCGTGAGGGCGGGGTTTATGATGGGGTCCGCTGAGATCAACGGAGGTCATTCATCGGCCGATCGGAGAGATCATGGAACGCGCGTTGACGTTGATCGGCATCGTGTGCGTCGTCGGACTTTTCCTGCTGTTTCTCGGTCGCCGAGGAGCGTCCCGGACGACAGACTCGCGATCGCAGGGCCAGCTGTCGCCCCCGATCGTGTTCGACTTCGGCCTCTGGATTCTCGACGGCCTCATTCCCTTCTTGCAGTGCCTTCAGCTCACGCCCAACGTGCTCTCGCTGCTATCGCTGCCGGCGTCTCTGTGCGCCGCCACGCTCGTGGCCAGCGGTCACTTCGGCTTCGCCGGCCCGATGTTGTTGGTCGCGTTCGGCCTCGACGCGTGTGACGGCGCGCTCGCCCGCAAGCTCGGAACCGCATCGGACGCCGGCGAGGTCGTTGACGCGACGATCGATCGATACAACGACGTGATCGTCATGCTGGGGTTCCTCTATTATTTTCGGCTCGACGTGCTGTTCTGGCTTCTCGGCAGCGCCGCTCTCGTCGGCACCGTGGCCGTCAGCTATATACGAGCGAAAGGGGCATCGTTCGGTATCGACGCGGACATCGGCTTCATGCAGCGGCACGAGCGCGCGCTGTGGCTCGGCGTCGCGACGACGATGGCTCCGGCCATCGCCACCCTGCTCGAGCAGCCGTCCAGCCACCCCTCTTACTATGCGGTGGTCGTGGCCCTGGCCGCCGTCGCGGTGGGGACGAATATCACCGCGATGCGCCGCGCGCGGCTCGTCGTGGCGACGCTGATGAGCCGCCCACGGACTCCCGCGAGAGCGAATGAGCCGACCTGGAGCACCGCCGCCCCGTAGATTTGCGAAGCCCGAATCCCGTTTCGCCGGCGGAGCCTACGCGGCGATGGGAGGTTTCGGCCTTCACGACAGCGGCTCGAACGGATAGAGCGGGCGGCGGCGCTTGCGGTAGTGGAAGAGCGAGAGATCGGAGCTCGTGACGCCGTCGCCGTCGCACAGCACGATGTGGCGTGCGATCGGCTCGAAGCCGGCGCGGAAGTGCTGGCGCGACTTGATCAGCACGTAGTGCTTGCGGCGCGGATCGATGCCGGCATGGGTGAACACGCCCAGATCGGACGGCTCGGCGCGGCGCTCTGACACCACGATCTGCATCGCGCCGGTGTCGAGGACGGCGGTGCGGCCCATGCGCACGCGCAGGCCGGTCGCCATCGGGCCCGTGACCGTGAACTCGCCGTCGGTGATCCGCGTCACCTTCGCGCTGATGGTGAGCGGCGTCCCCTTGAGATTGAGCTGCGGCATGTCGATGCGTCCGCCGAGATCCATGGTGACGCTCGCGACCGTCCCGGCCGATACGATGCGCGCGACGGCGGTCGGATCACAGATCGGCCCGACGAGCACGTCCTGAAGTCCCTGGCGCATCACCTCGGCCACCACGCTCATGACGTCCTGCGTGCCGCCGGACGCGGTGTTGTCGCCGTGGTCGACGAGGATGACCGGGCCCTCGGCGAGCGTCCGCGCGTGCGCGATCTGCGAGGCGAGCGGCGCGCCCTTGTAGAGGAAGTCCGCGCGACGCTGCCACGCGAGATCCAGCATGCGGTCGAGCAAGGCCTGGCCGCGCGACGTCTCGCCATCGCACACGACGATCGCGGAGCACGAGAGATGCGGGATGTCGGACTGCGGAAAGCCGCCAAGCACCGAGGCGTTGAGCACGATGCCCTGCGTCTCGGCGTCGATCGCGATGTCCATCACGTCCTTCATGGGCTGACGCGACGGCGTGTGCTCGAGCGTGCTCGTGAGCATCGGCCGGATGCCCCACACCATCGCCGGCCGCACGTCGCCGTCGAGCGCGCGCACGAGCGTCCTCGCCGCGCGCTGCGCCGTCTCCGCCATGTCGATGTGCGGATAGGTCCGGTAGCCGGTGATGACGGTGGCGTTCTCCACCATCGTCGACGTCAGCTGCGTGTGGAAGTCGAGGCCGACGGCGATCGGCAAGCGCGGCGCGACGGCGCGGATGCGTCGCAGCAGCTCGCCTTCACCGTCGTCCACGTGCTCGGCCACCATCGCGCCGTGCAGGGCGAGGAACGCGGCGTCGCAGCCGCCGCGGATGCCGCCGACGATGGCGTCGCACATGTCCTCGTACGCGCGGCGCTCGACGTAGCCGGACGGATGCGCGTTGGCGGCGAGCGGGACGACGATCTCCGCGCCCATCCGCTGCGCGACGTCCAGGAAGCCGCCGAGCTGCGTGTTGGTGTGCTCGAACTCGGCGATGGCGGCCTCGCCGCTCAGCGGCCGAAATGACGGGGGCGCCGTGGGGATCGGCGAGAACGTGTTCGTCTCGTGCATCATCGAGGCGATCACGATCTTGCGACGTGGCATCAGACGACGCCCTTGTTTCTGAGCGCGTCGATCTCCGCCGGCGAGTATCCGAGCTCACCGAGGACCGCGTCCGTGTGCTCGCCGAGCCTCGGCGCGCGAACCCGAAAACGGCCGGGCGTGTCCGAGAGATCGACGGGCGTTGGCGCGAGCGGGACGCGACGCGCGACGCCCGGATACTCCGTCTCCACGAGCAGGCCGGCCTGGCGGATGTGCGCGTCGTCGAGCGCCTGCTGTGGCGTGTAGAGTGGCCCGGCGGGAATCTTCGCCGCCTCCAGCTCCTGCAGCGCCTGCTCGGTCGTGCGCTTTCTCGTCCACTCGCTCACGCGCTTGCTGATCACCTCGGCATGGTTGCCGCGCGCCTCGTCGTCCTTGAAGCGCGGATCCCTGAGCCAGCCGTCCTCGCCCAGCACCTTCACCCAGCGCGCGAACATCGGATTGCCGATGGCGTACGCGATGATCCAGCCGTCCTTCGTGCGAAACAGATCCGACGGGGCCGACGTCTGCCCGCGGTTCTCGGTGGGGACGCGATCGACCCCAATCGCCTGCTGCTCGACGAGCGCGGGATTGTTGAACGCGATCGCCGTGCGCAGCAGCGCGCCTTCCACCTTTTGCCCGCGGCCACTCTTGCCGCGCTCCATCAGCGCCGCGAGCGTGCCGAACGCGGCGAGCGATGCCGTGCCGAAGTCCACCCACGCCACCGCCGCGCGGTACGGTTGTTCGAGCGTGCCGGTCATATACGCGGCGCCGCTCATGACCTGGCCGATGCCGTCAAAGCCGTGCTTGTGACTCCACGGTCCGCCGGCGCCGAATGCGGTGACCGTGGTCAGGATGATGTCCGGCTTGACGCGACGCAAGCTCTCGAGATCGAGCGCGAGCGAGCGCAGGACTTCAGGCGGGAGGTTCGCGACGACGACGTCGGCCGTGGCGACCAGCTTCTTGACGATCTCGCGTCCCTCGGGTGAGGACGGATCCAGCGTCATGCCGCGCTTGTTGCGGTTCATGACCACGTACATCGCGCCGATCCGGTCGTCGTTGATCGGCGCCACCCAGCGGTCCTCGCCGCCGCCGATCCGCTCGACGCGGATCACGTCGGCGCCGAGATCGGCCAGCAGCGCCGCGCAGTAGGGACCGGCGATGTACCGTCCGAAGTCGAGCACTCGAACGCCGTCGAGGACGTTCGTCATCGAGGCGGGAGTGTACATGAGTTACCGGAACGCGAAGCCGACGTAGCCCTCGGCGACGACGGCCTCACACTTCTCGCGGTACCGCGGCGCGCCGCCCGCGTAGACGATGAACGTGCGCTTGTCCTTGCCCGCGACGTTGGAGTTGATGCCCATCATCCATGAGTCGACCTGCGTGAACAGCATGCGCCGGCCGGTCTCGTGCACGTGGGCGAGCCACTCGCGCTCGGCCTCCGCCGTCGGCTCCACGCGCGTGTAACCGCGGTCGCGCATGTGGGCGATGAGCGCCGTCACCCAGTCCACGTTCTGCTCGATGCAGCGCGGGATATTGCAGAACGTCGCCGCGTTGTGCGGCCCGACGAGCGTCATGAGATTTGGAAAGCCCTCGATCTGGAGCCCCAGGTACGTGCGCGGGCCGTCCGCCCACTTCTCGCGGAGCCGCCGACCGCCACGGCCGCGGATGTCGATCCGATCGAATGCCCCGGTGATGGCATCGAAGCCGGTAGCGTAGATGATCATGTCCACGTCGTAGTCCCCGTCGCTCGTCTTCACGCCCGTCGGCGTGATCCGCTCGATCGGCGTCTCGCGCAGGTCGACGAGACGCACATTCGGCTGGTTGTACACCTCGTAGTAGCCGCTCTCGAGGGGCACGCGGCGCGTGCCGAAGCCGTGGTTGGTCGGGATCAGCTTCGCCGCCACGGCCGGGTCCTTCACGCGCTCGCGGATCTTCCGGCGCATGAACTCGGTGATCGTGGCGTTGGCCTCCTCGTTGACGAGGACGTCGCGGAAGTTTCCCATCCAGATGCCGAAGCCCGGCTCGCGGTAGAGCTTCTCGAAGAACGCCTCGCGGTCCTCGGCGCTCACCTCGAGGGCTTTGCGCGGATCGGCATCGTGGATGAAGCAGCCGAACGACTGCCGGCAGCGCTCGAAGATCTCCGGGTACGTGGCCTTGATGCGCGCCTGCGTGGCCGCGTCGATTGCGCTGTTGTGCAGCGGCGCGCACCAGTTGGGCGTGCGCTGGAACACCGTCAGGTGGCCGACGGTCTTGGCGATCTCGGTGATCGCCTGCACCGCGGTCGCCCCGGTGCCGATCACGGCGACGCGCTTGCCCATGAAGCTCACCGGCTCGTGTGGCCACGCGCCGGTGTGGTAGGCCTCGCCGCGAAAGCGCTCGACGCCCGGGATCGTCGGCATCGTCGGCGCCGACAGCGGCCCGATGGCGGTGATCAGGAACCGGGCCCGCGCTCGCCGGCCGTCGGCAGTCTCGATCTCCCACTCGCCCGCCGCCTCGTCGTAGACCGCCGCCGTGATGCGACAGCCGAACTCGATGTCGCGGCGCAGGTGGAGCTTGTCCGCAACGAAGTTGCAGTAGCGCAGCGTCTCCGGCTGGGCCGCGAAGTGCTCGCTCCATTCCCACTCGCGCAGGATGTCGTCGGAGAAGGAATAGCCGTAGGTCCACGACTCGGAGTCGAACCGGGCCCCGGGGTAGCGGTTCCAGTACCACGTGCCGCCGACGCCGTCGCCGGCCTCGAACACGCGCACGCGCAGACCCAGCCCCCGCAGCCGGTGCAGCTGGTACATGCCCGACATGCCGGCCCCGATGACGATGACGTCGTAGTCCAGTGTCATGGCGGCGCTCCTCGTGAGGAGTCTAGCGCCTCGGCCGGGGTGCGACGAAGGACGCCTGACCCTGCTCGTCGCGGCACCCGTGCATGCCAGCGATTCGTTTTTGCCGGCGAAGTGGAACGGACGCTTGATCCTTTACGCCCACGGATTCATCGATCCCGCGGCGCCGATCGCGCTGCCCGACGTCGCGCCGGCGGATGTGGCGCCCTGGGTGGTGCAGCTGCGAGAGACGCTCATCAGCCAGGGCTACGCCGTCGCGTACTCCAGCTAGTCAGAGAACGGGTGGGTGGGGCCGCGCGCACGCACGAGCTGCGCGATCTGTTCAGTCAATCGTTCGGCGCGCCGACCCAGGTCTACGTCACGGGCCGGTCGCTCGGGGCCCTCATCACGGTCTACCTCGCCGAGAACTTCCCCGGCGCCTACCAGGGCGCGCCGCCGTTGTGCGGGCCGCTCGGGGGTGGGCGCACCGAGACGGACTACATCGGCAACGTTCGGGTGCTCTTCGACTACTACTATCCCTGGGTGATTCCGGGCGACGTTCTGCACGTTCCTGACATGGAATATTCGGCGAGCAGTCCGATCGTCAAAGCGATCGTGGCCGCCATCCTCGCCAACCCGGAACGTGCGGTGCAGCTTGCCGGCGTGGATCAGGTCAAGCTGCCGTACACGACCTATGCCCGGCGCCCGGTCGGCGCCTCGCTCAGCGCCTGCCGCACGACCTCGCCGGCGTCGTCGACGAACACGAACCGCAGCGCGCCGCGCACTTCCGCGGGCACGTCTTCCACGTCGCGCTCGTTGTGGCGCGGCAAGATCACCGTTCGAACGCCCGCGCGATGGGCGGCGAGCACCTTCTCCTTGATGCCGCCGACGGGCAGCACCTTGCCGCGCAGGGTGATCTCGCCGGTCATGGCGACGTCGTTGCGAACCGGCCGCCGCGTGGCGTAGGACGCGAGCGCGGTGACCATCGTCACGCCGGCGGAGGGCCCGTCCTTCGGGATGGCGCCGGCGGGCACATGGATGTGCACCGTCCGTCCCTCGAAGAGCTTCGGGTCGATGCCGAAGGCCTCCGCGTTGGACCACACGTACGACACGGCGGTCTGCGCGCTCTCGCGCATGACGTCGCCGAGCATGCCCGTGAGGATCAAGCGCTCCTCGCTGGCCGGCATCATGGTGACCTCGACGAAGAGCACGTCGCCCCCGACGGGCGTCCAGGCCAGGCCCGTGGCGACACCGGGACGTGACGTGCGCTCCACCACGTCGTCGAAGAAGCGCGGGCGGCCGAGATACTCGTCGAGGTTCTCGACGCCGACGCGGAACGGGCCCGCCTGCCCCTCGGCGAGACGCCGCGCGACTTTTCGCGCGACGGCGGCCAGCTCGCGCTCGAGATTACGCACGCCCGCCTCGCGCGTGTAGCGGCGCACGATCACACGGATGGCGTCCGGCTCGACGACCAGCTCGCCGGCGCGCAGCCCGTGCGCCGCGAGCTGCTTGGGCACGAGATACTGCGTGGCGATGCCGACCTTCTCGTCGTCCGTGTAGCCGGACAGCGTCAGGATCTCCATCCGATCGCGCAGGGGGCCGGGAATGGTGTCGAGCGTGTTGCCCGTCGCGATGAACAGCACCTGCGAGAGATCGAACGGCACGCCGAGGTAGGTGTCGACGAACGTATCGTTCTGCGCCGGGTCGAGCACCTCGAGCAGAGCCGACGAGGGATCGCCGCGCCAGTCGGCGCCGATCTTGTCGATCTCGTCGAGCATGAACACCGGATCGCGCGTCTCG
>QHSO01000304.1 GCA_003220475.1 Candidatus Rokuibacteriota bacterium | reverse complement strand
GATTCCCACCGGCGCGCGTCGCGGTGATCGAGGTCCGGCCGGTGCAGGAGCTGACGCACTCGCGTGACCGACGCGGCCTACCGAGCTGAATCTGGTGATCGGTCACGGCTTCCAGAACCCTTGCGATGGGATGCGGAACGCCCGGTTGAAACGCGAGGACGCGTTCTCCCACGCGATGATCATCGTGAGCTCCGCGATGGTGTCGTCGTCGTAGTGTCGCTGGACGCGCGCAAACAGCGCGTCGTCGACGTCGCGGCGCGTGTCCGTCATCGCGTCGGCGTATTCGAGCGCAACCTTCTCGGCGTCGGTGAAGAGCGAGCTCCTCGCGTAGTCGTCGAGCGCTTCGATCTTCTCCGTCGAGAGGCCGTTCCTGCTGCCCACGGCAGCATTGACGTCCTGTCAGAACTCGCAGCCATTCCATGAGGCCACGCGCCGATTGAGCAGCGCCCGGAGTGTCACGGGCACGCGCTTCGTCTCTTGTTGGAGGGCGGCCCACATCGCCTTCGCCGCGCGGAAGTACGCCGGATTGCGCGCGTAGAAGAGGTAGGGATAGAGCGGCGCGCCGCGGAGCTTGCGCTGTTCCTCCAGCGTTTCGCGCAGGTCGTCCGGAAGCGTCTCGATGTCGAGCGGCGGAATGCGCGTTTTCCCCTCCAGCATGGCCACCTCCTTCACGTCGGGTACGACCAGCCGCGATCTTACGCGATGCCGAATGTCTCCTCGAATCCCCGCCGCCCCAACGGGGTGACGATGACGGCGTGGCTGCGCTTCATCCTTTCCATCCAGCCGAGGTCGAAGTAGCGCTTGGTGATCGCGGCCCCGACCGTACCCGCGATGTGTGGGCGTCGCTCGGTCCAATCGAGGCAGAGTCGGCACAAGTGGCGGAGGGTCGAACGCGGGGCGGGAAGCTCGATCCCGAACTCGGTGAAAAAACGGGTGCCGGCTGCCGTGATTTCGGCGGCGGCGTCGTCGAGCACGACGTATTTGCGGGCGACGAAGGCATCGGTCAGATCAACGCTGAGGCGGCCCGCCAGGTGGTCGTAGCAAATTCTGGCCGCACTCAGCGCGCGTGCTTCACGGGATAGGGGCCGGTAGCGCGGTCTCTTCTGAAGAGCGACGGCGACGATCCCGTCGATCATGTCTACCACCGTCGGCGAGGCAAGCTGGAAATAGCGATGCCGCCCATCGCGGACTACTGAGAGCAAGCCCGCCTCCGTCAGCTTCGCGAGATGGGTGCTGGCGGTCTGAGGCGTGATTCGCGCCGCAAAGGCAAGCTCGGTCGCCGTCAGGCCACGGCCATCGAGAAGCGCCGAAACCATTGTTGCTCTCGCCGGGTCTCCGACCAGCGCCGCGATCTCGGCGATGATAGGGCCTGTAATCATCGCCGCTATCTAACACCCGAATCGGTCAACGAACACTTCGACGGTGATCGAAGCGGCTGACCGGCGGCGGCAGCGACGGCCCTGCGAACCGAATCCCGCGATCGGGAAAGGGAAGAAGATGAGCTCTCCCTCGGACGCGGAGGTGATCAGCCGCTCGCTGGGCGAGCCCGAGGCCTTCGGGCTGATCTACGACCGCCACGCGGCCAGCCTGCTGCGCTTCCTGGGCCGGCGAGCGGGCGCCAAAGTCGCGGAGGGACTGGTCGGCGAGCTGTTCCGGATCGCGTTCGAGCGGCGCAGGACGTTCGACGCATCGCGCGCGAGCGCGCTCCCGTGGCTGTACGGGATCGGCTCGAATCTGTTGCTGAAGCACCGGCGCGGCGAGGCCCGGTGGCTGCGCGCGAGCGCGCGGATGGCGACGGGTCTCGAGGCGGCGGAGGCGCGCGCGAGCGCCGCGGCGCTCGACGCGCGCCTGCTGTTCCCGCGCGTGGCCGACGCGATCGAGGCGCTGCCGGACGGCGATCGCGAGGCGCTCCTGCTCTTCGCGTGGGAGGAGCTCTCGTACCAGAGCGTGGCCGAGGCGCTCGAGCTGCCGATCGGCACGGTGCGCTCGCGGCTCAACCGCGCCCGCGCGCACCTGCGCGAACTGCTCGAGCCGAAGGGGAAAAGTAGGGTGAAGTCGTGATGAAGCCGGCGGACCTGGTGAAGAAGCTGCGGCGCGACGCCGCGGTCGACCCGGCGGCGCTCGACCGGGGAAAGGAAATGCTCATGGCGGCGATCCGGCGAGAGGTCGAGCCCTCGCGACGGCCGACGATCGTTCCCCAGCTTCCGTATGAGGACATCCGCGCCGCGCTCGCGTTCCTGGAGCGCGCATTCGGGTTCCGCGAGATCCCGACCTCGCGGCGCGTGAGCGCGGAGGGGGTGATCGGCCATTCGATGGTCGAATACGGCGACGGCGTGATCGGGATCGGCACACAGGGCGCCCACGGCGCGCGCAGCCCGAAGAGCGCCGGCGCCGCGAGCCAGTACATCAGTGTGTATATCGAGGACGTCGATGCGCACTATCAGCGTGCGCTCGCCGCGGGTGCTCGGATCGCAAGCGAGCCCCGCCAGCATTCCGCGGGCTATCGCAGCTACGAGGCGCTCGACCCCGAGGGCCATCGCTGGCGCTTCCACAGCATGCGCGAGCTGTGAGGGCGCTGCGCTCTCGGGACTTCCGCGCCTTCTTCGGCGCCCAGACGATCTCCCAGATCGCGACGTGGATGCACTGGGTGGCCCAGGCCTGGCTGATCCTGTCGCTCACGAACTCGCCGCTCCTGCTGGGGCTCATCAACCTGCTGCACTGGGGCCCGATACTGCTGCTCGCCATTCCCAGCGGCGCCATCGCCGACCGCGTGGTGAAGCGCCGCCTGCTCATGGTCACGCAGGCCACGCAGGCATGCACGGCGCTCGCCGTCGCCGCGCTGGTGGCGACGGGCGTGATCGCGTACTGGCACGTCGGGATCCTGGCGTTGTGCTCGGGCCTGGCCAATACGCTTTT
>QHSO01000303.1 GCA_003220475.1 Candidatus Rokuibacteriota bacterium | reverse complement strand
AATCGCGCGCGGCCGCGCCGACCGCATCCACTGGTTCGAGAGCATGGCGGACGCCGATCGCTTCAACGCGCGCACCGTCGCGCGACTACGCCGGGTGAGTCTCCGCGCGATTCTCGGGCGAATGCAGCGTGCGCGCGCGGATCTCATCCGGCGATTCCAGCGGCTACCTGCGGCGTCACTGCGTGATCCGTCCCACGCGTATCCCGTCACGGAATGGCTGCCCGCGCCGGGCTGGAGCCACGAGCGCGATCACGCGAGCGAGATCAAGGCGTGGTGGCGCCTGCAGTCGAAGCCGCGCCCGCGTCGTTAACCCTTGTCGAGGACGATGTCCCAGACGACGATGCGCGACTCGGGCTCGACGTCGGCCGTGGGCGGCCGGACCTTCGCGATCGCGCCGTCGCGATTGTTGCGCAAGTTCTGAAGGAGCAGATCCTTGTCGTTCAGCGTCTCGCCGGGGAAGTACATCTGCGTGATGAGCCGGTTGACCTTGCCGGTCACCTCGAAGTGCAGGTGCGGCGGCCGGACCCAGTTGGGCGTGTTGGTCGGATACGCGCCCGGCTTGATCGTCTTGAACCGGTAGCGGCCTTCCGCGTCGGAGTTCTGGACGGCAAAACCCTCGAAGTTCGGGTCGAGCGGCGCGGGATTCTTGTCGCTCGGGTGCGTGTAGCGGCCGTGGGTGTTGGCCTGCCACAACTCGACGCGCGCGCCCTTGATAGGATCGCCCTGCACGTTGAGAACGCGCCCCATCACGTGGATGATCTGGCCGGCCGCACGGCCCGGCTTACCGGGAACGCCGGTGAGATCGGCGCCCTGCTCGACGGTTTTGATCACCGGATAAAACGGGCCGAGGATTTCCCCGGGCGTGGGCTTCAGTCCTTGCGCAAACGCCGCCTCGAATCGCCCGGCGAAGGCAAGGCCGCCGGCGCCGACGGCGATCCCGAGCACCTCTCGTCGCGAGAGTCCCGCAGTCTCCATCACGTTTCCTCCCGTCAGCCTCTGGGAACGACACGCGCACGCCGCGACCGCGGGAGCGTATCATCGGCGCCTGACGAACGAAAGCCGGAGGTGACCATGGGCACGCGGAGAGAGTTCCTGGCCGGCGCCACCGGCCTCGCGGCAACGATCGCCGCCGGAGGCTGCGCTGCGAGCGGCCGGCCCGGCGTGGCCACGCGGAGGAGAGCGATGTTCGCCTACGTCGGCTGCTATACGTCCAAGGAGCGCAACGGTCACGGCGAAGGGATCAGCACCTATCGGATCGACGCGAAGTCCGGCGAGTGGACGCCCGAGCAAGTGCTCAAGGGCGCGGTCAACCCGTCGTGGCTGACCGTCGATCGCCAGCGGCGATGTCTCTATACGGCGCACGGCGACGGCACCGAAACCATGGCCTACTCGATCGATCCCGATAGTGGGCGTCTCGCGCTGCTGAACCGACAGCCGACGAAAGGTCGCAACGGCGTGCGCCTGGGTATCGACGCCTCCAACACGTTCGCCGTGATCGCGAACTACGCGAGCGGGACGGTGGCGGTGCTGCCGATCAAAGCCGATGGCGCGCTGGGCGCGGTGACCGACGTCTTCACGCTTCGCGGCAAGCCCGGACCGCATCGCACCGAGCAGACGAGCTCGCATCCGCACGACGTGGTCTTCGAGCCGCGCGGGCGCTTTCTCGTCGTGCCCGACAAAGGCTTCGACGCGACGTTCGTGTTTCGGCTCGACGCCGCGCGCGGCAAGCTCGTGCCCGCCGGGTCGGTGGCCAGCCGGCCCGGCGCCGGTCCCCGCCACGCGGACTTCCATCCGCTCAAGCCGTACCTCTACCAGATCAACGAATTGGACTCGACGATCACGACGTTCAAGATCGACACCGAGCGCGGCGAGCTCATGCCGGTGCAAACGATCACGACGCTGCCAGCCGGATTCACCGGCGTCAGCACGACCGCGGAGATCGCCGTCGCACCGTCCGGACGCTTCGTGTACGGCAGCAACCGCGGGCACGACAGCATCGCGATCTTCGCCGTCGACGACGCGACAGGAACGCTGTCGTCGGTCGGATCGGAATCCACCCAGGGGCGCTCGCCCCGCTTCTTCGCGCTCGACCCGTCGGGCGCGTTCCTCTACGCGGCCAACCAGAACAGCGACACGATCGTCGCGTTCAGCGTGGATCAGTCGACGGGCCGACTGAAGCCGACGGGCCAGGTCGTGAAGACGGGCAGCCCGAGCAGCATCGTGTTTCGCTAGACGCGGGGACGGCCGCCGCAAGATGTGAAGTCTTTGACCGGAGCGCCTGCTCGCGCAACGTGGTCGGCCTCCGCGGCCAGTAGGTGGCTCAGCTTGGCAGATCCTCGAGCCGGACACCGCGCCCACTCCGGAGATTCTCGCGGCCCTTTTACTATGCGCTGCAAGAAGTGGGGATGGTGCTCGAGTCGATAGTCGAGCCAGTCGTCCGCGCTTTCGAAGCCGATCAGCACCCCAGCGGGTTTCCCATGTCGTGTGATAAGGATTTCCTCGGACTCGGCTAGGCGCAAGAATCGCGACAAATCGTTCTTCACCTCAGCGATTGCCGCTTGGCGTACTGGGCGTGCCGTGCTCGGCGAGCCACTGCGCCGCTTCTGCTTTCGTGACGATTGCGAGAACCGCGACGGTTTCGCGCGTGACGTCATAGAACGCCCTCACTTCCCCAACCCGGAGGCGACACAGATTCGCGACAGTCGCGGGCGGCGGTGATCATCGCGCTCATAGATCGACGATGACATCCTGACCCCTCAAGCCGCTGTCATGCGGTCTAACGGCTCGGCGCTGAGCGGCCGGCGCAAGCGTCTGCGCAGTTGTCGCGAGGGGTGATGCCGGGCCGCTCCGGTGGCTTGTTAGCCGGCGGCACGTCTCTTCACCTCCGCAAC
>QHSO01000125.1 GCA_003220475.1 Candidatus Rokuibacteriota bacterium | reverse complement strand
CCGTCGTCTGATCAAGCTCTGCCAGTACGACCGCCGGCTGTTTTCGCCCACCGTGCTGCTCGACGTCCTCCGCTCGCATCCCTTCGCGGTCGTCCAGGGTGCCGTTCGTGCGAATCCGTTCGCAGGAATGGCGAGCGCGCGCGCCGAGCACGACCGACGCAAGCCCGACCAGGACCTGCAGGACGCGCTCACGCGTGAGCGGGCGGCGCGCGTCGCGGCGGAAGCCGCCTGCCGCAGGAAGGACGAGTTCGTCGCGGTCTTCTCCCACGAGCTGCGCACCCCGCTGGCGGCCGCCGTCGTCGCCAGCGCCCTCATCGAGCGCCTGCCGTCGAACGACCCGCGCGCCGTCACCGCGCGCGCAGTCCTGGGCCGCCAGCTCGAGCAGGCGCGTCGCCTGGTCGACGACCTGCTCGACATCGAGCGCATCAACACGGGAAAGATCGAGCTGGCGAGGGAGCGGATCGACCTGGCTGCGCTCAAGCACACGCCCGCCGGCGGCCGCATCGTGGTGAGCACCGTGCCGGAGGGCGAGGAGATCGTGCTGCGCGTCGACGACAGCGGTGCCGGGATGCCGGCCGAGCTGCTCGGCCGAGTGTTCGAGCCGCTGGTCCAAGGCCCCGCGCCGGGCGGGACGGCCAAAGGCCTCGGGCTGGGACTGTCGGTCGTACGCCGGCTCGTCGAGCTGCACGACGGCCGCGTGGAGGCGCTCAGCGCCGGCATCGGTCACGGCAGCAGCTTCGTCGTCCGCCTCCCGGCGGCGCCGCCGGTGCCGCGCGAGGCGATCGCCACCATCTGAGCGTCGAGCGCGCGCCGCCCAGCGGGGTCCGCCCAGCCCGCGACAGCGCGGACAGACCCGGCTCGATGGCAAGATAGCTGTCGATGCGACTGCGCGCGCACCTCATCGCCCTGGTCCTGGCCGTCCTGTTGCCGATGATCGCCTTCTCGGCGCTTGCCATCGTGATGCTCGACCGCTATCAGCGCACGAACACCGAACGCGCCGCCGTCGAGCTCGCGCGCGCGCTCATGACCGCGGTCGACGAAGCGCTGCGCAGCACGATCACCACGCTCGAAGCGCTGGTGACCGTGCGCAGCCTCGAAGAGGAGGATCTCCGCGCGTTCGATCGCGAGGTCCGGCGTGTGCTGACGACGCAAGCGGATTGGCAGGACGTCATCCTGCTCGCACCGGACGGCCGGCAATTGATCCATACCGGACGGCCGTGGGGCACGGTCCTGCCGACCGCGGCCGAGCCGGCCAGTGTCGAGCAGGTCGTGGCCACGCGGCGGCCGGCGGTCGGCAGCATCGCGCGCGGTCGGCTCGGCGGCGACTACGCCGTTCCCGTGCGCGTACCCGTCATCCACCGCGATCGCGTGGTCTACGTCCTCACGGCCGTCATCAAGCCGCAGTCCATCGTCGACATGCTCGCACGGCAACGCATGCCCGCGGACTGGGTCAGTACGGTCTTCGACCGGCGCAAGAGCGTCGTTGCGCGGACACGGAACCTCGAGCAGTTCCTCGGCCGTCTGATCTCGCCCGAGTTCGCCGCGCTCATCGACGCGCCGTCCCAAGGGTGGAAGGTGACGCGCACGCTCGAAGGCTCCCCGGTCTACACGGTGTGGGCGCGGTCGCCGCAGAGCGGCTGGGGCGTCGGCCTCGGCATCCCCGAGGCGGCCGTGGAGACGCCGCTGCGCCGCTCGCTGCTCACCGTCGGCGCCGGCGGCCTGGCGTGCGCGATCGTCGCCCTCGGGCTCGCCCTGTTGGTGGGCCGTCGCATCACGGAGCCGATCGTGGCGCTGGCCTCCGCCGCCAAGGCCTTCGGGCAGCAGGACGTGGCGGTGCCGACCCGCGCGAGCACCGTGCAGGAGGTCGAGGACGTGCGGCGCGCCTTCGCGGACGCCGCGGCCCTGGTGCAGGAGCGCGCGGGAGAGGCGGCGGAGGCCAATCGCGCGAAGGACGAATTCCTCGCCGTCCTCTCTCACGAGCTCCGCACCCCGCTCAACGCCGTCTATGGCTGGGCGCGGATGCTGCAGAGCGGCCAGATCAGCGGCGAGCGCGTGGCCCGCGCGCTGGACGTCATCGTCCGCCAGTCCAACGCGCAGGTGCAGCTCATCGACGACCTGCTCGACGTGTCGCGCATGATCACGGGCAAGATGCGTCTCGACGTCCGCCCGGTCGACCTCAAGGGCGTCGTCGAGCAGGCGCTCGACGCGGCGCGGCCCGCGGCGGAGGCCAAGGAAATCCGGATCCAGAGCGTGATCGGCCCGCGCGCGGGCCCCGTCAGTGGCGATCCGGATCGGTTGCAGCAGGTCGTGTGGAATCTCGTGCTGAACGCGGTGAAGTTCACGCCGACCGGCGGCCGGGTGCAGGTGCGCGTCGAGCGTGTCGACTCCCGTGTCGAGATCGTCGTCACCGACACCGGCCAGGGCATCGCACCCGACGTGCTGCCGTTCGTGTTCGATCGCTTTCGCCAGGCCGATTCCTCGAGCCACCGCGCGCACACCGGTCTGGGGCTCGGCTTAGCGCTCGTCAAGCATCTGGTCGAGCTCCACGGCGGCCGCGTGCGCGCGGAGAGCGCGGGCGAAGGACGCGGAGCGACGTTCGTCGTGATGCTGCCGCTGGCGTCGGATACGGCCGGCGATCACGGCGCGAGCATCCACGCGGCGCGCGTCGACGCGCCGCGCTCGCGCGTGTTGCTCACCGGTCTTCGCGTGCTCGTCGTCGACGACGATCCGGAGGCGCTCGAGCTCGCCACGGCGATCCTCGTCGCCGCCGGCGCCGTCGTGCGGGTCAGCGGCTCGGCCGCGGAGGCACTCGACACCGTCCGCGCATGGCGTCCCGACGTGCTCGTCTCCGACATCGAGATGCCCGGCGAGGACGGGTACTGGCTCATCCACCGGGTGCGCGCCCTCGACGACGCGGAGGTTGGTCACACGCCGGCGGTGGCGCTGACGGCCTACGGCCGGGTTCAGGATCGGCGACGGGCGCTGACGGCGGGTTACAACATGCATGTGCCGAAGCCGGTGGACCCGGGAGAGCTCGCCGCGATTGTCGCCAGCGTGGCCGGCCGCGCCGCTACCTAACGATCGAGCTCGACGAGATACTCCTTGATCCGCTTGGCGTCGGATGCGGCGGGCTTGAGCGCCAGGTACCGTTCGAACGCCGCCTTCGCCCTGGCGTTGTCCTTCTGCTGGTAGTAAAGGAAGCCCAGCTGGCGGTGCGGCTCCGGCGCGGTCGGGTCGAGGTCGACGGCCTTTTCGTACGACGCCAGCGCGAGCCGCGCGTGCTCGTCCTTCTGGGTCGCATCGCGGGCACGCTGGGCCTGCAAGCGATGGAGATCGCCGTAGTACGTGTGGGCGATCGGATCCTTGGGCGTGATGGCGAGCACGCGATCGAGCTGGCGTTGCGCCACGGCGAAGCGTCCGGCGCGGATGTCCTCGTAGGCGTTTTCGCGCACGACGCCGCGCATGCGTAGCTGGAAGTCGTCGGTGTCGCGGGTCGTCGTCGCCGCCGGCGCCGTCGTGCGGGTCAGCGGCTCGGCCGCGGAGGCACTCGACACCGTCCGCGCATGGCGTCCCGACGTGCTCGTCTCCGACATCGAGATGCCCGGCGAGGACGGGTACTGGCTCATCCACCGCGTGCGCGCCCTCGACGACGCGGAGGGTGGTCACACGCCGGCGGTGGCGCTGACGGCGTACGGCCGGGTTCAGGATCGGACACGGGCGCTGACGGCGGGTTACAACATGCACGTGCCGAAGCCGGTGGACCCGGGAGAGCTCGCCGCGATTGTCGCCAGCGTGGCCGGCCGCGCCGCTACCTAACGATCGAGCTCGACGAGATACTCCTTGATCCGCTTGGCGTCGGATGCGGCGGGCTTGAGCGCCAGGTACCGTTCGAACGCCGCCTTCGCCCTGGCGTTGTCCTTCTGCTGGTAGTAAAGGAAGCCCAGCTGGCGGTGCGGCTCCGGCGCGGTCGGGTCGAGGTCGACGGCCTTTTCGTACGACGCCAGCGCGAGCCGCGCGTGCTCGTCCTTCTGGGTCGCATCGCGGGCACGCTGGGCCTGCAAGCGATGGAGATCGCCGTAGTACGTGTGGGCGATCGGATCCTTGGGCGTGATGGCGAGCACGCGATCGAGCTGGCGTTGCGCCACGGCGAAGCGTCCGGCGCGGATGTCCTCGTAGGCGTTTTCGCGCACGACGCCGCGCATGCGTAGCTGGAAGTCGTCGGTGTCGCGGGTCGTCGTCGGCGCCACCGCCGCGCCGGCGTACTTCGTCTTGAGGAGCCCTTGCGTCGTCTCGATGCGCTCGGTGAGCTTGGGATGGCTGCCAAAGAAGAATGTCTCGAGCGAGCCGCGGTCCTTCGACTCCGAGCGCAGCAGCGCGAAAACCTTGGGCGCCTCCTTGGGGTCGTAGCCGGCGCGCACGAGGTTCTCCATGCCCCCCTGATCCGCGTCGCGCTCCAAGTCGCGCCCGTAGCCGTTGATGGCGGCCATCGTCGTCAGGGCGAGGCCGAGCCCCAGGATGGCATTGGCCGTCTGGCCGATGACGGCGGCGCCGACGTAATCGCCCTTCTGCGCGCGCGAGCCGGCGACGGCGGCCACGCCGATCGAGGCGGCGACGGCGCCGACGGTGTAGAGGATCTGCTTGGTCTGGGCGTCGCGCTGGAACGACAGCGCGTGGCGATGCGTCACGTGGGTCATCTCGTGGCCGACGATCATGGCCAGCTGCGACTCGTTGTCGAGTCGGCTGAGCAGGCCGGTGTGGACGTAGATGTGGCCGTTGGGCAGCGCAAAGGCGTTCAGCGTCGGGTCGCGCAGCACGCCGAACTTGAAGCCCGGGCCGCCCGCATTGCGGACGTCGTCCGGCGTGAGCCGTTCGCCGACCTTGGCCAGGTAGTCCTCGAGCAGCGGATCGTCGTAGGCCTTGGCCTTCTTGAGCAGCGCTTCCTCTTCCTTCTCGGCTTTGGCCCAGAGCGCGCGCTCGTCGGACTCGGGCTTGAATGGCTGACCCCCGGCGCCGATGGGCGGCACGCTGCGACTCGCGCAGCCCGGCAGCAGCAGGCACACGACGAGCAGCCACGCGAGGCTCTTGCGCATCAGTTGCGCGAGCCGAGCTGCTGGCGCACCTTGCGAAGCTCGTCGCGGAAGCCCGCGGCGTCCGGCGCGCCGGGGAAGCGCGTCAGATACCGCTCCCACTCCGTCGCGCCCTCGTGCAGGCGTCCGATGCGAACGAGCACGGTGCCCCGATCGCGCCGGTGCACGCCCGACTCGGCGTCCAGCACGAGGAGCCGGTCCACGACGCCGAGCGCGCGCTCCCAGTCCTCACGCTTGGCGTAGATCCCTTTGAGGTTGCGCAGCATGCGGACCACGATCTGATGCTTGCTGCACGGCGCCCAGTGCGCCTCTTCGAGCTTGACCGGTCTGCCGACCGCGCGCGCCGCGACTTCCTCGGCTCGCTCGGGTGTCAGGACCGCGCCGCCGTTGAAGGGATCGAGGAAGACGCGGCGGCCGGCGACACGCGCGCCGACGATGAAGTGACCCGGCAGGCCCACGCCCTCGACCTCCACGCCCACGCGTCGGCCGATCTCTATGGTGAGAACCGACAGCGTGATGGGAATCCCGAGTCGCCGATCGAGCACGTCGTTGAGGCAGGAGTTGCGCGGATCGTAGTACTCCTTGTCGTTGCCGCGAAAGCCCTCCTGGAAGAACAGGAAGGCCACGAGCTGGTCGAGCGCGGCCTGCGGACCGCGTGATGCCGCCGCACCCGAGCGCGTCGCCAGCGCATCGAGCCGTGCGGCCTCTTCGTCCACGTCGAGCTCGGGATGCTCGATGCGCGCCACGGCGAGCGCCGCGCGTGTGAGGTCGACGCGGCCGTCCGGCGTGCGCGCCAGCTCGCGGAAGGGCTCCAGCGGATCCATCAGCACCCCGGCGCGTGGTGGATGCCGGCGCTCGCGAGCGCCTTCTTCTGCAGCTCGTCGGCCAGTTCCAGCGTGCGCCGCGCGGCACGCTGCGCCGTCGCCTGCGCCTCGGGCGTCGTCGCCAGGCGCAGGAGCGTGCGGCGGCCGAGCTCGTGGTGATGCCGCTCGTCGGGCTCGATGATGTCGCGATAGAGGGCCGCCGTCTCCTTGTCCCCCACCCGCTCGCAGAACTCGATGAACTGGCGGTTCTTCACGATGGCGATCGCCTCGCGCGTGAATTGCCCCGCGGCCGCGCGCTCGACGCTCGTGCTCAGCGTCTGCAGATACGCGCTCAACGGGCCGAAGCCGCCCGCGAGCGGATCGAAGCCGTCGGCGTCGAAGCCGAGCACGGCGAGGCGTTTGGCGATCAGCTCATAGTGCTTGGCCTCGTCGGCCGCCTGGCGAGCGAGGGCGAGCACGAGTTTGATGTCGTCGGAGGTCGCGAGCCAGCGCGCGGCGATCACGGTGGCTTCGGCCTCGTTGCGCAGCGCCACCTTCAGGAGGTTCGGCACGTTGAGCGGGCCCTTCACCTCCGGGGCGAGCGTGGCATCGGGCTCGAGGCCGCGCAGACGCGCCTGATTCTCGGCGTCGAGCGCCGCCACGAATTCTTCGGCGGTCATCGCAGACCCTCGCGCAACAGCTCGGGCAGCTCCTGCGTCAGCGTTTCCTTGGTGACGACCCGGCCGCAGCGGGCGTGCCAGGGCTGCGTCTGCCGGGCGAGCGCGTGCGTGGTGTAGCCGAGCACGGGCGGCGTGGATGCCGCGCGCTCGAGCGCGGCGAACACCGCCGCGTAGTCGAAGCCGCCGGTAAGGTCCAGCAGAACGAGCCGCGCGCCGTCCGCCAGCGCCGCCTCGATCTCCTGCAGCGATCGGGCGAACACGAGCGGGACGCCGGCGAGCCGGGCGGTCTCCCGGATGCGCGCGACGAAGAACAGGTCGGAGACGATGGCGATCACGCGCGTGGCCGTCGGCTGCGGCCGGGCGTGCGCCGGGCTGGAACCGGGGCTAGTCACTCTGCTCGCGGACGCCGAGCCAGTGTCGCTGCCACTCCGCGATGTGGCTGAGCGTGCGCATGTCACGGATCCGATCGACGTATACGATGCCGTTCAGGTGGTCCGTCTCATGCTGGATCACGCGCGCGAAGAAGTCCTTCGCGACGAGGTCGACGGGCTTGCCCTGGCGATCCAGACATTCGAGGCGCACCGCCGTGTAGCGGGGCACCACGCCGCGCATGTCGGGCACGGAGAGACACCCCTCCCAGCCCTCTTCGATTTCTTCGCTCGTCGGCGTGACCATGGGGTTGATGAGGACCGTCAGCGGGATCTCGGGCGCATCGGGATAGCGCGGGTTCTTGGCGACCTCTATGACCGCGATCTGCCGCGGCACATGCACCTGGTTGGCGGCCAGCCCGGCGCCGTCGTACTCGTGCATCGTCTCGATCATGTCGTCGATCAGCTGCTGCACCTGGGCCGACTGGATGTCGGCAGGGAGCACGCGCTCGGCCTGCTGCCGCAACACCGGATGACCGAGCCGCGCGACCTTCAGGATCGCCATAACGGGCTGATTTTACACCAGCCGTCGAACGGCGCGACAAATCGGCGGGAGCCGTCCACGCACGTTACTTCGTCTCCACGCGGCCGACCCGCCGCACGCCCTCGGCGAGACGCTTCGCGTCGGCGTCGAAAAACCGCTGGAACTCGTCGCCCTGCTTGAACGTCACCGGCGTCTCGAGCTTGTCCATCGCCGCCTTGAACTCCGAGTCGTTCACGGCCTCACGGACGGTCGCGCGCAGCTTGGCGAGGACGGGCTCGGCCGTCCCCTTGGGCGCGAACACGCCGGCCCAGATGTAGAACTCCGCGTCCGGATAGCCGAGCTCCTTGAGCGTCGGGACGTCCGGCAGCGCGGCGACGCGCTTGTCGCCCCAGCCGGCGAGCGCGCGCAGCTTGCCGGCCTTGATGTGCGGCAGCACCACGGCGGGGCCGGAGGCGAGCGCATCCACGTGACCGCCGAGGATCTCGATGAAATCCTTCGCCGTCTTCCACGGCTTGTCGGCGGGGACCACGAGGATCGTGGGGTCGGCGGAGATCAGCGCGATCGGCGCGAACTGATCGACGGTGAAGGCCGGCGGCCGATTGAACAGCTTGTCGGCCTCCGGGATGATCGAGATGGACGACAGCGCGAGCAGCAGCGTATAGCCGTCGGGCTTCGCCACCGCCACCGACTGCATCCCGACCGCCCCCGCCGCGCCCTGCTTGTTGACGACGCCGACCGGGTTTTTCAAAACGCGTTCCATCGCCGCGGCGACGGGGCGGGCCGTCAGATCGGCGACGCCGCCGGGCGGAAACGGCACGACCATCGTGATGGGGCGATTGGGGTACGTGTCTTGCGCGGATGCCGGCCCGATCGAGGCGACGAGCACGAGCATCGTCGCGGCCAGACGCTGCATCATGAGGAGTCTCCCTTTTCCGCGAGCGCCATCCGGGCCCGCCAATCGAGGCCGCGGCGCGCGAACGTATACAGGTTCAGGAGCACGAGACCGAGCCCGAACGCCAGCAGCGCGGCCGCGATGCGGTGCTCGAGAAAGATCGCATAGCGGCCGTCGGACATCGCGAGCGACTGGCGAAGGCTGAGCTCGATCAGCGGAGCGAGGACCACGCCAAGCACGATCGGCGCCGTCTCGAAATCGAGCTTGCGCAGCACGTAGCCGAGCACGCCCATCACCAGCATGATCCACACGTCGACGACCGAGGCGTTGACCGCGTACACGCCGAGGATTGAGAAGACGAGGATCGCCGGATAGAGATACGGGTACGGCACGCGCAGGATGTTCACGAAGACGCCGACGAGCGGCAGATTGAGGATCAACAGCATCACGTTGCCGACGTACATCGAGGCGATGAAGCCCCAGAACAGCGCGGGCTGATTCTGGATCAGCAGCGGACCGGGCGCCATGCGGGCGTCGCGACACGCGCTTCTCCACCGCGTACGACACGAAGCTCGCGATGATGTGCGCGGAGCCGGGCAGGATGCCGATCAGAAAGCCGAGCACGCTGCCGCGCGCGATCGGCCACGTCGACTCGCGCCACTCCGCGCGTGAGGGCAGCAGCTCTCGCAGCCGCGGCTTGATGACCGCGGGCGGCGTCGGCGCGCCCGCCGTGGCCAGGATCTCCGCCACGCCGAAGAGACCCACGGCGACCGGCACGACGCCGAGACCGTCGCCCAGCTCGACGACGCCGTACGCATAGCGCATGTAACCGGTCATCTGGTCGATGCCGACGGTGCCGAGCAGCAGGCCGAGCGCGGCCATCGCGAGCGCCTTCAGCATCGAGCCCGAGCTCATGTAGGCGAGCACGAGCAGGCCCAGCAGGAGCAGCGCGAGCTGCTCGGGTGGGCCGAAGCGCAGGGCGACGCGCGCC
This sequence comes from Candidatus Rokuibacteriota bacterium, assembly GCA_003220475.1. Taxonomy (GTDB): domain Bacteria; phylum Methylomirabilota; class Methylomirabilia; order Rokubacteriales; family CSP1-6; genus AR12. Next base: position 9,146 of record QHSO01000125.1, on the reverse strand, counting down.
AGCGGCGGTGCCATCACCATGAGCGCGACGACGCTGGCCGTGCCCGCGATGTAGGAACCGACGGCGGCAATCGCGAGCGCGGCGCCGCCGCGACCCTTGCGCGCCATCGCGTAGCCGTCGATGCAGGTCATCACCGATGCCGCCTCGCCCGGGATGCGCATGAGTATGGAGGTGGTGGACCCGCCGTACATCGCGCCGTAGTAGATGCCCGCCAGCATGACGATCGCACGCGTGGCGTCCATGCCGAACGTGGCCGGCAGCAGCAGGCTGATTCCCGCGAGCGGTCCTACGCCAGGCAGCACGCCGACCAGCGTGCCGATCACGCAGCCGACGAAGGCGTACAGGAGCAGGGGCGGCGAAAGCGCGACCGAGAACCCGAGTCCGAGATTCTGGACGACCTCGAGCATCTAGAAGCGAAACGGACCGCGTGGCAGCGGCACGCGCAGCAGCGTGTCGAAGAGCCAGAACGTGCCGAGTGCCGCCGCGCCCGCGAAGATGACGGTCGCCACCACCGGCTTGCGCTCGACGACCCCGACGAGAAAACCGAGGGCGATCACAATCGTCAGCCGATATCCGAGACGATCGAGGGCCACGGCGCAAAACACGCACGCGACGAAGATCGCCACCGCCTGCCGCCACTCGCGCCACTGCAGGCTCGCGAGGCGGGGCCCGGCGCCGGCAACCGCCGTCAGCGCCGCGCCGGCCAGTAGCAGCAAGAGCGCCAGCACGCCAGGAAAGTAGGCCGGACCGGGATTCGCAATCGAGCCGACCGGCAGCCGCTGCCGCCAAGTCTCCTCCAGCACCAGCAACGCAAGAGCGGCGAGCGCTATGCCGGAGGCGCGATCGATGCTCATGCGTCCGCCCAGTCTACAGCCGGACGGTTACGCCAGGTCGAACGCGAACGCGGCGAGGTCACACCGCAGGGCGCGGTTCAGCTGCGCAGTGCCGACTGAGGCGCGCCAAGGCGTATGCCGCATACGCCGCAGGCCGGCGCGACCGAGGCAACGAAGCAGATGGGCCCTTATCGTCGCTCTGCGAGGCGAGAGCGCGGCGGTGGCGGGGGACAGGACCGCCCCCGCCGCGCTCCGGGGCGGTCGTTACTTGCGCTGACCGCCCTCGGGCTTCGCGCCCTGCTCCTGACCACCGGCCTGGTTGCCCTGCTGCTGCTGGCCACCCTGCTGCTGGCCGCCCTGCTGCGGGCGCGGCTGATGCTGCTGGCCCTGATCGCCCTTGTGCTGCTCGTCCTGCTCCTTGTCGAGCTGGACCGGCTCGCCGCTCTGGGCGTCCTTGTTCGGATCCTTGTTGTCGGCCATGTCGATGCTCTCCTTCTCCCGCACGGGCCGGGTGTGCCTCGAAGAAAAGCAAAGGTCATACCACTGATCGAACGTGACTGCGCGCTACGGCGTGATGCGGCGGCGGTTCGCGAGGACGATCGCGGCATTACGCGCGAGCCCTTCGCGCCGCGCGCGCTTGAGCGGCGAGCCGCGAAACCGCTCCCGGAACTCGTCGTCGGTCATCGCCACCAGCGCCTCCGGCGGCGGTGGCGGCGTGGCCGGCGCCGTCTCGCGCGCGACGGGCGCGTGGCGATTCCAGGGGCAGACTTCCTGACAGACGTCGCAGCCGAAGAGCCACTCGCCGATCGGCGCGTGGAACTCCTCCGCAATCGGGCCGCGGTGCTCGATCGTCAGGTAGGCGATGCAGCGGCGCGCGTCGAGCGCGTACGGCGCGTCGAACGCCGCCGTCGGACAGGCGTCGAGGCAGGCCGTGCACGTCCCGCAGCGGTCCGGCATCGGATCGTCGGCCGCGAGCACCGCGGTCGTGAGCACGATCCCGATGAAGTAGTAGGAGCCGAGGCCGGGCGTGATGAGGTTGGTGTTCTTGCCGATCCACCCGAGGCCCGCGGCGGCGGCCAGATCGCGCTCGAGCACGGCGCTGGTGTCGAGCGACGCGCGGCTCTGCGCGCCGGCGGCCGCGCTGACGTGGTCGCGCAGCGCGTGCAGCCGCGGCCGCATGGTGTCGTGGTAGTCGGCGCTGCGCGCGTAGCGAGCGACGCCACGCCATTCGGGCTCGTCGGCGCGGGCGTAGTTGAGCGCGACGGCGATCACCGAGCGGCAGCCGGGCAAGAGCCGCGCGGGATCGAGCCGCGCCTCGCGCGTCTCGGCCAGATAGTCCATCGTCCCGGCGCGGCCGGAGTCGAGCCAGCGCTCGAAGTCGGCGGCGTGCGGCGGCGGGCCGGCGGATCCGATCGCGACGCGATCGAAGCCGAGCTCGAGCGCGCGGGACTTCACCGACTGCGCGAGCGCCATCGCGGTGAGCATCACGTCTTCCTCGCCATGACGTGCAGGTGCGCGCGTGTGAGCGTGCGTCCGCCCTCCTCGAGGAACTTGATGTAGCGGAACCACCGCCCGTCGGCGCGCCACTTCTCCTCGAGACCGATGGCCGCCGCCAGCGCCTGCTCGACGCCGCTGAACTCCTGGACGTCGCGCTCCACCGAGAGGTGCTCGAGCGAAAACCCCGCGGCCGCGAGAATGCTCGCCGCCTCGTCCTCGCTCCAGGCGAAGCGCGAGCGTCGGCCCGTCTCGCGCCACTGATCGGCGTGGAAGGCCACGAACGCGAACGGCGCGCCGCGAGCCAGCGCGCGCCCGGCGCGCTCGGCGATGGCGGTGGACATGCAGAGATGGGCGGCGACGACGTCGGGCGCGAAGCCCAAGTATTCCCCCGCCTCCGCGTCGACGGCGACGAACTCGACGTTACGCAGTCCCGCGGCAGCCGCCGCCTGGCGCGCGGCGGCCAGCGCGCTCTCGTCGCGGTCGATGCCGATGACGCGATCGCAGCGTGGCGCGAGCGCCAGCGCGAGGCGTCCGCGGCCGGTGCCGACGTCGAGCACGGTGAGGCCGCCGAGTCGTTCGTCCGCGAGCAGCTTCAGGAAGGCCGGGCTGATGCCGCCCGCGGTGAGCGGTGCCATCGGCTTTCAGTCATCCGGTGACGGCGCCCTCGGACGCGCTCGATACGAGCCGCGCGTACTTGGCCATCACGCCCCAGGTATAGCGAGGCTTCGGCTTCTTCACGGCCTTGAGGCGCTTCTTGAGCTCGGCGCCCGAAAGCTCCACGTCGAGGCGCCGCTTTTTGATGTCGATCACGATCGTGTCGCCGGTTTTCAGCGCGGCGATCGGCCCACCGTCGGCGGCCTCGGGCGCGATGTGGCCGATCATGAAACCGTGCGTGGCGCCGGAGAACCGGCCATCGGTCATGAGCGCGACCTTGTCGCCGAGCCCGGCGCCCTGGATGGCGCCGGTGACGTGCAGCATCTCGCGCATGCCGGGGCCGCCCTTGGGCCCCTCCCAGCGGATGACGATGACGTCGTTGGCCTTGATCTTCCCGGCCTTCACCGCGGCGAAGCAGTCCTCCTCGCGATCGAACACGCGCGCCGGCCCGCGGTGCGCGTCCTTCTTCTGCCCGGAGACCTTGGCCACGCAGCCGTCGGGCGCGAGATTGCCGCGCAGGATGACGAGGCCGCCCTCGGGCTTGATCGGGTCGTTCAGCGCGCGCACGACCTTTTGCCCCGGCGTCTCACGTGCGGCGCGCGCTTCGTCACCGATCGTGCGGCCGGTCACCGTCAATTCCTTCTCGTTCAGCAGGCCGGCGTCGAGCAACCGCCGCGCGACCAGGCCCATGCCGCCCGCCTCGTGCATCTCGGGCGCCGTGTAGCTGCCCCACGGCTTCATGTCGGCGAGCAGCGGCGTCTTGCGCGAGATGCGATCGAACTCGTCGATGGTCAGGGCGACGCCCGCCTCCTTGGCGACGGCGAGCAGGTGCAGCACCGCATTCGTGGAGCCGCCGGTCGCCATGACGCCGGCGATCGCGTTGTAGAGCGCCTTCTTCGTGATGATCTGGCGCGGCGTCAGCCCTTTACGCAGAACGTCCATGGCCAGGCGACCCGTCTGGTAGGCGATCTCTTCCTTGCGCGGATCCGGGGCCGGCACGTCGTTGAAGCCCATGGGCGAGACGCCGAGCATCGCGAACGCCGTCGCCATCGTGTTGGCCGTGAACTGGCCGCCGCACGCGCCCTCGCCCGGGCACGCCGCGCACTCCACCGCGTGCAGCTCGTTGTCGTCGATCTTTCCGGCGTTGCGCGCGCCGATGGCCTCGAAGATGTCCTGCACGGTCATCCGCCGGCCCTTGTACTCGCCGTACATGATCGAGCCGCCGTAGAGCATCACGCTCGGCAGATCCAGACGCGCCATGGCCATGACCATGGCCGGAATCGTCTTGTCGCAGCCCGATAGCGTAACGAGCCCGTCCAACAGATGGCCGCGGGTCACCAGCTCGACGGAATCGGCGATCCAGTCGCGGCTGATCAGCGAGGCCTTCATGCCCTCGGTGCCCATCGCAATGCCGTCGGTGACCGAGATCGTGTTGAACTCGATCGGGGTACCGCCGTTGGCGCGGATGCCCTCGGCGACCTTTTGCGCGAGCTTGCGATGATTCGAGTTGCACGGCGTCAGCTCGATCCAGCAGTGCGCGATGCCGACGAGCGGCCGCGAGAGGTCTTCGTCGGTGAAGCCGACGGCGCGAAAGTACGAGCGCGCGGCCGCGCGGTCGGCGCCGTCCAGCAGCGCGCGACTCTTGTGGCGGGGATCGAACGTCATGGCTGCCCTCCGGTGAGGTGCGAGTGTACCCTTACGCCGGCCGCTTGGCGACGAGGAACGTGAACTTGCCGTGCTGGACGACCTCGCCGCGCTGGTTGATGACCTGGCGCTCCTCGACGATGACGCCGCCGTCTCTCATCGAGCGCTTGATCGTGGTCTTCGAGCGGCTGTGGATGGTGTCGCCCACGCGCAGCGGCAAGTCGACGACCCACTCGAACCCCATGAAGGCGAGCACGGCGAGCGGCGGCTGCGGCACGCGCCAGCCGAGCCCCGTGGTGAGACACAGCGGCAGGAGATCCGGCACCAGGCCGTGCTCGCGCGCGGCGTCCCCGGTCAGCCCGCCGTAGAGCCCAACGTGGGCTTCGGTGAGCGTCATGGCCGGCGTCTCGAGCACGCCGTGCAGGACGACGTCCTCGAAGTAAAAGCGGGGCGCGGCGAGACTCACGTCGTCCTCCTACGGGCTGCCGCGACGACGCTCGACGATCAGGTCGGTCTCGCCCTCCTGCACCACTTCGCCGCGCTGATTGACGACCGTGCGCTCGAGCGTGACGAGGCCGCGGTCGGGCTTGGAGGTCTCCTTCTTCGCGGCGACCTTCGCGCGCAGCCGGATCGTGTCGCCGATCTTGATCGGCCCCTTGAACTTCCAGCGCAGACCGACGAAGGCCAGCGTGGCGTAAGCCTGCGTCGCCCGCGTGAACAGCCCCGCCTGGATGGAGAGCCCGAGCAGACCGTGCGCGATCCGCTCACCGAAAATCGATTGCTTCATGAACTCGGCGTCGGTGTGCAGCACATTGTAGTCGCCCGAGAGCCCGGCGAAGAGCACGATGTCGGCCTCGGTCACCGTGCGCCCCGGTGACTCGTATTCCTCGCCCACCTGGATGTCGTCGAAATACCGTCGCGGATCGGTCATGGGCCCTTACTTTATCGCGCCGACGGTGAATCCCGCGATAAACCGATCGAGGAAGAAGCTGTAGACGATGGCGATGGGAACGCTGGTGACGAGACAGGCGGCCATCAGCGAGCCCCAGTAGTAGACGTCGCCCCGGACCAGGGCGACGGGCACACCGACGCTGACCGTCATGCGCTGCACGGAAGAGATGAACGTGAGGCTGTAGACGAATTCCTGGATCACCAGCGTGAGCGCGAAGATGACGACCGTCAGCAGACCCGGCACCGCCAACGGCAGCACGATGCGCCAGATGGCGCCCGCCCGACTGCATCCGTCCACCATGGCGGACTCCTCGATCTCCTTCGGCAGGCCCTTGAAGAATCCCATGAGCAGCCAGGTGCAGAAGGGAACGGTGAACGTCGGGTAGATGATCACGAGCGACCACAGACTGTTCTGCAGGCCGAGCAGCGACACGAGCCGCGAGAACGGGATGAACAACAGCGTGGACGGCACCAGATACGTGAGAAAGATGCCGATACTCAGCCGCTCGCCCCACCGCCCCGTCAGCCGCGCCAGGCTGTAGCCCGCCGGCACCGCGAGCAGCAGCGTGATGCTGACCACGAGCAGACCGACGACGAGGGTGTTGCGCAGCCACGTGAGGTAGAGCGTTTGACCGAACAGGATGCGCAGGTGGTCGAGCGTCGGCGGCAAATTGAAGATGAAAGGGTTGTGGGCCACGTTCGTGGCGCCGACGTACAGATCGGCGTTCTGCTTGAACGACGTGACCACCATCCAGTAGAAGGGGAACACCGCGAAGGCCAGGAAGAACACGATCGTCGCGCGGTGCACCACCGTCCCGGCGGCGCGGCGCGCCACCGACCTCGCGGCCATCACACCACCTCCGCCCGTCGGGACGATCGCAGCATGACGATGGCCAGCACCACCAACACGGGCACCAGGAAGATCGCCACCGCAGCGCCGCGACCGACGTCGCCGCCGAGCACGCCGTCCTGGAAGGCCAGGCTCGCCAGCACGTGCGTGGAGTTGTACGGCCCTCCGCGCGTGAGCAGGTAGACGACGCTCATGTCGGTGAACGTGAAGACGACGCCGAAGAGGACGGCCACGGTGAGGATGGGGCGCATCATCGGAATCTCGATCTGGAAGATGCGCGCCAGCGTCCCGGCGCCGTCGATGGCGGAGGCCTCACGCACTTCGTTCGGGATGGAGGTCAAGCCCGCGAGCAGGATGACCGTCGAGAACGGCAGCATGCGCCAGACGTGGATGGTGATGATCGCGACCATCCCGAGCGTCGTATCGCCGAGCCAGTAGTACCACTGCCCCGGCCCGAGCCAGCCGACCACCTTCAACAGCCAGTTGATGACACTGAAGGTCGAGTCGAAGATCCAGAGCCATCCCAGCGTGGCCAGCGAGATGGGAGCCGCCCACGGCATGAGGATCACGAAGCGCGCCAGGGTCTTGCCGAAGAACGGCCGCATCAGCGCGCGCGCGAGCACGTTGCCGAGCACCATCACCGCCGCCTGCGAGACGAACGTGAACACGAACGTGTTGCGCAACGCCCGGCGAAAGACGGGGCTGGCGACCACGTTCTTGAAGTTCTGCAGGCCGACGAACGAAAACTCGAGACTGCCCGCGGAGGAGTTCGTCAGGCTGAGGAAGAGCGCGAGCAGAAACGGCAGCGCGACCAGCAGCGTGATATAGAGCAGCGCGGGCGCGAGCATGAACACGCCGAGCCGGCGATCCGCGCGGCGGATCGTCTGCCCGGCGTGGAGCACCGGCGCGGCGGAGACGGTGGTTGTGTTCATCATCGCCTCCGCCGCGTCCGATCGCGCTTACTTGTCCTTGCCGCCGCCGGGCACCATCTTCTTCTGGCGCCACTTGTCGAAGATCTGCTTGGCACGTGTGGACGCTTCCGCCATCGCGTCCTTCGGCGACAGAGCGCCGGTGGCCGCCTTGGCGAACATGTCCGTCAGCACGTAGGTGTCGAAGATCTCGCCCTCGGCCGGGTTGGCGAAGCCGGGATACCCGAGGTTGGTGGACCACGGCAGCGATTTCGCGAGCAGGGCGAGCTTGTCGGGCGGAGTCGAGCCGAACGGGTCCTTGTTGCACTGAGCGGCGATCCACGCCGCGCCCGACTCCTGCTTGCGGTTCAGCGGCGTATTCGGCTCGGCCGCCGCCCCGAAGAACGACGGGAAGTTGTACAGCTTGGAGCCGAGCATCGAGTCGCGCGAGGCATCCACCAGCGCCACGAGGAGTTCTTTGGCGAGGTCCTGGCTCTTGGAAAACTTCCACACGACGTAGCCACTCATCACGTGCTCGGAGGCCAACTGAGTTCCCGTGGGCCCCTTGAGCGCGGGCGTGAAGAAGTAGTTCGCGAGCACCGGCAGCTTGTTGTCCTGGGCCGTCCGGTACGCCGAGATCGAATTGAGGATGTAGGCCGTTTCCTGCGCGTTGAACGCCTGGTTGTTCGAGGCGGCATTCCAGGACAGCACCGCCTGCGTCATGCCGACCGAGTACAGCTTCTTCGTGTATTCGAGCGCACGCAGCGTCTCGGGAGAGTTGAGGACGACGTTGCCGTCCTTGTCCTGAATGGAGCCGCCGTGGCACCAGAGGATGTTCCGCACCGCCATGTTCGAGTCGATATCCTGGCTCAACCCGACGCCGATCGGGATCTGCATCTGCGGCGCGACCTTCTTGATCTCCGGCGCGGCCTTCACGAGGTCGTCGTAGGTCGACGGGCCGTTCTCCATCCCGATCTTCGACCAGACTTCCTTGTGATAGTTGCCGGGATCGGGCACCCACATGTCGGACAGCGCGAATTGCTTCTTGGTGAACGGGTTGTACGTCGAGCGATGCGCGAGCTCGACCTGCTTGCCGTACTTCTTCTCGAGCGCGGCCACGACGTCGGCCAGATCGATGACGTGCTCCTCGAACGCGGACGCCAGGCCGAGGAACATGTGCACGTCGTGGCCCGACTGCGCCGCCACCTCGGCGGTGGCGCGCGGCACGACATCGGCGAAGCCGACGTGGTCCACCGTGACGTTGACGCCACGCTTGGCGCCCCACTCCTTCGCCCACGGATCGAACCACTTGTCGTAGGCGGGCACGAAGTGGCTCCACTGCAAGATCTTCAGCTGGCCGTCCGCCTTCGCATCACGGACGAAGATCGTGGGACCGGCCGCGGCGGCGACGGCGCCCACGGCGACGAGCTTGGTCCCTCGCACGACGAACTGCCGACGGGTCTGCATCACTACCCTCCTCGTTGAGGTCGGACTACGGCCGACGGGCGAAATCGAAATTGAGCCAAGAATACCACGGGCTTGACACGCCTCCGCCGCGCTGCCTACCATCGCCGCCACTCATCCACGGAGGCCTGCCCATGACGACTCGCCGTGAGTTCCTGAACCTCAGTCTCGTCGCGACCGGCGCCGCGCTCGCGCCTTCCCTCGCCGCCGCGGGTGGGAAAGCAACGACGAAATCGCTGACCACTGTGCGCGAGAGCTCGTTCATCAAGGCGTTCGACGACTTCTTCGTGAAGACGCTGGCGCCGGAGTACGAGAAGCTCACGGGCATCAAGGTCGGCTACGAGG
>QHSO01000124.1 GCA_003220475.1 Candidatus Rokuibacteriota bacterium | reverse complement strand
GCTACCCCGGCGTTCCTTCGGGAGTCTACCACTCGCGCAGCACGCCCATCATCCGATGAGTTGCGGCTCCCAGCAAGCGGTTGGAATCACACCGCTGTCGAGCCGCCGCGGATCTCAGAAAATCACCCACCCAACGCGTCCGAACCTGCGCTTCTGACCCGCTTGACTCCGTACGCACGCCACGATGCGACGAAGACCACGCCCGCGGCGAGCACAGCCAGCGTTGAGGCTTCCGGGACCGGCGACTCGGAGACCGCGTGCCGGACGAACGCGATCTGCGCACCGAGGATATAGGTGGTGCGGATTTCGCCGTTCGCGTCGATTCTGAAATCGGTCGTTCCTGGCTTGCCGCCGATCGGATCGATGAACGCGAGCTGTCCTCGTTGTCGCGTCTCGTCCTCGAAGGTGACCCCTGTGAGCGTGAGGAAGTGACCCACCCCAGCGTTCGCGATCGAGATCTCGACGTCCTCTCCGGCTCTGAGCTCTCGCTCGATGAAGCCGAGGAGATCGGCTGCGGTCGCATTCGGGTGGACGAAGTCTGGCTTACCTGCGCCGTTCCATGTGCCGCTGATCTCGGCACCGTACTTCGTAGCGCCCGGGTCTTTCGACTCGACATACGTTCGTTTGCCTAGGATGAAATTCTCGATCGACGTGCCGCCGGCGTCGCAACACCCCATCAGGCCCGCAAGGGAGTCGGCAACCGCCACGTCTTGTCCGGCTGGGACGAGCGGCGTCGGGTAGGCGCTGGGAAACGCCGTTTGGAGATATGTGAACGAGTTGACCGCCGCCGTCGGCCCACAGCCGACGGCACCACACTTCGTGTCTTTCTGGTCTAGCTTGCCGAACTTGTTCGGGTCGAGCGCGACCTCGATGGGCGCGCCCGCGACTGGCGTCTGGAGCAGAACCATGGCGACCAGCACGACCACCGAAGCAGCGAGCCTGGCGTGGTTCTTCATCAGACGCCTCCTGTGAACGGTGGCGGGTAGTCTCGGGCTCGGTGGACGACTCTATCTCGTTCCGGCGAGGAGCGGGACGCGCCCGGTCGTCAATACTCGCAGTAGCTCAGCGAAGGCCGAAATGTCCCCGCGGTGCCGGGGGTGAGACCACAGTTCCACGTCCGCGGACTGGTCGCAAATCCCGGCGGCTCCGTCGAGCCGCCGGTGGAGCATCCGACAGCCGCCACGGCGACGAGCAGTGCTCCCACGCCTGTGATCAACGTGCGGCGCTTCATCCCCAGCTCGGCTACGCGATCCAGACGGATTTGATGTTGACGAACTCGCGGATGCCGTACTCGGAGAGCTCGCGGCCGTAGCCGGAGCGCTTGATGCCGCCGAACGGCAGGCGCGGGTCGGACTTCACCAGGCCGTTGACGAACACTGAGCCCGCCTCGATCTGCGCGGCCATGCGCTCGGCGCGCGCGCGGTCCTGCGTCCACAGCGAGGCGCCGAGCCCGAACTGCGAGTCGTTGGCGAGGCGCACGGCGTCGGCTTCGTCCTTGGCGCGGATGACGGCGGCCACCGGGCCGAACGTCTCCTCGTCGAAGGCCGGCATGCCCTTGTCGACGGCCGTGAGCAGCGTCGCCGGATAGAACGCACCCTTGCCGGGCGGCACCTGGCCGCCGAGCAGAAGCTTGGCCCCACGCTTCACCGACTCCTCGACCTGCCGGTGGAGCGCGTCGCGCAGATCCACGCGCGCCTGGGGACCGACTTGCGTTTCTCGCGCGAGCGGATCGCCCACGCGCCGTGAGCGCAGCTCCTGCACGAAGCGATCGAGAAAGCGGTCGGCCACCGCTTCGACGACGATGAAGCGCTTGGCGGCGATGCAGCTCTGGCCGCTGTTCACGAGGCGCGCGTCCGCGGCGGTGCTCGCGGCCGCGGCGAGATCGGCGTCGGCCAGAACGATGAACGGATCGCTGCCGCCGAGCTCGAGCACGGTCTTCTTCAGCTCGCGGCCCGCGTGCTGCGCGACCTGGCTGCCGGCATGATCACTGCCCGTCAGCGTCACCGCGGCAACGCGGCGATCGGCGATCAGCGCGGGGACCGCCGACGATCCGACGAGAGCCGTGGCGAACAGACCGCGTGGAAAGCCGGCCTCGCGGAAGATCTCCTCGATCGTGAGCGCGCAGCGCGGCACGTTGGACGCGTGCTTGAGCACCGCGGCGTTGCCCGCCATCAGCGCCGGCGCGGCGAAACGGAAGACCTGCCAGAACGGAAAATTCCACGGCATCACCGCGAGGACGACGCCGAGCGGATCGAAGCGCACGTAGCTGCGCGAGGCGTCGGTCTGGCGCGGCTGCTCGGCAAGAAGCGCCTCGGCGTGGTCCGCATAGTATTCGCACGTCCACGCGCACTTCTCGATCTCGGCCTCGCCCTGGACGATCGGCTTACCCATCTCCAGCGTCATCAGCCGCGCGTAGTCGAGCTTGCGCGTCCTCAAGATGGTCGCGGCCTGGCGCATATTCTTGGCGCGCGCGGCGTAACGCGCGTCGCGCCACTCGAGGAATGCGGCGTGGGCGGTCGCCAGCATACGCTCGACGTCTTCGCGCCCGATCTCGCGGAAGGTTTCCAGGACCTCACCCGTCGCCGGATTCAGGGACTCTATGGCCATGGATCACCTCCTCACCTACTGTCTCACCGGAGGGAAGCGCGACAGATCGGTGTACGATGACGCGCGTGACGCGACTGAAAGGCCGTGTGGCGCTGGTGACGGGCGCCCAGCAGGGCATCGGACGCGCGATCGCGCTGGCGTTTGCGCGCGAGGGCGCGGACGTCGTCGTGAACTATCTCGACGACGTTGCGGCGGCCGAGCGCGTGGCGGCCGACGCGCGCAAAGCCGGGGCACGCGCCGTCGTCATGCAGGCGGACGTGAGCCGCGTCGATGAGGGCCAGGCGCTCGTCGCCCGCGCCGTCAAAGAGCTCGGTGGTCTCGACGTGCTGGTCAACAACGCCGGCGTGTACCCGCGCTCGCCGTTCCTCGAGCTGTCCGAGCGCGAGTGGGACCACGTGCTCGACGTCAATCTGAAGGGCTCGTGCTTCTGCGCGCAGGCGGCGGCGCGGGCGATGATCGCCGGCGGGCGACGCGGCTCGATCATCAACCTCTCGTCGTCGTCGGTGCGCGGCCAGGCCCGCGGCGTGCACTACACCGCAAGCAAGGGCGGCGTGATCACGATGACCCGCTCGATGGCGCTCGAGCTGGCGCCGCACGGCATTCGCGTCAACGCCATCGCTCCCGGCACCACGGACACGGCGCAGCCGCGCGGCGGCAACACCGAGGAAGAGATCGCCGCGATGGCCAAGACCATTCCGCTCGGCCGCATCGCGCAGCCGGAGGACGTCGCGAGCGTGGCCGTCTTCCTGGCCGGCGACGAGTCGCGGCACATGACGGGCCAGACGCTGCACGTCAACGGCGGCCTGTTGATGCGATAGCGTGCGGCCCCGCGAGAGCGTGCGGCCGCGCCCGTCCTTCGTGGTCATCGCGCTCGTGAGCTCGCTGCTCGTCTACGCGGGCATTGCCGTCGCGCGCCATTGGTGGCCGTCCGCGCTGATGGCGCCGCTCCTCGCCGTGCTGCTGTGGCGCCGCCACCGGCGTGCGCGCTTCAGCGCGTACGTCTTCTTCTCGGTGCTCGCCGCGCGCGGCGCGCTCACCGGGGTGTGGGCGCTGCCCGTCTATGCGCTCGCCGTCGTCGGCGTGCTGCAGACGGCGTCGGCGCGCGCGGCGTGGCCGCGACTGACTCCGGCGTGGCGCGCGCGGGGCGACGCGCCCGCGCGCGGTGATAGAATGCGCGGGTGAAACCCCGCCCGTCTCGAACAGGCCACCCTCGGTGCGAGCCGGGCTCGCGGCACTCGCTACAATGAAGTTCCTCTGTCTCGACTGCGACCAGCCGATGAAGCTGCACTCGACCGAGGGGCCCGACGAGGGCTCGCTCACGGTGACGTTCCGCTGTCCCGAGTGCGGATTCCGCGTCGCGATGCTCACCAACCCGTTCGAGACGCAGATGGTGCGCAGCCTCGGCGTGAAGGTCGGCGGGCGCACGGTGCCCGCCGAGCCGTTCGAGAACCTCCGCGCGACGATGGCCGGTGCGCGGCCCGACGCCTTCGAGGGCACCGCCGAGGGCGGCGGCTCCTGTCCGTTCGCGGCGGCACTCGGCGGCGCGGCCGAAGCGTCGGAGCCCGCGGCCGTCACGTGGGATGCCGCGGCGGCGGCGCGGCTCGAGCGCATCCCCGCCTTCATTCGTCCGATGGCCAAGCGCTCGATCGAGCGATTTGCCGCCGAGCGCGGCTACGCGACGATCACCGAGACCGTGATGGACGAGGCCCGCACCGTCTTCGGAATGTGAGGCTGTGACCCGAGCCGACCTCGTCGTGCGCATGGCTCAGGCCGCCGGCTGGCCGCGCGCGTCCACCGAGCGGGCCTTTCGCGCGATGCTGGGCGCCATGCGGAGCGCCCTGCGACGCGGCGAGCCGGTCACGGTCGTCGGCTTTGGCACGTTTTCCGTGGCGCGTCGACGCCCGCGCACCCTGCGCAATCCGCGAACGGGTCACGCTGTCACGGTGGCCGGTCGGACACCGCGGTTCAAACCCTCCGCGAAGCTCAAAGCGACGGTCCGCTAGAGGTTTTCGGCTAGAATAGCGGGCAGTGTTCCGTGTCGGCGTCGCGTCGCTCCTGTGCGTGCTCGCGCTCTGCGTCGCGCCTGCCGCCGCCGCCGAAGTCATCCAGGCCCCGAAGTTCAGCGCCGAGGCGGTCCTGCTCGTCGATCCCGATGGCCGCGTGATCTACGCGAAGAACGCCGAGAACGAGCGCGCCCCCGCGAGCCTGGTCAAGCTGATGACGCTCTATCTCGCCTGCGAGGATCTGGACGCCGGGCGCGCCAACGTCGAGGAGCTGGTGAGCGTGAGCCGTCACGCCGCCAGCGTCGGACGCTATCGGATGGGGCTGCGTGTGGGCGAGGAGGTGCCGCTGCACGTCCTGCTCGAGGGTGTGGCGATTGCGTCCGCCAACGACGCAGCCACGGCCCTCGCCGAGCGGCTCGCCGGCGACGAGTCGACGTTCGTGGCGCGCATGAACGACAAGGCGCGGGAGCTCGGTTTGACCGGCACGCGCTTCGCGAATCCGCACGGCCTGCCAGACGCGATCCAGCGCAGCAACGCGCGCGATCTCGCCATGCTGACCGGCCGGCTCTTGCAGGACTACCCGATGTCGCGCCCGCTGCTCGGCGGCCAGACGTTCATCTATCGCGGCCGCGTATACGCGCGCCACATCCCGCTCTTCAGCGATCCGGGCGGTGTGCAGGCACTCAAGACGGGATTCACGCAGGAGGCCGGCTACAACCTCGCGGTGGCCGCGTGGCGCGGCGGCCAGCAATTTTTGATGATCGTCCTCGGCGCGCGGACGCGGGCGCTGTCCTTTCTCGACGCCAAGCGGCTGCTGCACTACGGCTTCGTCGAGACGGGCCTCGAAGCGCCGGTGGTGAAGCCGACGCCCGGCCGCAGGTCCGTCCGCACACGCCGCGCCACGTCCATCCGTCCCTGAGCGACCGCGCGGGATGGCCATCCGCGGCTACGTCTTCGACGCGTACGGCACGCTCTTCGACGTGCACTCGGTCGTCGAGGCCGGGCGCGCGCTGACGGCGGATCCCGTCGCGCTGTCGATGCTCTGGCGGCAGAAGCAGCTGGAATACACGTGGCTGCGCTCGCTCATGGGCCGCTACGAGGACTTCTGGGCGGTGACCGAGGCGGCGCTGCGCCACAGCGTCAAGCGCCTGGGCGTCGTCGCCACCGACGCCGCGCTGGCGCGCCTGATGGACGCGTATCAGACGCTGGCGTGCTTTCCCGAGGTGCGCGAGGCGCTGCAGCGCCTGGCGGGACGCCCGCGCGCAATTCTCTCCAACGGCTCGCCGCGGATGCTCGCCGCCGCCGTGGCCTCGAGCCGGCTCGACGACCTGCTCGAGCACGTGATCTCCGTCGACCGCGTGAAGGTCTACAAGCCGGCGCCCGCGGTCTACGCGCTGGGGCCCGCCACGCTCGGCGTGCGCGCCGACGAGCTGCTCTTCGTCTCCTCGAACGCGTGGGACGTCGCCGGCGCAAAGGCCTTCGGCTACCGTGTCGCATGGTGCAACCGCGCCGGCGGCCCGGAGGAAGAGCTTGGCGTGCGCGCCGACTACGTCGTCTCGAATCTCACGGAGATACCGATCCATTGAATGACCGGCGCGCAGACTGGCCACTCAACGCTCGACTGCCCACGCGCGATTGAGGCGGTTTACGTCGACTTCCCACGCGTGAATGAGGGGGTTTGGGGGAAGCCGTTAGGGGTCCCCCAATCAAAAACCGAACGGCCCGCATGACGCGAGCCGCCCGCGCCGCCCGTTACCGCTTGCCGAGCTTCTTCCGCTTGACGTACGCCCAGATCTTCTTCGTCATGACCGAAGGTCCGATCGGGTCGCTGCCGAACACGGACTCGAGCGAGTCCTTGCAGCCCTTGAAGCTGATGGCATAACCGCCGAACGCCTTCTTCGCCTTCGCCATGTCCCCTCCTCGTCGGTCGTGGTGAGCCCGCGCCGTTCTGTCGGGGGTATTACTACCACATGGACGAGGGCGAAAAAACAAAAAACCCCACGGGTAGGGGCGCTTTCCCGACGCTGGAAATACCCCCTACCCGTACGGCCCGAACGCCGCGCTCAGCCGCGGAAGGCCGGCATCACCTCACGCGCGAACCAGCGCAGCTGCTCCTTGAACTCCTTCGGCGGCAGCCCCTCGGCCCAGTGGATCATGAAGTCTTCGAGCCCCGGGTACTTCGCCTCGATCGACTTGATCCCTTCGATCACGTGCGCAGGCGGGCCGCAGAACCACGCCTTCTGCTGGATGCCGTCCGCGAGCGTCGGGATGCGCGCCGGCGCGCCCGGCGTGCCCCACGTGCGGCCGTGCGCGTCGGCGTAACGGACGAACCCGAAGGGCGCGAACCACTTGTACCGCTCGTCGTGCGAGGGCTCGACGCGGCGCTTGGCTTCCTCCGGCGTGTCGGCGAGGTAGAGGCCGGCGCCCCAGATCATGTCCTCGCCCAGCTTCTTGGTGCGGCCGTGTTTCGCGCAGGCGTCGCGGTACGCCTTGACGACGTCGTCGAGGATCTTCTCGCCGTTGAGGGTCACCATGGCCTTGAAGTTCTTCGACGCCATGTAGTCGATCGACTTGCTGCTGGCGATCGGCATCCACACCTCGACGGGCAAATACTTGGGCCGCGGTACGCAGGTGATCTCTCTGAGCTGGTAGCCGCGGTACTCGACGGGCGGCGGGACGTCGTAGGCCTTGCCGCGGTGGCTGAACGACTCCTCGTTGAAACACTTCAGCATCAGATCGACCTGCTCCTCGAACAGCTCGCGGTTCGCGGCCTGATCGATCACGGGCGCCCCGAAGGACTCCACCTCACGCGAGTGATAGCCGCGGCCGACGCCCATGATCACGCGGCCGTCGGTGACGATGTCCGCCATCGCATAGTCCTCGGCCAGGCGGATCGGATGCCACATCGGCAGCACGTTGAACGCGCAGCCGAGCTTGAGTCGCTTGGTCTGCGTGGCCAGCCACAGCGAGAGCTGGATCAGGTTCGGAAAGCATTCGTAGCCTTCGTGCTGGAAGTGGTGCTCGGCCGTCCACAGCGCGTAGTAGCCCAGCGCGTCCATCTCCTGGGCGATGTCCTTGGCCGTCCAGAACACCTCGGTGAAGCGCTCGTTCGTGTAGCGGCGCGCGTCGGCAGGCGTGCCCGACAGGCCGATGTTCTCGAGCTCGATCTGACCGACGTACAGGGAGTGAAATCGTTTGATCATCGAGCGGTCCATCCTCCATCGACAACGAGCGTGTGTCCGGTGACGTATGACGCGGCCTCGCCGCACAGGAACACCGCGCAGGCCGCGACCTCTTCGATCGTTCCGCGCCGCTCGGCCGGCGTGATCGCCTTCACCGCCGCCTCGTCACCGCCGACGCCCCGCATCACCGGCGCGTCGTCGCCGAGGATGCGCGCGGTGTTGGCGCGCAGGCCGGTCTGCACGGCGCCGGGGCCGATGGCGTTGATCGTGATGCCCTGCGCGGCGTGCGTGATCGCCAGCTGGCGCGTCAGTCCCACCACGCCGTGCTTGGAGGCCGTGTAGGCCGGGCCCCCGCCCGAGCCCACGAGGCCGGCCACGGAGGCGATGTTGACGATGCGGCCGCGCCGCGCCGCGACCATGTCGACGAGCGCGCGCTTGCACGCGTAGAAGGTCCCGGTGAGGTTGATCGCGATGACGCGCTCCCACACCGTGGGCGTCAGCTCGGTCACCGGCGCGTAGCCGTCCAGGATCCCCGCGGCGTTGACGAGGACGCCGAGCGGGCCCAGCGCGCGCACGGCGCCGCCGATCGCGGCGTCGACGTCGCTCCAGCGGCTGACGTCGGCCTGGATGAAGGTCGCGCGGCCGCCGGCGCCCGTGATGGCGGCCACGGTGTCTTTGCCGCCGTCGGGCAGCAAATCGACGACGGCAACGGGCGCCCCCGCCTTCGCGAGCGCCGTGGCAATACCGCGACCGAGGCCGGAGCCGCCGCCCGTGACCACCGCGCAGCCCGCGACGATTCCGCTCACGCGCGAGTCTCCTTCATGTAGTCGGCGATGATACCACCGCTCCTTGGAGTGCCTGAGACGCGGCGGTATACTTCGGCCGCTCGTGTCAAGGAGGACACAGATGCCTCACACCCGCCGTTCCTTTCTCAAAGCCTCGGCCTTCGCCGGCGCTGCATCGCTCGCCGGCTTCCCGCTCGTCGCGCGCGCGCAGGGCGGCAAGCTGGTCGTGTGGTGGAACAAGGGCTACTACCCCGAAGAGGACGCGGCCATGCAGAAGATCGTGGCCGACTTCCAGAACAAGGCGAAGGTCGAGGTCGACCTCTCCTTCACCGCGCAGGAGGATCTGCTCAAGAAGATCAACGCCGCCCTCATCGCGCACCGCGTGCCCGACGTGGCCTTCTGCTTCTTCAACGACTGGCAGGTGGTGCCGAAGTACGGCTGGAGCGGCCAGCTCACCGACTGCTCGGACGTGGTGGGAGAGCTCAAGCCCCGCTACAACGAGAAGATGCTCGCGGTGGCGCACGTGCTGAACGGCAAGACCAAGAAGCGCGCCTACTACGGCGTCCCTATCGAGGCGCAGACGATGCACATCCACTACTGGCGCGACTTGCTGCGCGAGGTGGGGATGGCCGATGCGCCGGACAAGATCCCCATGAAGTGGGACGCGTACTGGGGCTACTGGAAAAAGGCGCAGGACGAGCTGCGCAAGAAGGACGCCGGCAAGTACGGCAAGCTCTATGGCGTCGGAATGACCGAATCCACGCGCGCCAGCGACACGCTCTACAACTTCGACATGGCGCTGCTGTCGTTCCAGGGCGAGGTCATCGACGCCGACGGTAAAGTCGTCGCCGATCAGGCAAAGAACAAGAAGGCGATCACCGAGACGCTCAAGTGGTTCGGCGAGCTGTTCACCTCGGGCTACGTGCCGCCGGACGCGACCAACTGGACCGACGGCGACAACAACGCCGGCTTTCACAGCCGGCTCATCGTCATGACGCCGAACCCGTCGCAGTCGATCCCCGCCGCGCAGTTCTTCAACAAGGAAGATCCCGACAAGAAGAACTACTTCGACAACATGGCGACGATCGAGTGGCCGGACGGGCCCGACGGCAAGAAGGCGCGCTATCTGTCCGCGGTGAAGACGATCATCGTGCCTCACGATGCGAAGAACGCCAAGGGCGCCAAGGACTTCATCAAGTTCGTCGTCGAGAAGGAACGCTTCTCCGAGTACATCAAGGCCGCCAACGGCCGCTGGTTCCCCGCCTTCAAGGACGTGGCGGACGATCCGTTCTGGCGCCAGGGCCACAAGGGGCCGAAGGGCCAGAAAGATATGCACGTGCCAGTGGCCACGACGATCTTCCTCGACCGCGAGAACAAGGTCTTCGACCACTGGAAGCACCCGGCGTTCTCGCAGGTGTACGACGAGAACGTCTGGGGCAAGGCCATGGCGCGGATCGCCATCGACAAGTGGCCGGCCGAGAAGGCGGCCGACGAGGGCATCGAGCGCGTCAAGCACATCTTCACGACCTTCA
>QHSO01000302.1 GCA_003220475.1 Candidatus Rokuibacteriota bacterium | reverse complement strand
TATATCTCCGGAACCGTGATGCCTCGGCCGTAGGGATCCAGGAGCACTTTGGTGGCATCGAAGCGTAAGCCGCTGGATGGATCGAGGGGGCCATCGACTCGATAGCCGTACAACTGTCCGGGCCGGACGTTCGGCACGAAAACGTGCCAGTAGTAGTACGTGCGGTTGGTCGATGGATCGAGATCAACGACGCGCGCAGCTTTCGTGTCGTCGGCCGCATCGAACAGCAGCAGCTGCACGCCGGTGGCGTGTCGCGAGAAGACGCTGAAGTTGACGCCACCCGGTGACAGCGTGGCTCCCAGCGGCGAGCTGCTCCCTTCCTCGACGCCGTCGCTCACTGCTTGCCCAGCAGCTCCTTGGCAGATGCCACGACGCGGTCCGGCTCGAAGCCGAACTTCTCCTGCAGCGCCTTCAGCGGCGCGGACGCCCCGAACGTGTGCATGCCGATGACGCGGCCGGCACTGCCGACGTAGCGTTCCCAGCCGAATGTGGAGGCCTGCTCGACGGCCACGCGCGCCTTCACGGCGGGTGGCAGCACGCTGTCACGGTACTCCTGCGTCTGCCGGTCGAAGATCTCCCACGACGGCATCGAGACGACGCGAGCGCGGATGCCTTCGGCGAGCAGCTTGCCGTGCGCTTCCACGGCCAGACTCAGCTCGCTGCCGGACGCGATGAGGATGACCTTTGGATTTCCGCCGGGCGGGTCGGCGAGCACGTAGGCGCCGCGCGCGACGCCTGCCGCGGAAGCGTAGGCGTGTCGATCGAGCGTCGGCAACGGCTGTCGCGAGAGCGCGAGCACGGCCGGTTGGTGGTGTAGCTGCATCACGTAGCGGTACGCCTCCACGACCTCGTTGGCGTCCCCCGGCCGCAGCGTCACCAGCCCGGGCATGGCCCGCAGCGATGCCAGATGCTCCACCGGCTGATGGGTGGGGCCGTCCTCGCCGTCGCCCATGGCGTCGTGCGTGAACACGAAGATGGTCGGCAGCTCCATCAGCGCCGACAGCCGCATGGCCGGCCGCGCATAGTCGCTGAAGATGAAGAACGTCGCGCCGAACGCCCGCAACTTCGAGAGCGAGAGGCCGTTGACGATCGTCCCCATCGCGTGCTCGCGAATCCCGAAGTGGAGCATCTTGCCGCTCGGGTTTCCCGCCTGGAAGCTTCCCGCCCCCTTGTACGTCAGCGTCGTCTTGTTCGATGGCCCGAGGTCCGCCGACCCGCCGAGGAACCACGGGATGCTCTGTGCCAGCACGTTCAGCACTTTGCCGGAGGCGTCGCGGCCCGCGATGCCCTTGGCGTCCGCCGGAAAGACCGGGAGATCGCGATCCCACCCGGCCGGCAGATCTCGCCGCTGCATTTGATCGATCTCGTTCGCGAGGTCGGGGTACTTCGCCGCGTAGGACGTGAGGAGCGCTGTCCACCGGTTTCGAGCCGTAGCGCCGCGCGCCCCGATGCCGGCGGCGAAGTGCTCGCGCACGCCGTCGGGGACCAGGAATTGCGCGTCCTCAGGCCAGCCATAGCTGCGCTTGGCGAAGCGGACTTCCTCGGCGCCGAGCGGCTCACCGTGGGCGCCGGCCGTGTCGTGCTTGTGCGGTGCGCCGTAGCCGATGTGGCTGTCGAGGATGATGAGCGTCGGACGTCCTTTCGTTTCCCGAAAGACGCCGAGCGCCTGCTGGATACGATCGAGGTCGTTGGCGTCGCCCACACGCAGGACGTTCCAGCCGTACGCGAGGAATCGGGTCGCGACATCCTCCGTGAAGGCGAGGCTCGTCTGCCCTTCGATCGTGATGTGGTTGTTGTCGTAGACCCAGCACAGGTTGTCGAGGCCGAGGTGACCGGCGAGCGAGGCGGCTTCCGACGTGACGCCCTCCATCAGGCAGCCGTCGCCGCACACGACATAGATGTTGTAGTCGAAGATCGCGAACCCCGGCCGGTTGTAGCGGTCGGCGAGCCACTTCTCGGCGATCGCCATTCCCACGCTCGTGGCGGCGCCCTGGCCGAGCGGTCCCGTCGTAGTCTCCACGCCCGACACCCAGTGATATTCGGGGTGTCCCGGCGCTTTGCTGCCGATCTGACGAAAACGGCGGATGTCGTCCAGCGATACGGACGGCTGCCCCAGCCGCTCGTAGTCGGCATTCACTGCCTTGGTCTCCGTCAGATGCAGCATCGACCAGAGCAGCATGGACGCGTGACCGTTGGAGAGCACGAACCGATCACGGTTGGGCCAGATCGGGTCATCGGGATCGAAGCGCATCGCGCGGTTCCAGATCGTGTAGACGAGCGGGGCCAGCGCCATCGGCGTGCCGGGGTGTCCGGACTTGGCGCGCTCGACCGCATCGATCGAGAGCGTGCGAATGGTGTTGATCGACAGCTGGTCGAGCTCGGCGTCTGTCATCGGTGCGGCGACATTGGTCACACTCATACATTTGCCCTCGTCGGTTGAGTCTCCAGGCGCGCCACCTTGCTCAGGCGGCGCAGGTGTCGCGGAGCGTGACTGAACTCGGCGGCCAGAAATGCCTGCACGAGATCCCACGCCACACTCGATCCCACGGTGCGGCCGCCGATACAGATCACGTTCATGTGGTCGTCCTCGACGCCCTGCCCCGCAGAAAAATGGTCGCGGATCAGCCCGGCCCGGACGCCCGGAATCTTGTTTGCGCAGATCGAGGCCCCGACACCGCTGCCGCAGATGGCCACTCCGCGCTCGAGCGTCCC
>QHSO01000123.1 GCA_003220475.1 Candidatus Rokuibacteriota bacterium | reverse complement strand
CGCCGTGCCGCTGTACGCCAACGTGCAGCAGCGTGCTCGTATCGCCAAGGCCCAGGCCGACGCTCGCGCGCTCGCCTCGGCCGTCTCCATCTACGGTGCTCACATGGGCACCATCTCGACGGCGCTGACCCAGCTCACCAGCCAGGTGACCAACGGTCAGGGCCAGGTTGCCGGTCCGTTCATGTCCACGGTGCCAAACCCGCCCTCGGGCTGGGCCAACTACACGCTGACGGCCAACACGGCGACCGGCGTGTTCACGATCTCCAGCAGCGGCGACAGCACGACCGTCAGCCTGCCGTAGCGAGGCTGGGCCGCGCCGGATCGCCGGCATGGCCTGCATGAAGGGAGGAGGTCTCGCGGCCTCCTCCCTTATCGTTTGATAGACCCTATATGCCGACTCCAAGCCTGTTCGACGAGATGCTCACCGCCACGGGCGTGACCGCCGTGGCCGCGCGGGCTCGCAGCCGCCTCGCGGCGGTGGTGGTTCGCGACCGCGCCATCGTCCTCGCGATCGTGCTGGCCGTCGTCGCCGTGTTCGCGGTCGGGCTCCGCAACGAGTTCGTGCAGTGGGACGATCACACGAACTTGGTCGACAACCCCTTGTTCCGCGGCCTCGGCCCCCGGCAGCTCGCCTGGATGTTCACCACGACGCTCATGGGCCACTACATTCCGCTGACGTGGCTGACGTTCGGGCTCGACTACGTCATCTGGGGGATGCAGCCTGCGGGCTACCACTTCACGAACCTCGTGCTGCACGCCGCGAACGCCGTGCTTTTCTACTGGGTGGCGAAGCGGCTGTTGCGCGCCGCGCGTCCGGCGACGAGCGAGACGACGCTGCGCGCCGGCGCCGCCGTGGCGGCATTGTTCTTCGCGATCCACCCCTTACGAGCCGAATCGGTGGCGTGGGTGACCGAGCGGCGCGACGTGCTGTCCGCGCTGCTGTTTTTCACCTGCATCCTGCTCTATCTCCGCGCCGCGGGCGCCAAAGGCCCACGCCGACGGCGACTGCTGGCGGTCTCGGTGGCGGCCTTCGCGCTCGCGATGCTCGCGAAGTCGATCGTCATGACGCTGCCGCTGCTCCTCGTCGTCCTTGACTGGTATCCGCTCGGGCGTCTGCGCACGCTCCGATGGTCGCGCGAGACGCGTCGGATCCTGCTCGAGAAGCTGCCGTTCGTCGCCGTCGCCGGCGTGGGCGCCGCCGTCGCGTACTGGGCAGTCAAGCACAACGACTTCTTCACCCCGACGACCAAGTATCCTCTGCCGTCACGGGTGGCGATGACGCTCTACAGTCTCGTCTTCTACCTTTCCAAGACGGCGCTGCCGATGGATCTGTCGCCGCTGTACGAGCTGCCATCGCGCGTGGATCCTCTCGATCCGCAGTTCCTCGCGGCGGCCATCGCCGTGACGCTGGTGAGCGTGACACTGGTCGGGCTCGCCCGACGTTGGCCGGCGGGGCTCGCGGCCTGGGCGTGGTACGCGATCGTGCTGGCTCCCGTGGGCGGCTTGGTGCACGCCGGGTTTCAGCTCGCGCATGATCGCTACAGCTATCTGTCGTGCCTGCCGTTCGCCGTCCTCGTCGGCGGAGGCGTCGTGTGGCTCATCGGCGCTCGCCGAGCAGGTACCGTGCGGTCGCCGCTGTTCGCCGCGAGCTGCACGGCGCTGAGCGCGCTGCTCACCGCGTTCGCCGTTCTGACGTGGCTGCAGGTGCAAGTGTGGGCGGACACGACGTCGCTCTGGACACACGCGACCTTCGCGACGCCGGAGTGTTCGATCTGCCACGACAACTACGGCGCGCTGATCGTCAACCTCTCGCCGGTCCCGCCGCATCCCCAAATGATCGCGATCGAGCATTTCCAGGAGGCGCTCGCCCTCAAACCGGATCGCGACAAACCGTACGGCGGGCTCGGACTCGCCCTCATCGAGCTCGGCCATCCGCGCGAGGCCGAAGCCGCGCTGCGCCGCGCGCTCAACAGCCGGCCGATCGAGCTCGGGGTCCTGAACAACCTCGGCCTCGCGCTGAGCCAGCAGAAACGGTTTGCCGAGGCCGTGCCGTACCTCCAGCAGGCGGTCGCAATGGACACGCACAACGTCGTCGCGCGCGCGAATCTCGCCGAGGCGCTCGTCGGCCTCGGGCGTTTGGACGAAGGGATCGCCGAGCTACGCCGTGCGGCCGCAGAGGAGCCGTTCGCTGCAGAGCCCCGCATCGGCCTCGTGCTCGCCTACCGCCGCGCAGGCAACACGAAGGAGATGCGCAAGCAGCTCACCATCCTGCGCCAGCTGCATCCCGCCGCGGCGCGTGACGTGGTCGCGAAGCATCGTCTCTGAGATGGGCCTTGCCGTTGTCGTCGTGTTCGGTCTCGTCCTCGGCAGCTTTCTCAACGTAGTGATCGCGCGCCTGCCCGAGCGGCGCAGTCTCTGGGCGCCACGCTCGGCGTGTCCGGGCTGCGGCGCGCCGATCGCCTGGTACGACAACGTGCCGCTGCTGTCGTTCGCGGTCCTGCGTGGCCGATGCCGCGCGTGCGCCATGCCGATCCCATGGCGCTATCCGCTCGTCGAGGCAATCACGGCGGCGCTGCTGGCGCTGGCCTGGCTCGAATTCGGCCCGACGCCCGAGTTCGTCGTGGCGGCGTCGTTCCTGGCCGCGCTGGTGGCGATCACGGTCATCGATCTGCGTCATCAGATCATCCCGGACGCGATCACGCTTCCGGGCATTCTGGCAGGCATCACTGCCAACGTGGCGACCCGCCACTTGTCCTGGGCAGACGTCGCGCTCGGAATCGTCCTCGGCGGAGGCGTGTTTTTCGTCATCATCGTCGTGAGTCGGGGCGGGATGGGCGCGGGGGACATGAAGCTCGGCGCGATGCTCGGCGCCTTTCTCGGCTGGAAGATCGCGCTCTTCGCACTGATGTTCGGAGTGGTACTCGGGGGCGCGTGGGCGGTGGCTCTGATAGCCCTCGGCATCCGTGGTCGCAAGGATGCAATCCCCTTTGGCCCTTTCCTTGCACTCGGGGGAGCCGCCGCGTTGTTTTGGGGTGAAGGAGTCGTGCAATGGTACGTCGCTGGACTACGAATGTGACGAAGAACGAAGCCGGCTTTTCGCTGACCGAGCTCATCGTCGTCGTCGCGATGATCGGCATTCTCGCAGTCCTCGCGGGGCCGCAGTTCATGTCGTATTGGCGCACGTCCGCCACCGCGGCGGCCGCGTCTGAGCTCTCTACGGTGGTCAACCGCGCGCGCCAGCTCGCGATCACGGGAAACCAGCCGTTCTGCGCCGAAGTTTCGGGGTCGCGCGTGCGCTATCGCCAGAACTCGAACGCGGCGTGCACCACCGGAAACATCTGGACGGGCACGGGCACGGACGCCAACGGTCTCGTTTCGCTTTCCAACAACATGACCGTGGCGGGCGGCCCCGTCGTGTTCACCTCACTCGGCGCCGCGAGCCTCGCGGGGACGTTCACCGTGACGAATCCCAACGGCGGAAGCCGCAACGTCATCATTGCTGCTTCTGGCCGGGTGACCGTGCAATAGACCACCGGGCGCGCGGCTTCACCTTGGCCGAGGTGCTGGTCGCGACCGCCGTTCTCGCGGTCGGCCTGGTGGCGATCGCCACGGGTTTTCAGTACGCGACCAGCGGCGTCGCCGTCGGCGGCGGCGAGAGCACCGCCGTATTCCTCGCCGAGCAGCGCGTCGAGCAGCTGCGCGCCGACGCGATGAGCGACTTTTCGGCGCCGTCGCTGGGCCCCGGCACGACCACGGAGTACTGCGCGCCCGCCATCATCGCGGGCAGGACGTCGACCTGCCAGGACACGGCCGGTGCCGGCGCCTCATACGTGCGGCGCACGACGATCAGTGACGTGACCGGTTCGATGGGATGTCCCGCGAGGCCCGTGTGGTGCAAGCAGGTCGAGGTGCGCGTGGGCTATCGTCCGGTGACCAGCACGGGCGAGCTGAACCAGGCACGTGAGATCGACGTGATCACCGTGCTGGGACCCCGAGCGTGATGGCCGCGGCACCGCGGCGCGCGCATCGCTGCGACGAGCGCGGCGCCGCGTTGGTCGTCACGCTCGTCGCGCTGCTCGTCATGGGCGGCCTGCTCGCGGCCTATCTTGCCGTGAGCGCGCTCGAGCCGCAGATCTCGCGCAACCTCGCCGACGCCTCGCGCGCGCGGCATCTCGCCGAGGCCGGCGTCGAGCGCGGCTTCAATGTGCTGATCGGCATCGCCGACGCGACCGGTGGCTGGAGCGTTCTGCTCGCGGGTGCGACGGTTGCGCACCCCTGGATGCCGGTGGCGGGCCTCACGAACGTCGCGCTGGCCCGGACCGCGAATGCCGGCACGTTCAGCGTGAGCGTTCGTAACGACAACGGCGCAGCCGATACACCGATCACCGGCCTGAGCGCCAGCACGCGGCCCAGCATGGACACCTCGCCGACCGCCGACGACAACGCAACGGTGATCATGCGCTCCACAGGCACGTTCGACCGGGTCAGCAAGACGGTCGAAGTCGTCGTCCAGCGCGCGGCGCTGCCGCCGTTCGCGGCTGCGCTCAGCATTCCCGCGACCACGCTGCGCGCGGCCGTCGCCGCGGCCTCCTTCGACATCGACGGCCGGGATTACGGGTGCGCGGGCGGCGGGCCGAGCTGCGACACGGAGTCGAGCTGGGCGGTGACATCGAACCCGCTGAAGTACGGCGTCTCGGTGGGACCGGACGCACGCGCGGCGATCGAATCAGCGCTGGCGGCGCCGTCCATCGGCGACGGCGTCAAAGGCAAGAGCCGGACGGATCCCGCCGGCGCCTACGCCACCGGTCTCGAGACCGTGACGAGCGATGGCGCGCTCACACCGACCCGTGTCGACGAGTTCGTGCGTGTCGTCGCGAGGAATCCCGCGACAGCGGTGCTGCAGAGCACCGCGGCGTGTCCGCTCGTCCTGACTGGCGCGTCGGCGGCGACGAGCACGGCGACGCTAGGCAACGGCTGTGGGATGACGACGACCGTCGATCTCGGCTCGCGTCAGGATCCGCGGCTCGTCTTCGTCCGCGGCGATCTCATCCTGGATCGTGGCGTCAAGGGCGCGGGGATCCTGCTCGTCCAGGACGGCGACCTCACCAGCCAGGGAGACCTGGAGTGGGACGGAGTCGTCATCGTCGCCGGGCGGGGCGCCACGTTGAGCCTCAGCGGCGGTGGCCGCACGGCCATCCGCGGCGCGGCGATCGCGTCGGAGTCGATCGCCGGGGGAACGGTCGACGTTGCGATCGGGGGGTCGAGCGCCGGGCTGTCGGTCCGGACCAGCGCGCAAAACCTGAGCATGGCCCAGGGCCTTCGGGCGCTGCACTCGATCGTCAATTGGCGAGAAATCTAATGGCGCGACAGGGGACATGACGTGTTGAACATCCTCAAGAAGCTGAGGAAGAGCTCCGACACGTTCGGCCTGGATATCGGCACGAGCGCCGTCAAGGTCGTCCAGCTCACGAACGGCAGCACTCCGCGCGTCGTCGGGATGGCCTCTGTCGGCCTGCCTGCGGACACGATCGCCGATGGCTCCATCCGCGACAGTCAGACCGTGGCCGATGCCATCAAGGAGGCCGTCGTCAAGGCCGGGATCGAGGGAACCGAGGCCGCGATCGCCGTCTGCGGACGCGAGCTGATCATCAAGAAGGTTCAGATTCCCGAGGTGCCGGCCAAGGAAGTCCACGACGTCGTGATGCTCGAGGCCGAGCATCACATTCCGTTCGCGATCGACGAGGTGTTCATCGATCACCACACCCTCGGCCGCTCCGGCGGACAGATGGACGTCATCCTCGTCGCGGTGAAGAAGTCCAAGGTCAACGAATACATGGCCGTTGTCGACCAGGCCGGGTTCAACCCGCTCATCGTCGACGTGGATGGCTTCGCCCTCGGCAATCAGTGGGAGCTCAACTTCCCGCGCGAGGCCGACGAGGCGGTCGCGCTGATCGACATCGGCGCCGCGATCATGAAGACGAACGTCGTGCGAGGCGGTGCGACGATCTTCGCCCGCGACATCCCGTTCGGCGGCAACAACTACACGCAGGCGATCTCGCAGCGACTCAGCCTCTCCTTCCAACAGGCCGAGGACGCCAAGCTCGGCAAGGATGTCGGCGTCAAGTGGGAGACGCTGGTGCCGCCATTGGAGGCGATCTCGCGCGAGTTGTCGCTGGAGGTGCAGCGGACCTTCGACTACTTCGCCTCCACGGCCGAGTCCGAGCGCATCGGCAAGATCGTGCTCGCGGGCGGCTGCGCGCAGCTGCCTGGCCTGAACGAATATCTCGCATCGAACTGGGGAATCCCCGTCGAGCTCGCGCGGCCCTTCGAGCGCATCGACGTGGCTCCCACGTACGCCGAGGAGGCCGCTGCGATGGCGCCGGCCCTGGCCGTTGCCGTCGGGCTCGCCCTGCGGCGCTCCGGAGACAAGGAGCCATCGAAGTGATCAGGATCAATCTCGCGCCGGTCGAGACACGGAGGCGGCGCGGTCCGAGCTTCTCGGGCTTCACGATGCCCACCCTGCCCGTCGGACTCGGCTTGCTCTTCGCCGTCGTTTACGTCGTGGCGGTCCTCGCCGTCGGCTACTCCTGGTGGAGTCTGGTCTCCGAGAAGTCGCGGCTCATCGCCGAGAACGATCGAACGGCGAAGGAGATCGACACCCTCAAGGCGCTGCTGGGCCAGGGCGCCAACGTCAAGGCGCAGCTCGTGGATGTTCGTAATCGCGTGAAGGTGATCGAGGAGCTCGTCCAGGGACAGGGGCGTCCCGTCGTGATGCTCGATGCCTTCGTCGATACGGTTCCGCGTGATCTCTGGATCACGTCGTTCGAGGACAAAGGCGCTTCGCTGAAAATCGTCGGCACGGCCTATTCGACTCGTGCCGTCTCCGAGTTCATGAACAACCTCCGTCAGTCGGGGAAGTTCAAGGACGTCGACATCCTCATCTCGCGCCAGGACCTCACCAAGAGCCCGATCATGGTGACCTTCGAGCTCACCTGTCGGTTCGAGGCCTAGCCATGACGATGCCGCCGTTCATCCAGAGCTTCATCGACGGTCCGAAAATGCCGAAGGTCATCCTCGGCAGTCTCGGCCTCGCCGTGATTGCGATCGGCGGTTGGTTCCTGCTGCTGTCGCCCGTGCAGGCCGAGGTCACGACGCTCGAAGGTCGGCGCCAGCAACTGGCGACCGAGCTCACGCTTGCGAAGTCGCAGGTGGCCGAGCTGCAGCGTTTCCGTCACGAGATGGCCGAGCTGCAAGCCAAGCTCGATCTGCTCAAGGCCAAGCTGCCGACGGAGAAGGAAACGCCCGGCCTCTACAAGGCCGTCAACGAGGCAGCCCAGGCGGCCGGTCTCGGTGTGTCGCTGTTCCAGCCGCGCGAGCCGAAGCCAAAAGACTACGTCTTCGAGATTCCGATCACCGTCACGGCCGAAGGCGGATATCACCAGCTGGGCGAGTTCTTCGAACGGGTGGCCGGCCTGGAGCGCGTGGTCAAAGTCGCCGAGATGAAGCTGATCGGGCTCACGAAGACCCGCAGCGCGCTGCGCGCCGAACTCACGCTCGCGACGTATATGTATCGCGACGCGCCTGCGCCGGCGAAGCCGGGGGGCGCGGTCGCTCCGAAGCCGGCGGCTGCGTTGCCGAGCAAGGAGGTCCACTCGTGACGTCGGCGATCGCGCGGATGGCGGTCGGCGGCGTCTGCGCCCTGCTCGCGGCCTGTGGTGGAACGCCGCCGTCACCAACGCCGGCCGCGACGCCGACGCCCGCGCCCGCGGGGCCGGGTCCTGTCGCCGCGGCGCGACCCGCGCAGCCCGCTCAGGCCGGTGCAGCGGCGCAAGCCGGTGCGCCGGCGCGACCCGCACCGGCGCAGCCCAACGCATCGGCTCAGGCCGGCGCGGCGGCTCAACCCGGCGCCGCGGCTCAGCCCGGCGCGGCTGCGCAGCCAGGTCCCCAGCCGCTGGTCCCCGCGGCTCCCGCCGTCCCCGGCGGCGACGTGCCGCAGTACGTGGACAAGGGCCGCAAGGATCCATTCGTCGAGGTTCAGCTCTCTGCGTCGACGGGCGGTCTCTCTGTCGCGACGACGAAGCTCACGGGAATCGTGCGTGGCCCGCGCTCCACGCTGGCTCTGCTCGAGACCCAGGAAGGCATCGGTTACATTCTCAAACCCGGCGACACGCTTGGCGACGGCCGGTTGATGGAAATCGGCGCCGATAACGTGGTCTTCGCGGTGGCGCCGAAGGCCGGCTCCGCCGTGCAGCGTGTCGTCCTACGACTGGCGGCGAACTAGACATGACGACATCCCGCGTTGTGGTCTTCGTGCTGATGCTCCTCCTCGCCGCCAGCATTCCGGCGGCGGCGCAGCAGTCGGCAGCCACGGTCAAGCTCAGCGACATCACCGTTGCGACGCAGCCCGACGCGGTCACTGTCTTCGTCAAGACCTCGCGTCCCGCGAAATATCAGGCCGACCTGATCGGCGCGCCGAACCGCCTCGTGATCGACTTCGAGGACACGAATTTCGCGTGGCGAAAGGGGCCATTGAACGTCGCCGCGGCGCCGCTGCAGCAGATTCGTGGCGGCCAGTACAAGAAAGGTGTCGCGCGCGTCGTCATGCAGCTCGATCGCAAGGTCGGCTACGCGATCCGCGAGGACGACGGTGGCCTGGCGATCATAATTCCGAGATCGCGACAGGCGAAGGCTCCCGCTGAGCCGACGTCGACGACGGCCGCACCGACCACCGACGCGAGCACGCAAACCTCCGAGCCGAAGCCAGTTCGCGCTGCGGTCGCCAAGCCCATCGCGCAGCCGCGCCTGGCACAGGCGGCACGACGCCCATCCGCGCCGGGGGCCGCTGCGTCCGAGCCGACCTCGCAGGCGGCACTTGCGGCTCAGGCCGAGCCCGCAGCGCCGACGGCCCAGGCGGCGCCGACGGCGCCCGCCGCGCAAACGCCACCACCGACACCTGTCGTCTCGACGCACGCCGGCGGTCAGCGCCTGATCTCGCTCGACTTCAAGGACGCCGACGTCGTGAACCTCCTCCGCATCCTCGCCGCGGAGAGCGGCCGCAACATCGTCATCGGTGACGACGTCAAGGGCAAGATGTCGATCTCGCTCCGCAACGTGTCGTGGGAGCTGGCGCTGGACACGATCATGGAGGCGCGCCAGCTGGTGAAGCTCGAGCGCGACAACGTCATCCGGATCGTGTCGTCGGACCAGCTCGCAAAGGAGCGCGAGGCGAAGGCGCGCGTGGAAGAGGCCAAGCTCAAGGCCGAAGCCGACGTGCGCACGAAGGTGGCCGAGGCGCAGCTCAAGGAGGCCGAGGCGCGAGGCAAGATGCTGGCCGCGGAGGCGGCGGCTGCCGAGGCCGCCGCGCGCGGTCCCCTCAAGGAAGAGACGATTCGGCTCGCCTACGCCGATCCGGAAGAATTGGCGAAGACGCTGTCCGGCATCCTCGGCATTCCGGAGGGCGGCTCGCTAGCCGTCGCTCCCCCGATGGCCGCGCCGATCCCGGCGCCCCCGTTCTCCGCCGTGTTCGGGCCGGGCGCGGCTGCCGCGCCCGCGATCGCGCCGGCGGCAGGGGCCGACGTGCTGTCCAA
>QHSO01000301.1 GCA_003220475.1 Candidatus Rokuibacteriota bacterium | reverse complement strand
CGGCGGCATGCTTGGCGATCAGACGCTCGACACCCGGCCCGTCGTCGGTGAGGAGAATCCCGAGGAAGCTCAGGCGATAGCAATCCCGACCGGCGTCGCGGTGGTCGTAGACGATGCTGCCGCCGAGGTGCTCGAGCTTCGAGCGGATGTCGTCGACGCCACGGCGGCGATAGATCTCGTGCAGCTCACCGCGGGCGATCCACTCGCCACGCTCCAGCAGATGCTTCCAGATGACGTTCAGCGGGTCGGCACGCTCCCCGAGTTTCTTCCGGAATTCATCGAGCGGACGCAGCCTAGCCCTCCAGCTCGCGGTTGACGCCGAAGTCCTCCGGCACCGGGGGACCCCAGCGATAGAGCGCGTCCTCCGGCGCGAAGTCGCGCGGCTCCCACGCGCAGGTCTCGGGGATGTGGTCGATGTCGTGAAAGTACTCGGCCCACGAGCCCCACGGATCGCGCACGTAGTAGAAGAAGTTGGAGCCGATGACGTGGCGGCCGAGCCCCCAGCCGACGGGGATGCCCGCATCGTGCGCGCGCTGCATGCCCATCGCGATCTCGTCCACGCCGCCGACCTCGAACGAGCCGTGATGGAAGCCGGGGCCCTTGGAGGCGAGCAGCGCGAGGTTGTGATGATCGGGCGTGCAGCGCATGAACGCGATGATGCCGGGACAGCGATCGGACAGCTTCATCCCGAGCACGCGTGTGTAGAAGTCCGTCATCCGCTCGAGGTCGCCGGAGAAGAGCAGGATGTGGCCGAGCCGACGCGGCCGCGCCTCGAAGCGATCAGGACAGCCGCGCACGCCGGCGCGCAGCGTGTTGCCCGGGCTGTTGAGCTTCAGGGGCGGATCGCCAGGCGGCGCCTCGCCGGCCTCCGGCCGGATGTTGACGAGGTTGCCGTCGGGATCGCGTATCCACAGGCCGCCTTCCGGCGCGCCGCGTGGCGCGTCCACCTCGCGCACACCCGCGCGGCGCAGCGACTCGCGCGTCGCCTCGAACTCCGGCCCGGGCGCGCCGAACGCGACGTGGTGCAGGCGCTTCTTCGGACCGCCGTAGAGCAGCACGGTCTCGCGCTTGAGGGGCGCGGGCCGCAGACGCACGGCGCCGTCGCGGCCGGGCTCGTCGACCAGACCGAAGCCGGTATAGAACTTCTCGCCGACCGTCTGGTCGGGGATCTCCAGCGCGTAATGCAGCAGCGCCTTCACGGCCATCGTTTCACCTCCGCGTGTCTGCCCGCCCAGTGTACCGCCATCAGCCGCGGCCGCTCTCGCGCAGCGCGTTCACGACCCGCTCGGGCGTGATCGGCTGGTCGGTGATCGCGGCGCCGAGCGGCGCGAGCGCGTCGTTGACGGCGTTCAGTATGGCCGCCGGTGCGCCCGTCGTGCCGGCCTCGCCGGCGCCCTTGTAGCCGCCGGCGATCGAGGGCGCCGGCGTCTCGAGATGATGTAGCTCGAGCGGTGGGACGTCGGCCGCCGTCGGCACCGCGTAATCCATCAGCGTGCCGCACAGCGGCTGTCCTGCGTCGTCGTACGCGCAGTGCTCCATCAGCGCGCCACCGAGTCCCTGCGCGATCCCGCCGGCGATCTGGCCCTCCACGAGCGCGGGGTTCACGATGCGACCGCAGTCGTCGACGGCCACATAGCGCAGGATCCGGACGCGGCCGCTATCGACGTCGATCTCGACAACGGCCAGGTGCGCGCCGTTGGTGAACGTCCACGGCTGCGCATTCGTGAAATGCACCGTCGCATCCAGGCTGGGCTCGAGGCCCTTCAGCTCGGTGCTGCGAAAGTGCACCGTGCGGGCGAGGTCGGCGAGCGTCAGGCCGCGGTCGGGGGCACCGCTCACGCTCACGCGCCCGTTGGCAAGCCGCAGGTCGTCCGGATGCGCTTCGAGCAGCGTCGCGGCCGCGCGGCGGATCTTTTCGCCGAGCGCCCGCGCCGCCAACAGGGTGGCGCTGCCGCCGATCGGCGTGCCACGGCTCGCCCACGTGCCACCGCCGTACGGCATCAGCGCCGTATCGCCTGAGCGCACGGCGACGGCCTCGGGCGCGATGCCGAGCTCGTCCGCGATGATCTGGGCGAATGCGGTCGGCGTTCCCTGCCCCTGGTCGGTCACGCCGACGAGCGCCGTGACCGCACCGGACGGCTCCAGTCTCAGCGTCGCGCCGTCCTGTCCCGAGATCGGCGCGCCGCCGACGCCGTAGAACTGTGCGCCCGGTCCCGTGAGCTCGATGAAGCAGGACAGCCCGATGCCGACGTGGCGGCCCTGCGCCCGCGCGGCGGCCTGCTGGCGCCGGAGGTCGTCGTATTTCGCGGCCTCGAGCAGCCGCTCGAGCGCCGCGTGATACGAGCCGCTGTCGTAGACGTTGCCGGTGGCCGACGTGTACGGCAGCTCCTGAGGCCGGATGAGATTGCGCCGGCGCACTTCGGCGGGATCGAGGTGCAGGTCACGCGCGATCAGGTCGAGCATCGATTCCGTCACCGCCGTGGCGACCGGATGACCGACCGCGCGGTACTGCGACGTGATCACCTTGTTCTGCGCGACGACTCGCAGCGAGCCGTCATAGTGGCGCACGCGATATGGCCCAGGGAGCAGACGCAGCACCTGGCCGCCCTCGACGACGCTCGAGCGCGGATACGCCGAGTACGGGCCGACCGACTTCACCGGCCGGCCGAGGACAATCGCGAGCGCCACCGCGGCGAGATCGTCCTGATAGACGTGGATCTTGATGCCGAAGGAGCCGCCGACGTCCGGCGCGATGACGCGCACGCGATGCTCGGGCAGGCCGAAAAGACCGGCGAGCACCGCCTGCATCATGTGGGGCACCTGCGTGGAGATCCACACGGTGAGCGCGCGCGTCGCCGGCTCGAAGTCGGCGACGAGGCCGCGCGGCTCCATCGGCACGCCGGTGTGGCGGCCGGTCGTGAAGCGGCGCTTGAACACGCTCGGCGCGGCGGCGAACGCGGCGTCCGGGTCGCCGCCGCTCAGACGCGTCTCGTAGATGAGGTTGTCGCCGAGCTCGGGGTGGATCAGTGGCGCGGTCGCCGAGTCGGGCGTCAGCGCCGCCGGCAGTGGCGCGTACGTGACGCTTACGCCCGCCATCGCATCGTGGGCAGCCGCCGCCGTCTCCGCCGCGATTCCGACGACCGGCTCGCCCACACAGCGCACGCGCTCGACGGCCAGCGGCAGCATCGCGCCCGTTTTCATGCCGCGGTAGTGCTGCAGGATGCCGCGATACGGCTTGCAGAGCCGCGCCGTGTCGGCGCCGGTCAGGATGGCGACGACGCCGGGGCTCCTTCTGGCGGCGTCGACGTCGACGCATTCGACGGTGGCGTGCGCGTGCGGGCTGCGCACGAACGCGACGTGCACCATCCGCGGCAGCGTGATGTCGTCGACGTAACGGCCGCGGCCGGTCAGCAGGCGCGGGTCGTCGAGACGCTTGAGCGGCGCGCCGACGTGGGGCATGGGCGGGAGGCTAGCACGGGGCGGCCTGCGCAAAACCGACGGCGCGCCTGTTGACAATGAGCCGACGCGGCGGCATATTTTCGGTCCCCGACCGAACGTGGGATGGCTGTGGAAGCGGGAAGCTGTGAAGGAGCCATCAAATGAGGAAGCCATTTCTGGCGGCGGCCATTGTTGCGATTGTCATTGGGACGTTCGGCCCGGCGCTGGCGGTCGACATCGGCGGTTTGAACGTGCCTGTCGGATCGGTTTTCTCAGTGGCGCAGATCTACGAAAACGTCCCGACCGCCATCGGCGACACTTTGGCCGGGTACGGCAAGGTGGACTCCATCAACTCTATTCCGGTTGGAAACCTGTGCACCGGCTGCGAGCTGACCTATCAGTTCGGCGGCTATACCGTCGCCGCGGTTTCGCCCACCGAAATCCGGTTCAGCGGCGGCTTCATCAAGTTCTATCTCGGCTTCGGTGCCGATAATGACTTCACCACCGGCAATGCGGGCGGCTCCGCCGGCGACCTGGCGGAGGCGACCAATGGCACCCTGTTCCTCACTGTGAAGGGTCACGCCGTCGACGCGGCCGGCAACACCTTCATCGGAACCGGAGTCAACATTGGCACCATCGTCCCGACCGGCTTCGGGTCGGGCTTGCTTGATGTGGACACCAACGCCGGCGGCATCGCGAACGCCTTCTTCGATACGAACTCGATCGTGGCGGCGTTTGGTGGCCCTGCTGACTTCCAGACAGGCTCCTCGTTCACCGCTCTCAACCCGGTCTATCCGAGCGAGTGCCCGGGCGGTCCGGCATGCCTGCGGGGCAGCGCCGACGCGACCGGGAGCGTGAGGGACGCTCGGAATCCTGAGGACGTGCCCGAGCCGGCGACTTACTTCCTGATGCTGACCGGCCTTGGCGCCCTCGGCTTCGTGAGCGCCCGCCGCAGGGCCTGAAGCTCGGCGTCTCAGTCGGCGTCATCCTTCAGCAGTTCCCGCCAGTACCGCTGAGGATCCTCGAGGATCCCCCGTGTCCTCGAGTCGCACGGATCGCAGCGGCCTCTCATCGAAGCTGACGATGTCGGCATCCGGAAACGTGAGCAGGATCGGCGAGTGCG
>QHSO01000122.1:3208-14312 GCA_003220475.1 Candidatus Rokuibacteriota bacterium | reverse complement strand
AGGCGCGCGCGCTGGTGCTCGAGCGGCACGGCACGATCACGTGGGGCGCCACGGTACGCGAGGCCTACGAGGCGACGATCGAGCTGATCACGCGCGCGGAGGAGGCGATCGCCGAGCGCCGGAAGGGCCGCCGCGTGTTCGGCGGCGCGCGGGTGCCCGTGCTCGACGCCGCCGCGCGCCGCGTGACGGCACTCGCGCTGGCGCCGCGGCTGCGCGGCCGCCTCGGCCGCGACCGGCGCGTCATCGTCACCTTCGACGACGCCGACCGCGTCACCGCGTTCACGTCTTCGGTAGAGGCGGCCGCGCTCTCGCAGGTCGGCCCCGCGACGCCCGATCACACGATCTACACCAAGCGCCTGCCGTGTTTCGTGCCGCTGGATCACGCGCCGACGGACGCCGACGCGGTGTGGAGCGCCGTCGATGTCGCGATCACGACGTTCGTTCGCGACTACACGGCGTACTTCGAGGCGCACCGCGAGCCCGGGGCCGAGTTGACCGACCCGATGCCGCGCGTCGTGCTCGTGCCCGGCCTGGGCATGTTCACGGCCGGACGCGACCGTCGCGCCGCCGGAATCGTCGACGACATCTACCACCACACGATCGACGTCATCGGCAACGCCTCGGCGTTCGGCCGGTACGTGTCGCTGACGGCGAAGGACGCCTACGACGTCGAGTACTGGCCGCTCGAGCTCTACAAGCTCACGCTGGCGCCGCCCGAGAAAGAGCTGGCGCGGCGCATCGTGCTCGTGACCGGCGGCGGCTCGGGCATCGGTCGCGCGGTCGCCAGGCGCCTGGCCGCCGAGGGCGCGCACGTCGTCGTGGGCGACGTCGACGAGGCCGGCGCGAAGAAGACCGCCGACGAGGTCACCGCGTCCGTCGGCAGCGGCCGCGCGATCGGCCTGCGCATGGACGTGACCAGCGAGGCCTCGGTGCGCGCCGCGTTCGAGACGACGGTGCTCGCGTACGGGGGTCTCGACGTCCTCGTGTCGAACGCGGGCATCGCGCACGGCGCGCCCGTCGACAGGTTGGCGCTGGCCGACTGGGAGCGCTCGTTCGCGGTGAACGCGACGGGGCACTTCCTCGTCGCGCGCGAGGCCATGCGCATCCTCATCCCACAGGGGCTGGGCGGCGCGCTCGTGTTCGTCGCGACCAAGAACGTGATGTCGCCGGGCAAGGACTTCGCGGCGTACTCCGCGGCCAAGGCCGCCGAGGCGCAGCTCGCGAAAGTCCTCGCCATCGCGGTCGAGCAACTGGAGGACTTCTACCGCAAGCGCAATCTGCTGGGCACGCGCATCCTGCCCGAGGACGTGGCGGAGGCGGTGCTGTTCTTCGCCGCCGATCGCTCCTCGAAGACGACGGGCTGCACGCTCACCGTGGACGGCGGCGTCAAGGACGCGTTCCCGCGGTGAGCGCGGCCGCGCTGCGCTTCGGCGTTCAGCTCTCCCTCAAGCCGCCGCAGGAGCAGTTCGATCTCGTGCGCCGCATCGAGGCGCTCGGATTCGATGCCGTGTTCACGGGCGATCACGTCTCGTTCCACAATCCGATGTACGAGTCGCTCACGCTGCTCGCGACGTACGTGCCGATCACCAGCCGTCTGCGTCTCGGCACCGCCGTCTATCTGCTCGCGCTGCGGCAGCCGGCGATCGCGGCAAAGATCACGGCCACGCTCGACGTGCTCTCCGGCGGGCGCTTCATCTTCGGCGTCGGCGTGGGCGGCGAGAATCCCAAGGAGTTCGAGGTCTGCGGCGTGCCGCACGCCGAGCGTGGCGCACGCGTCAGCGAGGCGATCGACGTCGTGCGCACGCTGTGGCGCGACAGCCCGGCGACCTTCAAGGGACGCTTCACGCAGTTCTCCGGCGTGTCGCTCGATCCCAAGCCCGTGCAGAAGCCCGGCCCTCCGATCTGGATCGGCGGCCGCTCGGACGCCGCGCTGGCGCGCGCGGGCCGTCACGGTGACGGCTGGGTGTCCTACGTCGTGCAGCCGGAGCGGTACGGGCAAAGTCTCGACAAGATCCGCGCCGCGGCCGCGGCGGCCGGCCGCACGCTCGACCGATTCGCCGCCGCGCACCTGGCCTTCGTCACCGTGGGCCGCGACTGGGAATCGGCCAAGGCGGTGTGGGCGGCGGCGCTCACCAAGCGCTACGCGCAGGACTTCGAGCCGCTCGCGCGCAAGTACGGCATCATCGGCACGCCCGAGCAGTGCGCCGAGCAGCTCGAGCGATTCCGCGCGGCCGGCTGCAACTACGTCATCCTCAATCCGATCGGCCCGGCCGCCGAAGAGCGCGAGCAGGTCGAGCGCCTCGCGGCCGAGGTCGTGCCGAAGCTTCGTGGCTGAGCTCACCGGCGGTCGACTCGTCGCCCGCGTGCTCAAGCAGGCGGGCGTCGGCCACGTCTTCACGCTGTGCGGCGGTCACATCCTGCCGACCTACGACGGGTGCCTCGACGAGGGCATCGCGCTCATCGCTGGGCGCGCGCGGCGTCCTCGTGCGCGAGCCGCGGGACCTCGCGCCCGCGCTCGACAAGGCGCTGGGCAGCAACGAGGTCTGGTGCGTGAACGTCGTCCTCGATCCGGCGGCGTACCGGAACACGGGGACGATGTCGATGGCGATCTGAGCTGAGACTCACGATTCTCGCTCCGCACCTGCGCATCGCCGGCGGCGTGCGCGCGATCCTGACCTATGCCGATCGTCTGGCCGCGCGCGGCCACGCGGTGACGCTGGTCGTTCCCGCGCGCAGCCGGCTTCGCGCGGCGTGGCGCAACGCGCGCGGCGCCGGTCCGGATTGGGTGGCGGGCTTCCGTCCGCGCGTGCGTTGGGTGCCGCGCTGGGACGCCGCGGCGCTTCCCGACGCCGACGTCACCCTCGCGACCGCATGGCAGTCGGCACCGGTGGTGGCCGCCGCGCCGGCGCGCTGCGGCGCGAAGTTCTATCTGATCCAGCACTACGAGAGTCTCTACCACGGCGAGCCGGACGTGGTGGACGCCACGTACCGCCTGCCGCTGCGCCGGATCGTCATCTCCACGTGGCTCGCCGACGTCATGCGCGAGCGGTTCGGCGCAGACAGCGAGATGCTCGTCACGCCGGTGGATCGCACGCTGTTTCGCCGGGTCGACGTCCAGCCGCCGACGCCGCGGCCGCGCGTGCTGATGCTGCATCACGACTATGCGTGGAAGGGCGTCGCCGACGGGCTCGAGGCCGTCCGGCGCGTCCGCGCGCAGGGGCCGACGCTCACGCTGGTCGGCTTCGGGGTGAAGGCGCCGCGCGAGCCGCTGCCCTACGACGAGTTCCACGCCAACCCGCCGCAAGACGCACTGGCGGCGCTCTACAGCGGCTGCGAGATCTATCTGTGCCCGTCGTGGGACGAGGGCCTCGGCATGCCGCCGATGGAGGCCATGGCGTGTGGCGCCGCGCTCGTGACCTACGACAACGGCGGCAGCCGCGACTATGCGCACGCCGGCGAGACGGCGCTGGTCGCGCGCCGGCGGGACGTCGACGATCTCGCGGCGTGCCTGTCGCGCATGGCGACCGACGAGGCGCTGCGCGTGAGGTTGGCCTCGGCGGGGCAGGCGTACGTCACGAAGACCTTCGACTGGGATCGCGCCGTCACGCGGCTGGAGGCGCTGTTGTCGGCACGCTGAGCGGTCGCGCTGGGTGTTAAAATCCCGAAAAATGCCCATTTACGAGTACGACTGTCACGACTGCCGGCGTCGCGTGAGCCTGCTCGTCCGCAGCCTCTCGGCGACGGCGACGCCCGCGTGTCCGCGCTGCGGCTCGACGACGCTGACCCGGCTCATGTCCCGCTTCGCCACGGTGAAGTCGGAGGAGGCGCGGCTGGAATCGCTCGCGGAAGGCGGGGGGATGGGCGACCTCGACGAGAACGATCCGGCCAGCGTCGCGCGGTTCATGAAAAAGATGGGCCAGGAGTTCGGCGACGACCTCGGCGACGACTTCGGCTCCGCCGTCGACGAGGCGGTGAGCGAGGCCGGCGCCGGGGAGGCCGGGGACGCGGCCGAGGAATCCCTGGGGGCGCCCGGCCCGTCTGAGGATCTGTGACCCCTTTCAAGGTCGAGTCCGCCGACCGGCTCGACCCAGCGGAGGCCTCCGCCTGGGATGCCGTGGCGGACGCCGCCCGCTTCCGTTCCCCCTTCCTCGGCTGGACCTGGCAGCATCACTGGGCGGCGGTGTTCGCGGAGGGCCGGCGGCTCGACGTCCGGCACGTGCGCGACACCGATGGTCGGCTGGTCGGCCTCCTGCCGCTGTACGAGGCTGCACCGGGCGTGCTCGAGCTGGTGGGCGGCGCCGAGGTGTCGGACTATCTCGATCTGATCGCCGTCGCCGGTCACGAGGACGACGCGTGGGCGGCGCTGCTGGCGGACCGTGCCGGCGCGCGCGCGCGCTGGGTGCTTCACGCGGTGCCTGCTGCGTCGCCGACGGTGCGCGCCGCGCCGGCGCTCGCGGCGACGGCGGGGCTCGCGGCCGACGCGACGCTCGAGGAGCGCTGTCCAGTCCTCGAATTGCCCGCCGCATGGGAGACGTACCTCGCCTCGCTCTCCGGAAAACACCGCCACGAGCTGACCCGCAAGATCCGACGCCTCGAGCGTGAAGCCCCCGACGGGCGCGCCGTCGTCGTGCGCGGCCCCGACGCCGTCGCTGGACGCCTCGCCGAGTTCCTCGCGCTGCATCGCCGCTCGCGGGTGGGGAAGGCGAAGTTCATGGACGAGCGCATGGAGCGCTTCTTCCGCGCGGCGCTGCCGGCGCTCGCCGAGCATGACGGCGTCGTGCTCTGGTTTCTCGAGACGGCCGCCGGGCCCGTCGCCTCGTTCGTGTGCCTCGAGTGGGATGGCACCGTCGGCCTCTACAACTCCGGCTTCGCGCCCGAGCGCGCCGCGCTCTCGCCGGGGTTGGTCTTGCTCTCGCACGTGATCCGCGACGCGATCGCGCGTGGCCGACCGCGCTTCGACTTTTTGCGCGGTGAGGAGCGCTACAAGCTCGAGTTCGAGCCGAAGCTCGAAGACGTCTTCCGCGTGACGATCGGCCCACCCGCATGACTGCACTGCGCGTCGCGATGCTCAGCGTGCACACGTGTCCGCTTGCCGCGCTCGGAGGCAAGGAAACGGGCGGGATGAACGTGTACGTGCGCGAGCTCGCGCGCGAGCTGGCGCGCATGGGCGCCGTGGTCGACGTGTTCACGCGCTCGCAGAATCCCGACATTCCGCGCGTCGTGCGTCTGGCCGAGGGGGCGCGCGTGATCCACCTGCCGGCGGGGCCGCAGGCGCCCATGGCGCGCGAGCGCGTGCACGAGCATCTCGACGAGTTCGTGGACGGCGTCGAGACGTGGCGCCTCACCAATGGCCTCGACTACGACCTGCTGCACGGCAACTACTGGCTCTCCGGCGTGGCCGGGCTGGCGCTGCGCGCGCGCTGGGACGTGCCGCTCGTGCAGATGTTCCACACGCTCGGCGCGCTGAAGAACGGCGCCGCCGTCGTGCGAGAGCACGAGCCCGCGCTGCGCGTGGCGGAGGAGCGGCGCATCGTGGCCGCCGCCGACCGGCTGGTGGCCGCCAACGCGATCGAGCGCAACGCTCTGGCGACCGCCTACGACGCCGACGTCACGCGCGTCGCCGTCATCCCGTGTGGCGTCGACACCGATCTCTTCACGCCGGGCGATGCGATGGCCGCGCGCGCGGCGCTCGGCCTGCCGCCCGGCCCGTTGCTGCTCTACGTCGGCCGCATCGCGCCCATCAAAGGACTGGAGACGCTGCTCGACGCCGTCGGCTGCCTGCGCGGCGCCGGCACCGCCGCTCGGCTGGCGGTGATCGGTGGGGAGACCGACGAGCCGATCGACGGCCACGAGGCCGAGGTGCGCCGGCGCGCGGCGGCGCTGGGCCTCGGCGACGCTGTGACGTTCGTCGGGGCGCAGCCGCAGGAGCGGCTGCGTGACTGGTACGTGGCCGCGGACGTCACCGTGCTGCCGTCGTATTACGAGTCGTTCGGGATGGTGGCGCTCGAGGCGATGGCGTGCGGCAGCCCGGTCGTCGCCTCGCGCGTGGGTGGCCTGCAAACCACCGTGCGCGACGGCGAGACCGGTTTACTCGTCGCGGAAGGCGATCCGTGCGCGCTGGCCGAGACGATCACGCGCGTGCTGGCCGACGGCGCGCTTCGGTGGCGGCTCGGCCGCGAGGGGCGGCGCTGGGCCATGCAGCATCGCTGGCCCTGTGTGGCGGAGGCGGTCTGCCGCGAGTACGCGGGCTTCGCCGTCGGCGCGGCGGAGCTCGCGATGGGACGATGTAACTGAGGGGCCCCGAAATGGCCCCCCAGACCCCCCTGCGCTCGGCAGCGCCCCGGCAAAGCCGGGGCGCTCCTCGACACATGCTACACTCCCGCGCGCTGTGGGTACCCTCCTCGAGGTCGTCGACCTCCAGACGCATTTTCTGACCCGCGGCGGCGTCGTTCGCGCCGTCGACGGCGTGTCCTGGGACGTCGCCGAAGGCGAGACCGTCGCGCTCGTGGGCGAGTCCGGCTGCGGGAAATCCGTCAGCGCGCTGTCGATCATGCGGCTCGTCGCGGCGCCGGCCGGCCGCATCGTCGGCGGCCGCGTTCTCTTCAAGGGTCGCGACCTGCTCTCGCTCGACGAAGAAGCCATGCGCCGCGTGCGCGGGCGCGAGATCGCGATGATCTTCCAGGAGCCGATGACGTCGCTCAATCCGGTGCTGACCATCGGGCGGCAGATCACGGAAGGTCTCGAGACGCATCTCGACATGACGCCGACCGCGGCCCGCGCGCGCGCGGCGGAGCTGCTCTCGATGGTCGGCATTCCAGACCCGGCGCGGCGGCTCGCGCAGTACCCGCACCAGTTCAGCGGCGGCATGCGCCAGCGCATGATGATCGCGATGGCGCTCGCCTGCGAGCCGTCGCTGGTGCTGGCCGACGAGCCCA
This sequence comes from Candidatus Rokuibacteriota bacterium, assembly GCA_003220475.1. Classification (GTDB taxonomy): domain Bacteria; phylum Methylomirabilota; class Methylomirabilia; order Rokubacteriales; family CSP1-6; genus AR12. The sequence continues at coordinate 7,377 of QHSO01000122.1, read as the reverse complement.
CCACCGCGCTCGACGTCACGATCCAGGCGCAGATCCTCGAGCTCATGAAGAGCCTCTCGCGCCGGCTCGGCGTGGCGATGCTGATGATCACCCACAACCTGGGCGTGGTCGCGCGCTACGCCGACCGCGTCAACGTCATGTACGCGGGCAAGATCATCGAGCGCGGCACTGCGCGCGAGATCTACGCCAACCCGCGGCATCCCTATACGCTCGGGCTGCTGCGCTCGGTGCCGCGCCTGGACGAGCCGCGGCGCGCGCGCCTCGATCCCATCGAGGGCCAGCCGCCCGATCTCTCGCGGCTGCCCGGCGGCTGTTCGTTTGCGCCGCGCTGCGCGTTCCGCGTCGAGCGATGCCTCGTGGAGACGCCGCCGCTGCGGCCGATCGGCAGCGCCGAGCATGTCTCGGCGTGCTGGGAGGCCGAGCGCGTGCGCGCCGCGCGCGAGCCGGTGGGAGGCCGCACGTGAGCGGCGAGGTGCTGCTCGAGGTCCGCAACCTCGTCAAGCATTTCGAAATCGGCGGTGGGTTGTTCGGCGGCCGGCGCGGCCTCGTGCGCGCGGTGGACGGCGTGTCGTTCGCGATCCGCCGCGGTGAGACGCTGGGCCTCGTCGGCGAATCCGGCTGCGGCAAGACGACAACCGGGCGGTGCATCCTGCAGCTCGAGACGCCGACCTCGGGCGAGATCCTGTTCGAGGGTCGCGATCTCACGAAGCTCGGTGCCGACGAGCTGCGCGCGGTGCGGCGGCGGCTGCAGGTGATCTTTCAGGATCCGTACAGCTCGCTGAATCCGCGCATGACCGTCGGCGAGATCATCGCCGAGCCGCTGCACGTGCACGGCATCGTGCGCGGCGCGGGCGCGCGGCGCGATCGCGTGCGCGACCTGCTGCGGCAGGTCGGCCTCTTGCCGCAGCACGCGGGGCGCTATCCGCACCAGCTCTCCGGCGGCCAGCGCCAGCGCGTCGGCATCGCGCGCGCGCTCGCGATGGAGCCGGCGCTGATCGTCTGCGACGAGCCCGTCTCCGCGCTCGACGTATCGATCCAGGCCCAGATCATCAACTTGCTCGAGGATCTGCAGGCCGAGCTCGGCCTCACGTATCTGTTCATCGCGCACGACCTCGCGGTGGTGCGCCACATCTCCGATCGCGTCGCGGTGATGTACCTCGGCAAGATCGTCGAGCTCGCCGATCGCAAGACGCTCTACGACGATCCGCTCCATCCCTACACGCGCGCGCTGCTGTCCGCCGTGCCGATTCCCGATCCCGAGCTGGAGGCGCGCCGCGAGCACATCGTGCTGCGCGGAGAGGTGCCGAGCCCGCTCGATCCGCCGTCGGGCTGCGTGTTCCATCCGCGCTGCCCGATCGCCGTGGACCGTTGTCGTCAGATCGTTCCGGAGCTTCGCGAGGTCAAGCCCGGGCACTGGGCCGCCTGCCTTCTCGCCTGATCTCCGTCCTCGGCCGACCTCCGCTTGACACGGCGGTCAGACCGCGGCTAACGTGCTGCAACCTTTCGGGCTTTTTCCCCGTTGTCACGGCAATCGATTGATACGGGTGGTCGGCCCGGTCGCGGACTCCGACCTCCCAGGAGGTGGCCCCCATGCAACGCCCCTTGGCCCGCGCGCTGGGCGCGGTCCTCATCGTCATCGCCGCGGCGATTCCCGCCGGCGCACAGGACAAGCCCCGCTCCGGCGGCGAGCTCGTCTTCGTCGTGCCCTCGGAGCCGCCCTCCTACGACGCCCACCAGGAAGAGACCTTCGGCGTCATCCACCCGATGGCCCCGCACTACAGCACGCTGCTGCGGGTGGATCCCACGGACAAGACCGGCACCAAGCCCGTCGGCGACCTCGCCGAGTCGTGGACGGCCTCCAAGGACGGTCTCACGTATACGTTCAAGCTGCGTCAGGGCGTGAAGTTCCACGACGGCAGTGAGATGACGTCCAAGGACGTCAAGGCCTCCTACGACAAGATCATCAAGCCGCCGGCGGGCGTGAAGTCGCTGCGCAAGGACATGTACGACTCGGTGACCTCGGTGGAGGCTCCCGACTCGAACACGGTGGTGTTCAAGCTCAAGTGGCCGGAGTCCTCGCTGCTGCTCGCGCTCGCCTCGCCGTGGAACTGGATCTACAAGGCCGAAATCATCGCCAAGGACCCCCACTGGTACGAGACGCACGTCATGGGCACGGGCCCCTTCAAGTTCGGCGAGCACGTCAAGGGCTCGCACTGGGTCGGGAAGAAGAACCCGGACTACTGGGACAAGGGCAAGCCGTACCTCGACGGCTATCGCGCGATCTTCATCAGCGCCTCGGCCGCGCAGGTGGCCGCCGTTCGCGGCGAGCGGGCCATGATCCAGTTCCGCTCGTTCAGCCCGCCCGAGCGCGATCAGCTCGTGCAGGCGCTCGGCAACAAGATCGCGGTGCAGGAGAGTCCCTGGGACTGCCTCAACTTCGTCTCGATGCACCACGAGAAGAAGCCGTTCGACGACAAGCGTGTGCGTCGAGCGCTGAGCCTGGCTCTCGACCGTTACGAAGGCTCCAAGGCCCTGTCGAGGATCACGCTGGTGAAGGACGTGGGCGGCATCCAGGTGCCCGGCACGCCGTACGCCACGCCGCCGGCCGAGCTCGAGAAGCTGGCCGGTTATGGGCACGACATCGCGAAGAACCGCGCCGAGGCCAAGCGGCTGCTGAAGGAAGCCGGCGTGCCCGATGGCTTCTCGTTCACCTTCAAGAACCGCGGCATCCCGCATCCCTACGAGCCGCTGGGGATCTGGCTCATCGATCAGTGGCGGCACATCGGCCTCAGCGTCAAGCAGGAGTTCATCGAGGCCTCCGCGTATCATCCGATGCTCAAGCGCGGCGACTTCGAAGTCGCCATGGACTTCCAGTGCGGCTTCATCGTCGAGCCGGACCTCGACCTGGCCCGCTTCGTGAGCACCTCGGACGCGAACTACGGCCGGCACAAGGACACCGCCATCGACGACATGTACATCCGGCAGGCTCGCACCACGGACATCGAGGAGCGCAAGAAGATCCTGCGGCAGTTCGAAAAGCGGCTCCTCGACGACGAGGCGCACGTGATCTACACGCTGCAGTGGCATCGCATCATCCCGCATCTCGCCAAGGTGAAGGGCTGGACGATCACGCCCAGCCACTATCTCAACAACCAGCTCGACACGGTCTGGCTCTCGGAGTAAGCCAGCGCACGGGGGCGCGGCGCCGGCCGCGCCCTCGCCACCATCATGTGGAAATATCTCGTCAAGCGCTTCCTGTTGATGTTTCCGACGCTGTTCGGCGTCGCGCTGCTGACGTTCGTTCTCATCCGCGTCATCCCCGGTGACGTCGTCGAGCTGCGCTACTCCGGCGATCGTGGCGCGGTCTCGCAGGAGGTGTTGGACAAGGAGCGCGCGCGGTTCGGTCTCGACCGGCCGCTGTGGAAGCAGTTCGGGACGTGGGTGCTCGGCATCGCGCGCCTGGACTTCGGCGAGTCGATGTGGACGGGCGCGCCGATCTGGCAGGAGATCCGGCTGCGCTTCGCGCTGTCACTGCAGGTCGCGATCATGGCGACGGTGGTGGCAGTCGCGCTCTCGATCCCGCTCGGCGTGCTGGCCGCGCTCAAGCAGGACACGTGGATCGACTACGCCGTGCGCATCTTCTCCATCGCCGGCCTCGCCACGCCGTCCTTCTGGCTCGGCATCGTGTTCATCCTGCTGCTCTTGATCGTGTTCCACTGGCTGCCGCCGATGGTCTACACGCCGTTCTGGGTCGACCCGTGGGAGAACATCAAGCAGCTCATCTGGCCAGCGCTCGCGGTCGGCTATCGCTATTCGGCCGTTGGCATGCGCATGACGCGCTCGGCGATGCTCGAGGTGCTGCGCGAGGACTACATCCGCACGGCGCGGGCCAAGGGGCTGGTGCAGCGGCTGGTGCTGGCGCGGCACGCGCTGAAGAACGCGATGCTGCCGGTGCTCACGGTGATCGCGCTCGAGTTCGCGTTCCTCATCGGCGGCCTCGTCGTCACCGAGCAGGTGTTCAACCTGAACGGGCTGGGGCTCCTGTTCGTGCAGGCCGTGGCGCATCGCGACTACACGCTGATCCAGGCGCTCGTCATGCTGGTGGCCGGCGTCTTCATCATCGTCAACTTCCTGATGGACGTCGGCTACGCGTGGCTGGATCCGCGTAT
>QHSO01000122.1:0-3151 GCA_003220475.1 Candidatus Rokuibacteriota bacterium | reverse complement strand
ATCCCGAGGCCGTCGACTTCGGCGCGATGCTGGCGCGACCGACGCTCGGGCACTGGCTCGGCACCGACTCGTTCGGCCGCGACGTGCTCTCGCGGCTGATCTTCGGCTCGCGCACCGCGCTGATGGTCGGCTTCGGCGCCTCGGTGCTCGGCGCGACGCTGGGCGCGATCCTCGGCGTCGCCAGCGCGTACTTCGGCGGCCGTATCGATCTCTACCTGCAGCGCGTGATGGACGTGTTCCTCTCGTTCCCGCTCATCATCCTCGCGCTCGCGCTCGTCGCGATTCTCGGCAACTCCATCCCCAATCTGATCATGGCGATCATGGTGCCGATGATCCCGCGCTCGGCGCTCGTGATCCGTTCCTCCGCGCTGGCCATCCGCGAGATGCCGTTCGTCGATGCGGCGCGCGCGGCGGGCTTCGGGCATGCGCGGATCGTGCTGCGCCACATGCTGCCGAACGTGATGGCGCCCTATCTGATCATCCTGACGGCGTTCCTAGGGCAGGCGATTCTCGCCGAGGCGTCGCTGTCGTTCCTCGGCCTCGGCGTGCAGGAGCCGACGGCGGCCTGGGGCCTGATGCTGCGCGGCGCGGCCGTCGAGTTCGCCGAGACGGCGCCGTGGATGGCCATTTTCCCGGGCGTGGCGATCAGCCTCTCCGTGTTCGCCTTCAATCTGTTCGGCGATTCTCTCCGCGACGCGCTCGATCCTCGGCTGCGGACGCAGTGAGCCGCGTCGGTAGGGGCCGAAGCGCCCGGAATGCTTGACACAATATCTACGTCGAGTTAACAATGCCTGGTCTCACCAGATCGACGAGACAGCCCGGGAGGCCCTAATGCCGTACATCATTGCCGAGCCGTGCATCAACGTGAAGGACAAAGCCTGCGTCGAGGTTTGCCCCGTCGACTGCATTTACGAGGGCGACACGATGCTCTTCATCCATCCCGACGAGTGCATCGACTGCGGCGCGTGCGAGCCCGTGTGCCCGGTGAAGGCGATCTTCGCCGAGGACGAGACGCCGGATCAGTGGAAGAACTTCATCGAGCTCAACAAGCAGTTCTTCAAGGACCATCCCGGGGTCAAGCCCGCCACCAAGTCCTGAACGCTCGGCCGCGTTAGCCGTCACGGGCCCTCGGATCGCGAGGGCCTTTTGTTTTTGTGCACGCCGTTTTTGTGCACGTCGCCCATTGCGCTGGGCAGGCGCGCGCGTCGCCATCACCGATTTCGCGCGGATGAGGCGTGGCACGCGCGTCGCATTGTCGTCGCGCCATGAATGCTCTTCCCGATCCGCAAGCGCGAGACGAGGACGTCGGCTATCACGGCGCGGTGACGGACTTCAAGCGTCGCCTCATCGAAGCCACGCTGCATCGAGCACGCGGCAATCGCACGCACGCCGCGCGCTCGCTCGGGCTGCAGCGCACCTATCTGCTCCGCCTGATCCGCGAGCTGCGCGTCGCCGCGCCGCCGCCGCCGAGCCGTCACGGCCCGCCGCGCCCCGAGGATACGAGCCGACCCGCCGGCACGCCCCCCGCGGCGGCCGACGCCGGAGCGACGTCGGCGCCGCCCCCCACGGCGCCGGCGTCGTATCCGCCTGCGCGGCCGCCGGCACGCACGGCCGGTCGCGGCACGCCGCGGCTTCCGCGCTGATTGACCTTTCGGACGTCGCCCGGCAGGATGGGCGACGTCCATGCCGAACGTCTGGATCGCCGGCGCAGGAATGACGCGGATCGGGCGGCGCAGCGAGCCGCTCGGCGACCTCATGGCCGACGCGGCCCACGCCGCACTCGCCGCCGCGGGCCGTGAGCGTCCGGACTTCATCATCGTCGCCACGATGAATCCCGAGGAGTTCGTCGGCGACGGCAACTTCGCTTCGAACATCGCCACCCATATGGGCTTCGCCGAGACGCCCGCGCTCCGCGTGGAGACGGCGACGTCCTCTGGCGCGGCCGCGCTCTATGCTGGTGTCGCCCAGGTCGCGGCCAACCTTCACCGCACCGTGCTCGTCGTCGGCGGCGAGAAGATGACCCATCTGCCGACGCCGCGCGTGTCCGAAATCATCGGGCGCTCGATCGATCCCTACGAGCGAGCCTACGGCGCGACCATGCCCGCGCTGGCCGGCCTCGTCACGCGCGCGCTGATGGCGCGCAAAGGCGTCGCCGCGCGCGAGATCGCGCAGGTGGCGGTGAAGAACCACGCAAACGCGGCGCGGAATCCGTACGCGCACTTCCAGCAGCCCGTCACGCTCGACGAAGTCATGGAGAGCCGCATGGTGGCCGACCCGCTGCGGCTGCTGCACTGCTGCCCGATCTCCGACGGCGCGGCGGCCGTGGTGTTGACGGCCGAGCGGTCCGCGGTGCGCGTGGCCGGAATCGGGCAGGGCGCCGACGCGCTGGCCGTACGGCACCGCTCGGACGTCACGCACTTTCGCGCAACCCGTGACGCCGCGCGCGCCGCCTTCGCGATGGCGGGCGTCGGCCCCGCGCGTGTCGACTTCGCCGAGATCCACGACGCCTTCACGCCCTTCGAGTTGATCTCGCTCGAGGACCTCGGTCTGCTGCCCCAGGGCAAGGCCGGGCGCGCGACGCTCGACGGCGAGACGGCGCTCGACGGCCGCCTGCCGATCAATCCATCAGGCGGGCTCAAGGGCCGCGGCCATCCGCTCGCGGCGACGGGACTCGCCCAGGTCGTGGAATGCGTGTGGCAGCTCACGGGCCGCGCCGGCGAGCGGCAGGTGGAGGGCAGCGTCGCGCTCGCGCACTCGATCGGCGGTCTCGCGACCAACAACTTTGTGACGATTCTGGAGAGCGAGCGGTGATGCGGCACGACACAAAAGCGCCGCGGTGCCGTCGGATGACGCCGTTGAGCGGAGCCACTTCGCACCTAGAACAGGCCACCTTCGGTCCTAGCCGGGCTGGCGGACCTCGCTACAAATGATCGAGACGATCGACGCGTCACGGTGCCCGCGCTGCGATGCGGTGGTGGCGCCGCCGGCCACCTGGTGCCCGTGGCACCCGGTGCCCATGACGCCGACCAGCGTGCGCGGCGTCGGCCAGGTGGTCTCGTTCACGACGCTGCACGCAGCACCGGAGGGCTTTCGCTCGCCGCTGCACATCGCCCTCGTCGAGCTGGAGGGCGGCGCGCGCTTCGTCTGCCAC
>QHSO01000300.1 GCA_003220475.1 Candidatus Rokuibacteriota bacterium | reverse complement strand
GCCGAGCTCGTGCGCGCGGCGAACGCGGAGGCGGCCTTCGAGCTGGTCGCGTCGGGCAAGGTGGATGCACTGGCGGGGTTGCGCCAGGCGCTGATCGGCGCCGTCGACCGGCTTCCCGGCGCCCGCCTGCTCGACGGCGAATTCATGAGGGTGCCGCAGGCGGTCGGCGTGCCGCGTGGCCGCGACGCCGGGCTTGTCTATCTGCGCGGCTTCGTCGAGGACGCGAAGGCCTCGGGCCTCGTCGCGCGCGCCATCGAGCGCACGGGCGCACGCGGCGTCTCGGTCGCTCCCCGCGCTTCCGTCCGGTAGTGCCGGCCCCCAGCGTTCCCGCGTTTCTCTACGGCACGGCGTGGAAAGAGGATCGCACCGCCGCGCTCGCCGAGCTGGCGCTGCGCCGCGGATTCCGCGGCATCGACACGGCGAACCAGCGGCGGCATTACGTGGAGGTCGGCGTCGGCGAGGCGCTCCGCGCGGCCGTCGCGGCGGGGATCGTGACGCGCGCCGACGTGTTCGTGCAGACCAAATTCACGTATCAGCGCGGTCAGGATCACCGCCTGCCGTACGACCCGGCCGCGCCGCTGTCCACCCAGGTCCAACAATCGATGGCCAGCTCGCTCCAGCACCTTGGAACCGAGTACGTGGACAGCTACGTGCTCCACGGGCCGGCGTCCGGCCACGGCTGGGGCGAGGAGGACGCCGAGACGTGGGCGGCGATGATTCGCGAGCGCGACGCCGGCCACGCGCGACTGCTCGGGGTCAGCAACGTCTCGTTGCGCCATCTGCTCCAGCTGGAGGCGGTGGGCGCTGAGCGGCCGGCATTCGTGCAGAATCGCTGCTTCGCGCGTCAGGGCTGGGATCGGGCGATTCGCGCGTTCTGCACGGAGCGGGGCATCGGCTATCAGGGCTTCTCGCTGCTGACCGCCAATCCCGAGGTGCTCGTGCACCCGCTCATTGCGCGCATCGCCGCCCGAGAGAAGGCCACGCCGGCGCAGGTGGTGTTCCGGTTCTCGCGCGCAGTGGGCATGCTGCCGCTCACGGGCACCTCCGACCCCGAGCACATGACGCAGGATCTCGCCAGCGTCGGCCTCGCGCTGTCGGCCGAAGAAGTGCGCGCAATCGAGTCACTCGTGGGCTGAGTGCTTGCTATCGTAGAGACTGCATGACGCACGACGCCGCCGCGCGCCTCGCCGCGATCGTCGACTCCTCCGACGACGCCATCTACAGCACCACCGTGGACGGGACCATCACCTCCTGGAACCGCGCCGCGGAACGGATGTTCGGCTGGCCGGCGGTGGCGGCCATCGGACGCCACGCGTCGCTGATCGTGCCGCCGGAGCGCCGGGGCGAGGACGACGACGTCCTCGCGCGCGTGCGGCGCGGCGACGTGGTCGAGCATCTCGAAACCGTACGGCTGACGAAGCACTCGGAGCTCATCGACGTGTCGTTGTCCATCGCGCCGATGCGCGACGGCGCCGGCCAGATCGTCGGCGTGTCGAGCATCGCGCGCGACGTGAGCGAACGCCGTCGCCTCGACGAGGCGCGCGCCCACCTCGCGGCCGTGGTCGAATCCGCCGACGAGGTGATTCTGAGCAAGAACCTCGAGGGCACCATCACGTCCTGGAATCGGAGCGCCGAGCGCGTATTCGGCTGGAGCGCGGCCGAGGCGATCGGCCGTCACATCACGCTGATCGTCCCCGATGAGCGGCACGCGGAAGAAGAGCAGGTGCTGGCGCGCATCCGCCGTGGCGAGCACGTTGACTCGGTCGAGACCATGCGCATGACGAAGGACCGCCGGCTCGTCGACGTGGCGATGAGCGTGTCGCCGGTGCGGGACTCGCTCGGCCACGTCGTCGGCGCCTCCATCATGGCGCGCGACATCACGGAGCGCCGGCACTTCGACGAGACGCGCGCGCGGCTGGCCGCGATCGTCGAGTCGTCGGAGGACGTCATCGTCAGCAAGAATCTCGACGGCATCATCACGTCGTGGAATCGCGCCGCCGAGCGCATGTTCGGCTGGACGGCGGCGGAGGCGGTCGGACAGCCGATCATGCTGATCATCCCCGCTGACCGGCGCGCGGAGGAAGAGGGCGTGCTGGCACGTATCCGCCGCGGCGAGCACATCGCGCACTTCGATACCGTGCGCCGGACGAAGGGCGGCGGCCTCGTCGAGGTCTCGGTGATGGTCTCGCCGGTGCGGGACTCGACCGGCCGCATCGTCGGCGCGTCCAAGATCGCTCGCGACATCACCGAGCGGCGGCGCATCGAGGAAGAGCGCAAGCAGCTGCTGACGCGCGAGCGGCTGGCGCGCGAGACGGCGGAAGCCGCCAACCGCTCGAAGGACGAGTTCCTCGCCGTGGTGTCCCACGAGCTGCGCACGCCGCTGAACAGCGTGTTCGGGTGGGCGCGAATGCTGCAGTCCGTCGAGATGGACGCGGCCAGCCGCGAGCGCGCGGTGGCCGCGATCGTGCGCGGCGCCGCCGCCCAGGTGCGTCTCGTCGAGGACTTGCTCGACGTGTCGCGCATGGCGACCGGAAATCTGAGAATCGATCTCCAGCGGCTGGACCTGCGCGAGGTCGTCGACGCGGCGCTCGAGACCGTGCGTCCGGCGGCGGCGGCCAAGGCCATCGAGATCGCCACGCACGTGGAAGGCGCGCCGGTGACGGTGCTGGGCGCCGCCGATCGTTTG
>QHSO01000121.1 GCA_003220475.1 Candidatus Rokuibacteriota bacterium | reverse complement strand
GACGCGCAGGGCTTGCCGTTCGTCGGCCGCGCGGGACAGCTGCTGACGAAGATGCTGGCCTCGGTGAACCTGTCGCGCGACGAAGTCTTCATCACGAACGCGGTCTTGTGCAGGCCTCCCGGCAACCGCAATCCCGAGGCAGACGAGCTCGCCGCGTGCGCGCCGTTTCTGGCCGACAAGCTGGCCGTGATCCAGCCGAAGGTCGTCCTCGCGCTCGGCAGCGTCGCGACCCAGTCGCTGCTGCGCACGAAGGAAGCGATCGGCAAGCTGCGTGGCCGGCTGCACGCGTTCGGCGACGCGGTGCTCATCCCGACGTTCCATCCCGCCTTCCTGCTGCGCAATCCCGGCCAGAAGTACAAGCGTATGGCCTGGGAGGACCTCAAGCTCGCTCGCCGGGAGTACGACCAGCGCCGGACCAGATGAGCGCGATGTGGCAGCGCAGGTGCCTGCGACAAAGCGTGAGCCGAAGGCATACGGAGCCGGTAACCATCTATCTCAGGCCACCCACGGTTCATGCCTAGCACGCGCTCCTATACAGTAAACGTCTCGTTCGACACGCCGGTCGCGCATCCGTTTTCCTATCTGGTTCCCGAGGGCACCACGGTCGCGCCGGGGCAGCGCGTCGTCGCGCCGCTCGGAAACGCGGAGCGCGTCGGCGTCGTCGTCGGACTGCGCGAGGGCGTGACGCCGGGACTCAAGCCGTTCATTCGTGTTCTCGACGCGGCGCCGCTGCTGGACGCTGACACGCTCGAGCTGACGCGCTGGATCGCCGCACAATCGCTCTCATCGCTCGGCTCGACGCTCGCCGCGCTCACGCCGCCGGTCGTGGCGGCGGCCTCTGTATCGGAGCGCGAGGCCGGCGTTGGCCGTGGGTGGGCTGATATAGATGGCTCCCGGCTCCGCACACCTCCGGCTCATACGCGCGCGGGCGCGGAGCCGACGCTGCCCGAGGTGTTCATCGGCGCGGGACGAGAGCGCCGACTGATCGAGCGACTCGGCACGACGGACGCACCGGCGCTGGTGATCGTCCCCGACGTCGAGGCGGCCGGGCGCTGGACGCAGCGGCTGGAGAAATACGGAACCGTCGCGCGTCTGGATTCTGGCGTCGACGACGAGGCGCGCGCCCGCGCGTGGACAGCGCTGGCGGCGGGCCACAGGCGGCTCGCCGTCGGCACGCGGTCGGCGCTGCTGGCGCCACTGCCGCCGGGCGGCACGCTCGCGCTGGTGGACGAGCACGAGGCCGCACACAAGCCGCCGGGCGCGCCGCGGTTGCACTCACGCGACGTCGTGCTCGAGCGCGCGGCGCGCGCGCGGCTGACCGCCGCGCTGACCTCCGCCACGCCGAGCGTCGAGACGTGGTGGCGTGCAGACAGCGGCCGGGCGCGGCTCGTCACCGGCGACGCGGCGCCGTGGCCGGCCGTGCAGCTCGCTGACACGCGCGGGATCCTCAAGGTGGAGCCGTTAACGCCGCCACTCGCGCGCGCCGTGCGCGAAGCACTGGCGGCGGGGCGGCGCGCGCTACTCCTCGTCGGCCGCTTGACCTCGGCGCTCGCCTGTGACGAGTGCGGCACGGTCCTGCGCTGTCCGCAGTGCGACGTCGCCGCCGCCTACACGCGCGCGGCGCGCACGCTGATGTGCCGCGTCTGCGGACGCGAGGCGCCCATGCTCGACACCTGCCCCGGCTGCCACGGCCGCCGCCTGTCGCCGTTCGGCTGGGGCGTCGAGCGCGTCGAGCACGCGGTGCGCCGTCGCTTTCCGAAGGCCCGCGTGGCGCGCTATGACCCCGACGCCACGCGCGGCGCGAAGGCCGAGCGGCAGCGCGCCGAGGCCGCCGCGGCGGAGATCGTCATCGGCACGCGCGGTGCGTTGCGGCTGTTCGGTCCCGGCTCGCTCGGCATCGCCGGCTTCGTGTCGCCGGATCAGCTGCTGCGCATGCCCGACTTTCGTGCGGGTGAACGGCTCTTCGCCCTGCTGTGGGGCGCCGCCGAGCGCGTGGCCGCCGGCGGTGGCCTGATCGTCCAGTCACAAACGCCCGCGCACTATGTCTTCGAGGCGTTCGCGCGGCAGGACCTCGCCGCGTTCTACCGACACGAGATGAAGTTCCGGGGCGAGCTCGGCTATCCGCCGTTCCGGCGGCTGGCGGTCATCACCGTCACCGCGGCATCCGCGGCGGCGATGCGCACGCTCGCCGACGAGATTGCCGCGGCCCTCACATCGGTCTCCACCTTCACCGTCTATGGGCCCGCGTCCGCGCGCCGCGATCGCGCGCGGCGCATCGTCGTCAAGGGCCACGCGGATCTCGCGTCCCGGCTGGGCGAGGCGCTCGCCGACTTCCGCCGGCCACGGCCGAAAAGCCGCGGTATCATAGACGTCGAGGTGGATCCGGTCGAATGGCCATCCTGAGTGTCCGAAAATACGGCGATCCGGCCCTGCGACGTCGCGCCGCGCCCGTCGAGGCGGTCACACCGGACGTGCGGAAGATCATCGCCGACATGGTCGACACCATGTACGACGAGGTCGGGCTGGGTCTCGCCGCGCCGCAGGTCGGTGTCTCGCTCCGCCTCATGGTCGTGGCAGACGAAGAGGGCCGCGGCGCCCGGGCGCTGATCAATCCCGTCATCACCGAGCAGGGTGGCGAGATCGTGGCCGAGGAGGGCTGCCTGTCGCTGCCGGGAGTCTTCGCACCGGTGAAGCGCGCGGAGTGGGTGCGCCTCGACGCCCAGGATCCCGACGGCAAGACGGTGACGGTCAACGCACGCGGCCTGCGCGCGCGCGTCTTCCAGCACGAGATGGATCACCTCGACGGCGTGCTCTTCATCGACCGGCTGGACCCCGTCACACGCGATCGGATCAAGCGGCGCATCAAGAAGGAAGGCTTCGCCGAGGACGCCGCCGCTCACCGCGCGTTCGCGCTGTAACCCGCTGAAGCTTCTTTTCTACGGAACACCCGCCTTCGGAACACCCGCCTTCGCGCTGCCCGCCTTCGAAGCGCTGCGTCGTGGTCACGACATCGTCGCCGTGATCACCCAGCCCGATCGGCCGGCGCATCGCGGCCAGCGCGTGACGCCGCCACCCGTGAAGCAAGCGGCGCTGGCCGTGGGGCTGCCGGTGCTCCAGCCGCCGCGCCTGCGCGATCCGGGCTGGCCCGAGCGGCTCGCCGCGTACGGCGCCGACCTTGCGGTCGTCGTCGCGTTCGGTCAGATCCTGCCCAAGGCGGTGCTCGACACGCCCGCGCGCGGCTCGATCAACATCCATGCGTCGCTGCTGCCCAGGTATCGCGGGGCGGCGCCGATCCAATGGGCGATCATCCGCGGCGAGACGCAGACGGGCATCACCACGTTCAAGATGGACGAGGGGATGGACACCGGCGACGTGCTGCTGCGGCGATCGATGCCGATCGGCCCCGACGAGACGGCGGGCGAGCTCTCGGAACGGCTCTCACGCCTCGGCGCCGAGGTGATCGTCGAGACGCTCGATCGCCTCGACACGCTCACGCCGACCGCGCAGGATCACACCGCGGCCACCAGCGCGCCACGTCTCAAGAAAACCGACGGCGTCATCGACTGGAGGAAGCGCGCGGCGGACATCGTCAACCTCGTGCGTGGCTGCCATCCGTGGCCGGGTGCGACGACGACCACGCCGGGCGGCGCGCTGACGATCTGGCGCGCGCGGTCGGCCGCGCCCGCGCGGAGCGCGCCCGGCACGCTCGTCGCGGACGACGCCACGCTCGCGATCGCGACCGGTGATGGCGCGCTGCTGCCCGTCGAGGTCCAGCCGGAGAATCGCCGGGCGATGACCTGGGCCGAATACCTCCGCGGCGCCCGACTCGTCGAGGGCGCGCGCTTCGGGGCGCCGTGAGCGCCGCCGCGCGGCCGACGCGTGGGGCCGTCGCACCCGCGCGCGCGCTCGCTGCACGCGTGCTCGAGCGCGTCGAGACCGATGCCGCCTTCGCCGATCTCGCGCTCGAGGCCGAGATCACGCGGCAGCGCGTCGGCGCGCGCGACGTGGGGCTGGCCACCGAGCTCGTGTACGGCACGCTCCGCTGGCAGCGTTACCTCGACTGGATCCTCGCGCCGCATTCGCGACGCCCGCTCGACACGCTGGACGCGCGCGTGCGCGTCCTGCTGCGCATGACCGCCTACCAGATCGTCTTCCTCACGCGCGTGCCCGCGTTCGCCGCCGTCAACGACGCGGTCACGCTCGCGCGCGCCGGCGCGCGCGGTGCTGCGGAGTACACGAACGCGGTCTTGCGGGCCTTCACTCGACGCGGCGCCCGCGAGCGCGAGCCCGCGCCGCCGCGCGATGCCCTCGACGCGCTGGCCACGCGCTGCTCGTTCCCCACGTGGCTCGCCGCGCGCTGGGTCGAGCGCTATGGCGAGCGCGACGCGACGGCGCTGATGCGCGCAATGAACGAGCGGCCGCCGTTGACCGTACGCGCCAACACGCTACGCGTCTCGCGCGAGGCGCTGGCCGCGCGGCTGGCCGCCGAGGATCGCGTGGCCACACGGCCGACGACATGGACGCCGGAGGGGCTCGTCGCCGAGCGCGCGGCCGGCGCGCCGGGACAGTGGCGCGCGTTTGTCGACGGCGCATGCGCGGTCCAGGACGAGTCGTCCATGCTGGTGGCTCGTCTGCTCGAGGCGCGCCCGGGCGAGACGGTCATCGATGCCTGCGCGGCGCCCGGGACGAAGACCACGCACCTCGCTCAGCTGATGGACAACCGCGGCCGCATCGTCGCCCTCGATCCGCAGCCCGCGCGCCTGCACCGGGTGAGCGCGGCCGCCGCGCGGCTCGGCGTGAGCATCGTGCAGACGATCGAGGGCACGGTGCAGGAGCTCGTGAGCTCGTACGCGCCGCGCGCCGACGCGGTGCTGGTCGACGCGCCGTGCACGAATCTCGGCGTGCTGCGCCGGAATCCGGAGGTCAAGTGGCGTCGGCGTCCGGAGGACATCGCCAACAGCGCGGCGCGCCAGTCCGAGATCCTCGGCGCGGCCGCCACGCTGGTGAAGGCCGGCGGACGCCTCGTCTACGCGACGTGCTCGCCCGAGCCGGAAGAAAACGAGGCCATCATCGCTGCGTTCTTGCGCGCGCAGCCCGCCTGGCGCCTCGATGCCCCCGCGGACTTTCCCCTGCCGCTGGACGCCGACGGCTACCTGCGCACACGGCCCGATCGCCACGGCATGGACGGGTTCACGGCCGTGCGACTGCGGCGCGCGTGATCGCGCACATGATATAAGGAAGCGCGGATGATCAAGATTGCTCCCTCGATCCTGTCCGCCGACTTCGGGATCCTCGCCGAGGAGATCGCGCGCGCCGAAGCCGCGGGTGCGGATCAGATCCACATCGACGTGATGGACGGGCGCTTCGTGCCCAACATCACGCTGGGCTTTCCGATCCTCGACGCCATCCGCAAGCGCACACGCCTGCCCCTCGACCTGCACCTGATGATCGTCGAACCGGAGAAGTACCTCGCCGAGTTCGCCGCGCGCGGCGCCGACATGCTGACCGTGCACGTCGAAGCGTGCCCGCACCTGCAGCGCACGCTGACGTCGATCCGCGAGCTGGCGGCGAGGCGCGGGGGGCCGGTGAAAGCGGGAGCCGGACTGAATCCCGCGACGCCGCCGGACACGCTCGAGTGGGTCAAGGACGATCTCGACATCGTGCTGGTGATGTCGGTCAACCCGGGCTTCGGAGGCCAGAAGTTCATCCCCGCCGTGTATCCCAAGATCCGGCAGATCCGCACGATGCTCGGCACGCGGGGTGTCGACGTCTCGATCGACGGCGGTGTGAAGGTCGAGCATGCGCGGCCGCTCGCCGAGCATGGCGCGTCGATCCTCGTCGCGGGCTCGGCCGTGTTCGAGGCCGAGGATCCCGCCAAGGCGATCCGCGAGCTGCGCGCCGCCGCGGAGGCCTGAGACCCCGCCGGAGTTGAAATGTTCTGCGTAGTTCCGTAGACTCGGACTTTCCATGCTCGACTCTTTGAGCGCAAGACTGACCACGATCTTCGATCGGCTTGGCGGCCAGGGCCGGCTGAGCGAGGACAACATCCAGGACGCCCTGCGGGAAGTTCGCGTGGCGCTGCTGGAGGCCGACGTCAACTTCAAGGTCGTCCGCGGCTTCATCGACCGCGTGAAGGTCAAGGCCGTCGGGCAAGATGTTCTGAAGTCGCTCACGCCCGCGCAGCAGGTCGTCAAGGTCGTGCACGACGAGCTCGTGGAGCTGCTCGGAGGCAGCGGACACCGGCTGGCGCCCGCAGCGCATCCGCCGACCGTCGTGATGCTGATCGGACTTCAAGGCTCCGGCAAGACGACGACCGCCGCCAAGCTCGCGCGCCTCTATGCCAAGCAGGGCCAGCATCCGATCCTCGCCGCCGCCGACACCTATCGGCCCGCCGCGCAGGATCAGCTCAAGACGCTCGGCGCGCAGCTCGACGTGCCGGTGGTCGCCGAGGGGCGAACGCCGGTCGACATCTGCCGCGCCGCGCTCGACGCGGCCGCTGCCCGTGGGCTCACGCCGCTGATCCTCGACACCGCTGGGCGGCTGCACATCGACGAGACGATGCTCGACGAGCTCAAGCAGATCCGTGTGGCCGTCAAACCGCACCACGTGCTGCTCGTCGTCGACGCGATGACCGGCCAGGACGCGGTGACCGTCGCAGACAAATTCAACCAGGCCGTCGGCATCGACGCCGTGATCCTGACCAAGATGGACGGCGACTCGCGCGGCGGCGCCGCGCTCAGTGTGCGTCACGTCACCGGACGCCCGATCGCCTTCGTCGGCACCGGCGAGAAGACGGACGCGCTCGAGCCGTTCCATCCCGATCGGCTCGCCTCGCGCATCCTCGGCATGGGCGACATCCTGTCGCTCGTCGAGAAAGCGCAGCAGAACGTGGATCAGGCGCAGGCCGAGGAGATGGTCAAGAAGCTGCGCGAGGACACGTTCACGCTGGACGACTTCCGCGCGCAGCTCAAACAGGTGCAGGCGCTCGGCCCGCTCGACCAGATCCTGGGCATGCTGCCGTTCGGCAAGATGTTCAAGGGCTCGCCCAAGGAGCTGTCCGGGGAGCAGGCGGATCTCCGCCGGTTCGACGCGATCATCAGCTCGATGACGCCCGACGAGCGGCGCAGTCCCGAGATCATCAATGGCTCGCGCCGCGCGCGCATCGCGCGCGGCAGCGGCTCGAATGTGCAGGACGTCAACCGGTTGCTCAAGCAGTTCGCACAGCTCAAGAAGATGATGAAGCAGTTCAAAACGATGGAAGGCCGACTGGGCAAGCTGAAGGGCCTGGGCGGCTTTCCAATGCCGAGGGGGTGAGAGCGTGGCCGTGGCCATTCGACTCAGACGCGAAGGCTCGAACAAGCGCCCGCGGTATCGCGTGGTGGTGGCCGACTCGCGGGCGCCGCGCGACGGGCGCTTCATCGAGATCATCGGGCACTACAACCCGGTGACGAACCCGCCGCAGGTGACGATCGATCGCGAGAAGGCGCGGGCGTGGATCGCCAAGGGAGCGCAGGCTTCCAACACCGTAAAGAAGCTCATCGCATTGGCCCCGAAGCCGGGGGCGTAACGGACGCAAAGCAGTTGTCGCACGCAGCTGCAGTGGGAGTCGCGGTGAAAGATCTGGTGGAGTACGTCGCAAAGGCACTGGTCGACGAGCCGGAGCAGGTGAACGTCACGGAGGTCGAGGGAGAGCGTGTCACGGTGATCGAGCTCCGGGTGGCGCAGACCGACCTGGGCAAGGTCATCGGCAAGCAGGGACGTACGGCGCGGGCGCTGCGGACGATCCTCAACGCCAACGCGACGAAGCTCCGCAAGCGCGCCGTGCTCGAGATCGTGGAGTAACGCGTCCCCGCCATTTCGAGGCGAGCTTATGACGGTAGTGCGAGCCGCAGAACGTCGTGGGGCTGGGGCCCCACCGTTCGAGGCGAGCTTATGACAGACCACGGTCGACTCGTCGCGATCGGCGAGATCGGCCGGCCACACGGACTCGGGGGCGAGGTGCGGGTGACGCCGCTCACCGATCGGCCCGAGCGGTTCCAGACGCTGAGCGAGTGCGTGCTCTGGGACGTGGCGCGGGACCACCGCGCGCCGTGCCGCGTGACGGCGGCACGGCGGCAGGGTGCGGCGCTCGTCGTCGCCATCGCCGGGTGCGAGACGCCGGAGGCCGCGGCGGACCTGACAGGGCGGCTGCTCGCCGTGCCCGAGGCCGAGGCGCTGCTGCCGCCCGAGGGTCATTTCTATCCCTGGCAGCTGGAGGGCTGCCGCGTGTTGACGGAGGACGGACGGGACGTTGGTCGCGTGCTGCGCGTGGAACCAGCGCCGGCCCAGGACCTGTGGGTCGTGGGGGACGAGGCGCGCGAGCACCTCGTGCCGGCGGTGCCCGAGATCGTGCTCGACGTGGATCTCAAGGCTCGGCGGGTCGTGATCCGTCCGCCCGACGGGTTACTGGACCTGTAAGGCGCCGCCGATGCGGATCGATATCGTGACGCTGTTCCCCAGCATGGTCGAGCCGGCGCTCGGTGCGTCGATGCTCGGCCGCGCCCGGGCGCGCGGACTCGTTGACATCCGCGTGGTCAATCTCCGAGACTACGCAACGGGCAAGCATCGCGTCACCGACGACTATCAGTTCGGCGGGGGCGGCGGGATGGTGCTCAAGCCCGAGCCGATCGCGACGGCGGTGGAGGCGCTGCGCGGCGAGGGCACGCGGGTGATCCTCATGGACCCGCGCGGCCGCACGTTCACGCAGGCGGTCGCCGGCGAGCTGGCGAAGGAGGCGCACCTGATCCTCGTCGCCGGCCGTTACGAGGGCGTGGACGAGCGCGTGGGCGAGATCATCGCCGACGAGCGGTTGTCGATCGGCGACTACGTCCTCACGGGGGGCGAGCTGCCCGCCCTGGTCGTCACCGACGCGGTGACGCGGCTGCTGCCGGGCGTGCTCGGCGGCCCGGGCGCGGCGGAGCGGGAGTCGTTCACAGCGGGGCTGCTCGAGCCTCCGCAGTACACGCGCCCGGAGGAGTTCCGTGGCGCGCGCGTGCCCGAAGTGTTGTTGTCCGGCGACCACGCGCGCGTGGCGCGCTGGCGGCGGGAGCAGGCCCTGTGGCTGACGTGGCGGCGCCGTCCCGAGCTCCTCGCGGAGGCGAGCCTGACGGATGAGGAGCGGCGGTTGATCGAAGGATTCGAGCGCGGCGAAGCACCGGCGGCGCCCGCGCGCACAGAGAGGAACGACGGTCATGGACGCGATTCGCATCGTTGAGGCGTCGCAGCTCAAGAAGGACCGGGAGGGCTTCGAGCCCGGCGACCAGGTCCGCGTGCACGTGAAGGTTATCGAGGGCGAGAAAGAGCGCACGCAGGTCTTCGACGGCACGGTCATTCGCAAGCGTGGTGAAGGCGCGCGCGCCTCGTTCACCGTTCGGCGCATCTCCTACGGCGTCGGCGTCGAGCGGACGTTTCCGCTGCACTCGCCGCGGATCGATCGCATCGAAGTCGTGCGGCGCGCCCGCGTGCGTCGCAGCAAGCTCTACTACCTCCGCTCACTCGCGGGCAAGGCGGCGCGCCTGCGTGAGAAGCGGGTCAACGTCGTCCCGGCCACGGCACCCGAACCGCAAACCGAGTAAGGCGCTCGTCTTCGCGTGACGCCGCCCCCGTCGGCGCCGTACCGCTACGAAGCCCAAGCGTGGAGGGCCGGCGTCGCGCGCGTCGCCGGCGTCGACGAGGTGGGCCGCGGCCCCCTCGCCGGTCCCGTCGTCGCGGCCGCGGTGGTGCTCGATCCCGCGCGGCGAGTCAAACGGCTGGCGGACTCCAAGCGCCTCACGCCCGAACGGCGCGAGGCGCTCTACGTGTTGATCCACGAACGTGCCGTTTCCGTCGGCGTGGGCATCGTGGACCATCTCACGATCGACCGCGTGAACATCCTGCAGGCCACGATCCTCGCCATGCGCGAGGCGCTGGCCGCGCTCGCCATCGTCCCCGATCTGGTGATCACGGACTTTGTCGCGCTGCCGTCGCTGCCGTGCCCACAGCGCAATCTCGTCGCCGGCGACGCGCGGTGCGCGACGGTGGCCGCCGCCTCGATCGTGGCCAAGGTGACCCGCGATCGCCTGATGCTCGAGGCGGACAAGCAGTTTCCGGAGTACGGCTTCGCGCGCCACAAGGGCTACGGCACCGTGGACCATCTCGCCGCGCTCGACCGCCACGGGGCGTGCCCGATTCACCGCCGCTCGTTCTCGGGTGTCTGGCGGCAGGGGGAGCTGTTCGTGCTCGAGGACGACGACTAGTCGATGGCCCCGACCGCGACGAGCTCGCTCAGCCGACGCCAGTGCTGTGTCGGTCTCGCGGCTCTGCTCGGCGGGCTCGCCGCGCAAGGCTGCAGCACCGTGTCGCCCCAGGAGGAGCGGCAGATCGGCGGCAAGGAGGCGCAAGAGGTCGAGAAGACCGTGGGCCTCGTCCGCGATCGGCGCCTCGTCGAGTACATCAGCTCGATCGGCGCACGTCTGGAGCGGGCCGCGGGCCGCGCGGCCATCGCGTGGCAGTGGAGCGTCGCCGACGATCCCGAGATGAATGCGTTCGCTCTGCCCGGCGGCTGGGTCTACGTCACCCGCGGGCTGCTGGCGTTGTCCAATCGCGAGGACGAGCTGGCGGGCGTGCTGGCCCACGAGATGGCCCACGTCCTCGAGCGTCATGCGGTGAAGCGTGTTGGCGCGGCCACCCCGCTCGCCGTCCTCTTTGGAGTGCCGAGCGGCATCCTCGGGATGGTGAGCCCGAGTCTCGGCGCAATCGTGGGCGGAGCCGGCCGCGTCGTCTCCGGGCTCGCGCTCGCGCCCTACAGCCGCGAGCAAGAGCTCGCGGCGGACCGGATCGGCATCGCGCTCGCTGCGCGCGCGGGATGGGACCCCGCGGCGCTCGGCGGCCTGCTCGGCACGCTCGAACGCGCCGAAGCGCTGTCCGGCGGCGGGGCGAAGCGCTCGTTCTTCGCGACCCATCCCTCGACGCCGGACCGTGTGGCGAAGATCGACGCCGTCGTCGGCTCGCTGTCGCGCGCGCCCGTCGCTCCGATCACGGGCAGCCGCGCGGCATTCCTCGGCCGGCTCGATGGCCTCGTGATCGGCAACAATGCCGCCAACGGGGTGTTCATGGGCCAGCTGTTCCTGCATCCCGACTTCGACCTCGCGCTCGCGATGCCCGCCAACTGGAAGACCGGCAACAGCCCGGAAGCGGCGGGGGCGATCGCACCCGGTGAATCCGCCGTGGTCCTTCTGCACCTCGTCGGAGACGGAAACGATCCCGTGGCCGGCGCGAAAGCGGACGGGCTCGCCGACGCCCAGCTCGAGCGGATCCGTCGCGTTCAGAGCTCGCCGTTACCCGCCGCAGCGCTCACCGCCCGCACGCGGCACGGCACCTACATCGCACTGACGTGGATCGCTCACCGCTCGCGGATCTTCCGTGTGACGGGTGTCTGCGCCGGTGCGGACTGGGAGCGCTACCGCCCCGAGTTCGAGCGCACAGCGGCGAGCGTTCGCCCGCTCCGCTCGGACGAGGAGGCGCGAATCGTTCAGAGTCGCCTGCGCATCCGTCCTGCGCGCGCCGGCGAGAGCATCGGCGAGCTGCTCGCGCGCGGCGGCGCGACGTGGACTCCCGCACAGGCCGCGCTGGTCAACGGCGTCGCGCCCGAACGACGGCTGGACCGCGACTGGCCGGCGAAGGTTGCCATCTCCGAGCGCTATCGCTCGCAGTAGCGTCGCCGCTTTTAGACATTCCTTCCGGGGACCGCCCACGCTATACCAACGGCGTGAGCATGCGAGCCGATCCGCGCCAGGCGCTCGGCCGTGCGGCGGAAGAACGCGCGGCCGCGTACCTCGCGCAAGCCGGCTTCCGAGTCCTCGAGCGCAACGTCCGGCTCGGCCACGGCGAGATCGATCTCGTGTGTCGCGACGGCGACGTCGTCGTGTTCGTCGAGGTCAAGTGCCGGCACGCGACGTGGGGCGACTCGCCGGCGGCCGCCGTGTCGTGGCACAAGCAGCGACGGCTCACGCGGCTCGCGCAGCACTATCTCAAGTGGCGGCGCCTCGAGGGCGTGCGCTGCCGCTTCGACGTGATCGCGGTGACGCTCGACACCGCCGGTCACGGCGATATCGCGCACGTGCGCGGCGCCTTCGACGCGATCGCGTGAGGCTCAGGAGCTCTTGCGCGGCCATGAGATAGACGGCGGACTCCTTCGCGCACGTGATGCAGGAGCGGCGATCGCTCTCCGTCATGTCGCGCGCCTTGAGCGCGTGCTCGAAGTTACGGCGCGCGCCGGTACGTCATGCGCGTGACGGGGAAGAAGAAGTTTCTCCAGGCGTCGGGTACAATCCGGTCCTCATGCCGGTCCGCTGGGACGCGCATCGCTCCGCGCTGTCGAGCATCGTCGAGGCCGTCGGGCGCACGCCGCTCGTACGGCTCAACCGTGTCGTCGGCGATGTGCGCCCTCCCGTCTACCTCAAGCTCGAGTGGTACGGACCGAGCGGCAGCCTCAAGGACCGGATCTATCTGCACATGTTCGAGCAGGCCGAGGCCCGCGGTGATCTCAAGCCGGGCATGCGCGTGCTCGAGTGCTCGACCGGCAACGCCTCGCTCAAGCGCCTTGCGGAGATCCGCGCCGGCGACCCGACCGGGTACTGGGTGCCGGGCCAGTTCGACAACGCCGACAACATCGAGGCGCACTACCGCACGACCGGGCCCGAGATCTGGGAGCAGGCCGGCGGCATCGTCGGCGCGTTCGTCGCCTCGCAGGGCAGCGGCGGCACCCTCACCGGCGTGGGCCGCTATCTGCGGGAGCGCGATCACGCCGTGTGCCTCTACGCCGTCGAGCCGGACGAGTGCGCGCTGCTCTCGCGCCGCGCCTGGGGACCGCACGGCATCGAGGGGATCGGCGACGGCTTCATCCCCGACAACCTCGACGTCTCAATGCTCACCGGCGTCATCACGACCACCACCGAGGAGGCCTTGGTGACGGCGCGGCGGCTGGCCGCGGAGGAAGGCATTTTCTGCGGGATCTCCACCGGCTGCAACGTCGCGGCGGCGTTGAAGCTCGCCGCGCGGCATCCCGACCTCACCTCGATCGTGACGATGGCCAACGACACCGGCCAGCGCTACTTCACCACCCCGCTCTGCGGTGAGACCAAACACGTCGACGTGCCCGAGCGCGCGCACCCGATGGACGACAAGACCCGCCGCGAGCTGGATCGCTGGCAATCGAAGTGGGAGATCCTGCGCTGAGAGGCGCCGAGTGGGACTTCGTCGGCGCGCGGCGGCGTCTCGAAGCCAAGCCCAAATCGGCCGGTGAGAAGCTGACCTCCCTGGACGACGCCGCCGCGCGCGTGGTGGACGGCGATCGCGTCGCCGTCGGCGGCTGCCTGTTTTCCCGCACGCCGCTGGCCCTCGTACGCGAGGTGCTCCGTGCGCGGCGGCGCGCGCTCACGCTCGTGCGCAATCTCACGTGCACGGAGGGCGAGCTGATGATGGGAGCGGGCGCCGTCGAGCGCGTGATGACCGCGTGGATGTCGATCGGCCTGCCGTGGGGCGTCTCGAAGGTCATGCGCCACTACGTCGAGTCCGGCGCCGTCGCGCTCGAGGAGTGGAGCCACCTGGCGCTCGGACTGCGCTTCCGCGCGGCGGCCATGGGCGTGCCGTTCGTTCCGGCGCTCACGATGCTCGGCTCCGACCTCGTCGCCGTGGGCGGGATGAAGACGGTTGCCGATCCGTACTCGGGCGAGACGCTCGCCGCGGTCCCGGCGCTGTTTCCCGACGTCGCGCTGCTGCACGTGCACCGCGCGGATCGCTTCGGCAACTGCCAGATCGACGGTTATCCGCACATGGACGCCGATATCGCGCGCGCGGCGGCCACCGTGCTCGTCACGACGGAAGAGCTCATGACCGACGACGAGACCCGCCGGCATCCCGACCGCACCGTGATTCCGGGGTTTCTCGTCGACGCGCTCGTGCACGTGCCGTTCGGCGCGTTTCCCCACGAGTGCTACGGGCTCTACGAGGCGGACTTCGATCATTTTGGCGACTACACGTCCTCGATCGACGCGCGCGGGCCCGAGGCCGCGGTGGCCGACTACCTCGCCCGCTATGTCTACGCGCCGTCGGCGTGGGACGACTACCTCGACCTCTTCGGCGGCGAGCGCCTGGCGAAACAACAGAATCAAGCGCGAGAACTGACCCAATGAGCGGCCAACCGGAGCCACGCGCTTCCAGAACAGGCCACCCGCGGTCCAAGCCGACCTCGCGGCCCCCGTTACAACGAAGCCACCCCGCATCTAGAACAGGCCACCCGCGGTCCAAGCCGACCTCGCGGCACCCGCTACAATGACCCAGCCATTCACGTCCGCCGAACTCTTGGCCATCATGGGCTCGCGCGTGCTGCGCGACGACACGACGGTGTTCGCGGGCGTCGGGGTGCCGCTGCTGGCGGCGGCGCTGGCGCAGCAGCGCCACGCGCCGAATCTCACGATGGTGATCGAGGGCGGCATCATCGGGCCGCGCATCAAGCCCGGGCGGCTGCCGATCTCCACGAACGAGATGCGCGCGGCCCATCGGGCACAGATGCTGCCGGGGATCACCGATACGTTCTTGTTCGCGCAGCGCGGGTTCCTGGACTACGGCTTCATGGGCGGCGCGCAGATCGACCAGTACGGCAACGTCAACACGAGCGTGCTCGGCACGGACTATTGGAAGCCGAAGGTCCGCCTGCCCGGCACCGGCGGGGCGAACGACATCGCGTCGTTGTGCAAGGAGGTCATCATTCTGACCGCGCACGAGAAGCGCCGGTTCGTGCCGCGCGTGGACTTCGTGACGAGCCCGGCGTGGCTGGACGGCGGCGATGCGCGGCGGCGCGCCGGCCTGCCGTTCGGCGGCGTCTCGCGTGTGGTGACGACCCTCGGCGTGTTCGGCTTCGATCCGCAGACCCGGCGGATGCGGCTGGACGCGCTGCACCCCGGCGTGAGCCGCGAGCAGGTGCGCGAGCACACCGGCTTTCCGCTGCTCGAGGCGCCGAGCGTCGCGGTGACGGAGCCGCCGTCGGCGGACGAGCTGGCGATGCTGCGCACGCTCGATCCCGAACGTCGCTTCCTCGGATAGTGGCCGTGCAGGTCGGGCTCGCCATCAAGAACTTCGTCGGACCGACCGAGACGCCCGACGTCGACGCGCTCTACCGCTATGCGGAGCGCGCGGAGGCGCTGGGCTTCGAGTCGCTGTGGGCGTGGGATCACGTGATCCTCGGCGTCGAGCCGTCGTTTCCGATTCTCGACGCCGTCGGCACGCTCACCGCGATCGCCGCGCGCACGTCCAAGATCCGGCTCGGCACCGGCGTCCTCGTGCTGCCGTTGCGCAATCCGACGGTGGCGGCGAAGGCCATCGGAACCCTCGACGTGATCTCCAAGGGCCGTCTCGTCCTGGGCGTCGCCGCCGGCTGGTATGCGCGCGAATTCGACGCCGTCGGCGTCCCGTTCAAGCAGCGCGGCCGCCTGTTCGAGCGCAATCTCGACATCCTCATTCGTCTCTGGACCGAGGAGCGCGTGACGCTGCAGGCCGACGAGTTCAACCTGCGCGACGCCGTCATGCGGCCGAAGACGGTCCAGCGCCCGCGCCCGCCGATTCTCATCGGCGGCTACGTCGACGCCGTGCTCAAGCGCGTCGCCACCCGGGGCGACGGCTGGCTCACGTACTTCTACACGCCCGAGTCGTACACGCGCTCGTGGCAGAAGATCCTCGCCTTCGCGCGCGAGGCCGGCCGCGATCCGAGGACGCTGAGCGGGACGAACCAGCTCGCGATCCTCGTCGGCGCCTCGCGCGCCGAGACCGAGGCGCCGATGCGTCGCTGGCTGTCGACCGAGTGGGACGTGGCGGCGTGGAGCGAGTCGACGATCGAGCACGCGATCCGCGGCAACGTCAAGGAGTGCATCGAGCAGCTGCGCGCCCACGTGGCCTCGGGCGTCGACCGCCTCATCTTGATTCCCTACCGCTACGAGCCGAGCCAGGTCGAGACCATCGCCCGGGAGATCCTGCCCGCGCTACGCTGACCACCATGGGCGACACACCGCGTGGCGAGATCGAGCCATCCTCGACATCGTCGCGGGCGCCTATGGCCACGTCGTATCATCCAAGCAGGTCTTGGATACGATGTCGGCGTGGGGATTCGCCGCCCCGACGGCACTTTTGAAGGAGCCACGATATGCGAGAGCCGCTGACGTTCTCGGGGATCATGCCGGCCAACATCCTGCCGTTCGCGGCGGACCTTTCCATCGACGAGCCGGCGTATCGCCGGCATCTGCGATGGCTGGCCGACACGCCCGGCGTCACCGGCATCGTGGCCAACGGTCACGCCGCCGAGGTGGCGTCGCTCTCGCGCGAGGAGCGCAAGCGGGCGCTGGCGATCGCGCTGGACGAGATCGCCGGTGCGTGCCCGATCGTCGCCGGTGTCTACACCGACGGCACCGCGGAAGCCGTCGAGCTGGCGCGGGACGCGAAGGCGGCCGGCGCCGCCGGCGTACTGCTCTTTCCGCCGACGCTGTTCATGTGGGGTGCCCAGCTGAAGCCCGATATGGTGATCCGTCACTACTCGGACGTCGCGGCGGTCGGCCTGCCGATCGTCGCCTTCGAGTACCCGCCCGTATGCGGCATCGGCTACGCGCCCGAAACGCTCGCGCGTCTGGCCGAGATACCCGAAGTGATCGCGATCAAGGACTGGTCGAACGACATCGTCGCCTTCGAGGCCAATCTGCGGGCGCTGCGCGCGACGGGCCGGCCGGTGGCGCTGTTGTCGTCGTTCACGATGTCGCTGATGGCGACGTTCCTGCTGGGCGCCGACGGCGCGATCTCCGGCATGGGCAGCGTCACCGCGGATCTGCAGGCGGAGCTGTTCGCGGCCTGCCAGAAAGGCGACGTCGAAGGCGCGCGGCGAATCAACGACCGGCTCGAGCCGCTGGTGCGCGTGTTCTATGCGCCGCCCTTCGTGGACATGCACAACCGCATGAAGGAAGCGCTCGTCCTGCTCGGCCGCATTCCCGCCGCGCATGTGCGGCCGCCGCTGACGCCGATCCCGGCGGCCGAGCGCGAGGCCATCCGGCAGGCGTTGAAGGCCGCCGGTCTCAGTCGCTAACGCTCTCCGCGTCCGGCGCGCGGAGCTCGCGTCCGCGCGCCGGAACCGCTTGCACCCCTTCGCCGGTTTGGTGTAGAAAGACGCACACTTTGCTCCCGGTCACGAGTGCCCGTCCGCCGGGCACATCAGGAGGATAACCATGGCCGAACGCTGGCACGACGAACCCTGGGCGAAAAACATGTGGTGGAGCGGCAAGACGACGCGCCGCAAGTTCCTCGGCCTGTCGGCGACGGCGGCCGGCGCGCTCGGCGCGACGATGCTCGTCCCGGCGCCCTGGCGCGAGGCGTTCGGCCAGGCCAAGCCCTACAAGGTCGGCGTGCTGCAGCCGCTGACCGGCACGGCCGCCGCAGGCGGGAAGACCGCGCTCGTCGGCACACAGCTCGCGACCAACCGCATCAACAAGGCCGGCGGCATCAACGGGCGCCCCGTCGAGCTGGTGGTCGCGGACTACGAGTCCAAGCCGGACGTCGGGCGGCGCAAGGCCGAGAAGCTGGTCGTCGAGGACAAGGTCGACGTCGGCGAGGGCGGATATCTCTCGAACGTCTGCCTGGCCTGCATGCCGGTGTTCGAAGAGCACAAGACGGTCTACATGATCGGGGTCTGCCTGGACACCACGATCACGACGAGCAAGTGCAACCGCTACACGTTCCGCCCCTTCGACTACGCGCCGTCGCAGGCCGTGGCCTTCGCGCCGTATCTGGTGAACAAGCTCGCGAAGAAGTGGCACATCGTCTATCTCGACTACGCGTGGGGCCAGTCGACGCGTGACGCCTACGCCGAGCAGATCAAGAAGCAGGGCGGCGAGGTCGTCGGCACCACGGGGATCCCGCTCGGCACCGCGGACATGACGGCGTTCATCTCCAAGATCACGGGCACCTTCGACGGAGTCTTCGCGATCATGTTCGGCGCCAATGCGGTGACGTTCACCAACCAGGCCTTCGATCTCGGACTGTTCCGGAACCGCAAGTACGCGGGCGACGGCGCCGTCGCCGAGTCGACGCATCTCACGGCGCTCGGCCACAAGGTCGAGGGCTTCGTCGGGGTCAACCGCTACATCCCCGTATTTACCAAGCCGCTCGACACGCCGTACCACAAGAAGTTCTTCGAGGAATCGAAGGTCCTGCTCAAGCAGATGGATCCCTCGGGCCCCGATCCCGACCGCTACGTGCAGTCCAACTTCGAGGCGATGAACTTCCTCAAGCTCGGCATCCAGAAGTCGGGATTCCGTGGACGTGAGGATGCGATGAAGCTCATCGAGGCGCTCGAGGGCATGGAGGTCAAGGAGGGCGACGACTTTCCCCAGGGCGACAAGGTGCTGCGCCGCGAGGATCATCAGGCGTTCTTGCGCCAGTTCATCTTCGACATCAAAGACGGCAAGCACCGGCTGCTCGACGTGGTGCCCCGCGAGAAGGTGGTCGTCCCGCCCGCCTGCACGTTCCCGAAGGCGTGACGGCCGCGCGGCGAGAAGGCGCGACGGCCCCGGCCGAAGACGGTCGGGGCCGCTCGGCCGCCGAGTCCGCGATCCTCCGGATCGAAGGGCTGACCATGCGCTTCGGTGGACTCGCCGCCCTCAATCAGGTCTCGCTCGCCATCCCGCGCGCCGAGATTCGCGCGATCATCGGTCCCAACGGCGCGGGCAAATCGACGTTGTTCAACTGCATCACCGGGGTCCTGACGCCGACGAGCGGCCGCATCGTGTTCGACGGCGACGACATCACGGGGCTGCCACCGCACCAGATCTCGAAGAAGGCGATCGCGCGCTCGTACCAGATCACCAACCTCCTGCCCGGCGCCACCGTCCTCGAGAACGTCCGCATCGCCGTGCAGTCGCGCCACCACTCGTGGAGTCTGCTGCGGCACCATCGCAGCTACCGCGACGTGATCGATCGGGCGCGCACGGTGCTCGACTCCGTCGGCCTGGCCGACAAGGCCGACGAGCTCGCGGCCAACCTCTCCCACGGCGAGCAGCGCAATCTCGAGATCGGCATCGCGCTGGCGACCGAGCCGAAGCTGCTCTGTCTGGACGAACCGACGGCGGGCATGAGCGTGACCGAGACCCATGCGACAGTCGAGCTGATCCGACGCATCGCGGCCGACCTGACCATCCTCATCGTCGAGCACGACATGGAGGTGGTCATGGGGCTGGCGCGAACGATCACGGTCCTGCACTACGGCGAAGTGCTCGCCGAGGGGAGCCCGACGGCGATCCAGGCCAACCAGCGTGTGCAGGAGGTCTACCTGAAAACCTGATGCTGACCGTGGACGGCGTCGACACGTATTACGGGAAGTCCCACATCCTGCACGGCGTGTCGCTCGAGGTGCGGCCGGGCGAGGTCGTCGGCCTCCTCGGCCGCAACGGCGTCGGCAAGTCGACGACGCTCAAGACGATCATGGGCATCGCGCGTCCCGCGCGAGGGCGCATCGTGTTCGAAGGGCGCGACATCGCCGGCCTCGCGCCTTATCGGCTGGCTCGCATCGGCATCGGCTACGTGCCGGAGGATCGGCGGATCTTCCGTCTGCTCTCCGTGCTCGAGAATCTCCGAACGGGTCTCGATCGCCCCACCGTGTCGGCCGAGCGCCGCCAGGCGCTGCTCGACAAGGTCTACGCGAGCTTTCCGATCCTCGCCGAGCGGCGCAACCAGGCGGGCGGCACGCTGTCCGGCGGCGAGCAGCAGATGCTCGCCATCGCCCGCGCGATGATGCTCGAGCCGCGCATCATCCTGCTCGACGAGCCGACCGAAGGGCTCATGCCGCGCATGGTCGGCCAGATCCGCGCGATCATCGACGTGCTGCACCGCGAGGGCGTGGCGATTCTCCTCGTCGAGCAGAACGTCCCGCTCACGCTCGACGTCTCCGACCGCGTGTACATCATGGAGAAGGGCATGGTGCGTCACCACGCCCCGGCGTCCGCCCTGCGCGCCGACGCCGCCGTCGTTCATCAATACCTCGGAGTCTGAGCGATGATTCCCGTCGATCAGGTCCTCGTGCAGATCGTCAACGGTCTCGTGAACGGCATGATCCTCGCGCTCGTGGCCTCGGGGCTGACGCTGATCTTCGGAATCATGGACATCGTCAACTTCGCGCACGGCGACCTGTTCATGCTGGGGGCGTACGTCGGGACGACGGCGTTCCTGGCCAGCGGCAGCTTCTGGGTCGCGCTCGTCGTCTCCGTCGTGGTGATGGCGGTCCTCGGCGCCGCGCTCCAGGTGACGGCGCTGCGGCCGCTCGTCGGCCGCGACCCGTTGACGACCATTCTCGCCACGTTCGGGATCTCGCTGGTCATCCAGAACTACGCGCTCTGGCAGTACGGCCCGGTGCCCCGCAAGATCCTCGAGCCCGTGAGCGCGCACTTCCAACTCTTCTACGTCGAATATCCGTGGTACCGCATCCTCATCGCGCTCATGTCCGCGGGCATCATCGGCGCGCTCTACCTGTTCATGAAGTACGGCAAGCACGGCATCTGGATCCGTGCCACCACGCAGGATCGCGTCATGGCCGCGGCCATGGGCATCCCCGTGCCGTGGGTGCATACGGTGGTGTTCGCGATCGGCGCCGCCATGGCCGCCGCCAGCGGCGTGCTCTTCGCGCCGACGGTGGGCGTCAACCACGCCATGGGGTTCGACTTCACGCTGCGCGCGTGCCCCGCGCATCTAAGACAGGCCACCCACGGCTCACGCCGGGCTCGCGCCACTCGCTACAATCAACGCCCCGCGCATCTAAGACAGGCTACCCACGGTTCACGCCGGACTCGCGCCACTCGCTACAATCAACGCCCCGCGCATCTAAGACAGGCCACCCACGGTTCGCCCCGGCCTCGCGGCACCCGCTACAATCAGCTCCCCCCGCATGAGCACGATCACGCCGCCCGCGACCTCCGCCGCCGAGCGCGACCTCGACACGCGGGCGCGCGGCGATGGGCCGAGCGCCGCGTACTGGACCGGCTTCGTCGTGGTCGTCGGCGCGCTGGCGCTGAGCCCGTTCGTGCTGCCCGAGTTCTGGCAGCGCTTCGCCACCGAGATCCTGATCTGGGGCCTGCTCGCCATGTCCTCGGACATCTTGATCGGCTACACGGGGATGGTGTCCTTCGGCCACTCGGCGTTCTTCGGTCTCGGTATGTACGGCGCGGCGGCGGCGCTGCTGATGGTGCGGCCGCCCAATCTGTGGCTCGCGCTGGCGGCGGGCCTCGTCGCGGCCGCGGCCGTGGCGGTGTTCGTCGCCTACTTCTCCACCCGGCTGCGCGACATCTACTTTTCCATCACCACGCTCGTCTTCTCGCAGATCTTCTACGTCGTCATCTTCACGTGGACGGAGGTCACCGGCGGCGAGAACGGGCTGACGTTCCGGCAGCCGCCGTTCGCCGTGCCCGGCCTGTTCTCGGTGGCGTTCACGCGCAACGGCCTGCACTGGTTCGTGCTCGCGATGGTCACGCTGTCGTACCTGTTGTTACGGCGCGTCACCCAGTCGCCGTTCGGCATGGTCCTGCAGTCCATTCGCGAGAACGAACCGCGCACGCGCGCGATCGGCTATCACGTGGAGCGCTACAAGATCGTGGCCGTGATGCTCTCCGGCCTCTTCGCGGGCCTGGCCGGGAGTCTCTACGCGATCCAGAACAAGTTCGCCGCGCCGGATTTCGTGCTGTTTCTGATCTCGGGCGAGACGGTGATCTTCAACGTGATGGGCGGCATGGGCACGCTGGTCGGCCCGGTGGCCGGCGCCGCGTTCTTCCTGCTGATGAAGGAAGTCTTCTCGCGTGTGTTTTACGAGTACTACTTGATCCCCGTCGGCATCATCTTCACGCTGATGGTGATCTTTCTGCCGCAAGGGCTCCTCGGCTTCCTTCGGCGGCGCCTCAACCAGTAGCCCCCTCGAACGCCTCGCGTGTCATCCGCGCCGGTCGTCATGTCCGGCATCGGGCGGAGCGTCCGGCATCAGCGGCAGCACGATCCGGAAGAGCGCGCCCGCGCCCAGTCCGCTGCGCACGTCGATGGAGCCGCCATGGTCTTCGACGATCTTCTGGGTCAGGGCCAGTCCGAGGCCCGTACCGCCTTCCTTGGTCGAGAAGAACGGATTGAAGATGCGATCGAGGTCCGCGGGCTCGATACCGGTGCCGGAATCCTCGACCTCGACGGCCACGCGGCGAGTGCCGGCGCGCGCGCTCGCGAGGGTCTCGGCGTCGCTCCACGCCACCCGCAGCGTGAGGCGGCCGCCGCGCGGCATCGCGTCCAGGGCATTCGCCACCAGGTTGACGAGGGCGCGGTACAGCGCTTCCTGATCGACCCACACGACGGGAACGTCACGACGCCAGTCGCGCACGACGCGGATGCTCTGGGCTTCGAGACGGTCGCCATACAGCTCGAGCACACGCTCGAGCAGCGCCGGCAGCCGCAGCGGCTTGAACGTCAGGCGTGCGGGCCGCGCCAGCTCCAGCAGCCGCTCGACGATGGTGTTGATGCGCTCGAGCTCGCGCGGCACGACCGAGAGGAACTTCTGGCGGAAGTCCGGATCCTCGAAGCGTCGCGCGAGATGCCGGCTGAAGGTCAGCAGCGAGGTGAGCGGGTTCTTGATCTCGTGCGCGAGGCCGGCCGCCAGCTCGCCGATCGCCGCGAGCCGATCCGAGCGGCGCAACCGATCCTCGAGCTGCCGCACTCGCGTCAGATCGCGGAACACGCCGATCACGCCGAGCTCCTTGCTCTCGCCGCCGCGCAGCGGCGCGGCCGACAGCTCGACGGGCATCGCGCGCCCGTTTCGTCGTCGCAGGGTCACCGTCACGCCGGGAACGGCCACACGGCTGGCCAGCGTCTCCATGAGCAGCTCGGCGAGGTCGGGCGTGTGCGCGAATACCTCGGTGCAGTACCGACCTCGGACTTCCCCCGCGAAGAACCCGGTCATCAGCTCCGCCGCCGGGTTCAGCGTCACCACGCGTCCCTCGAGGTCGACCGTCACGATGCCGGTGGTCAGCGAGGCCAAGATGTTGTCCGTGTAGGACTTGAGATCGGTGAGGTCCTCGAAGCCACGCCGCAGCTCGGTGTTCGCGTTCTCCAGGGCCACCCGCTGCTGCGCGAGCTCGCCCACCATGTGGTTGAACGCGATCGCCAGCCTGCCGATCTCGTCGTCGGTCGGCGGCTCGATGCGCTGGTTCCAGTCACCGCGCGCGATGCCGGCGGCACCTTCGGCCAGCTGCTGGACCGGCTTCGAGATGCGGCGGGCGACGAGGGCGGCGCTCACGCCGCCGAAGAGCAGCATGACGAGCGTGAGGGCGGCCAGCTCCGAGCGCGTCTGCACGATCTGCGCCTCCATGCGCTTCTTGGAGACGCCGACGCGCGCGGTGCCCCACTTCTGGCCATTCACGAGAATCGGCACCGCGAAGTCGAGGACGGACTGGCGGGCCACCGTGGTTTCTTGCAGCACGGGCTGCATTGCGCGCGCCGCCTCGACGTCGACCTTGCCCTTCAGCGGCAGGCCGACGCGATCGGGGTGGCGGCTGTGGGCAGCCACCTTGGCCTCCGCGTCGAGCACGATCGCGTACACGACGTCCGGCTCGCCGGCGACGCGCGCCACGTTCTGCTCGAGCGCCGTGAAGTTGTAGAGGAGCA
>QHSO01000120.1 GCA_003220475.1 Candidatus Rokuibacteriota bacterium | reverse complement strand
CTGCGCGACGAACTGGCGGACGTTCTCGAGATGCCGATAGACGGCGAGGGAGTCCGAATCCGTC
Source organism: Candidatus Rokuibacteriota bacterium (assembly GCA_003220475.1). Lineage (GTDB taxonomy): Bacteria > Methylomirabilota > Methylomirabilia > Rokubacteriales > CSP1-6 > AR12. Next base: position 13,799 of record QHSO01000120.1, on the reverse strand, counting down.
GGGACGGCATGCGCGGCGATGACGAATCGCCGCAGCATGCCGGGATGATTGTCGCGAACCTCCTCGAGGAGGTTGTCCTCGATGATCGCCTTCGCCTCGGCCGAGGCGACGGCGAGATGCGCGGCCGTCATCCAATAGATGAAGTTGCCCTCGAGCACCGCGGCGTAGCGGGCGATGATGCCACGCCGCTCCTCCGGAGTGAGCCGTTCGGGATCCGGCAGCGAGATCATGACGTCGTTGATGGCCCGGTCGATGTGTTCCTGGAGCGGCGCGGTCAGCCTTCTCGTGTAGCCCAGCATAGGTCCCTCCGCGGAGCCGTCCTCTGGCCGGTCGCGCGTTACCGGGCTCAGGAGCGATTGCCCAAAGGCTACGTGGCGCCTACATGCGCGCCAACCCGCGGAGAGAGGAATTTTGTCCGCCGGGCAGGGCCCCGGAGACCCCCGAATGGGGGAGGCCGTCAGGACTTCTGCGACCGAACCTCGCGCAGCCGCCGCTCGAGGAAGCGCCGCTCGGCGTCGTTGGTGACCAGCGCCAGGGCGCGCTCGTAGCTGTCGGCGGCGGGTTGCCAGGACCCGAGCCGACGCAGCAGATCGGCGCGAGCGGCGTGCAGCAGGTGGTAGCGCTCGAGCTCGCCGGCCTTGGCCAGCGCGTCGATGAGCGCGAGTCCCGCGCGCGGTCCCTCCACCATCGCCACCGCCGCCGCGCGGTTGAGCGACACGATCGGCGAGGGCTGCACCCGCTCGAGCAGCTCGTAGAGGCGCACGATCTGCGACCAGTCGGTGTCCTCGGCGCGCGCCGCCTGACAGTGCAGCGCCGCGATCGCCGCCTGCAGCGCGAACGGGCCCGGGCCCTCACGCAGACCTTCCTCGACGAGGGGCAGCGCCTCCGCGATCAGCGCCTGGTTCCAGCGGCCGCGGTCTTGATCTTCCAGCAAGACGAGGTCGCCGGCGTCGTCCAGGCGCGCCTCGCGCCGCGAGTCGTGCAGCAGCGTCAGCGCGAGCAGGGCCGTGGCCTCCGCGGGCGGATCGGGCGCCATCAGCCGACGCACCAGCCGCGCGAGGCGAATGGCCTCGGCGCAGAGATTGGTCCGCACCAGCGTCTCGCCGCGCGTGGCCGCATAGCCCTCGGTGAAGATCAAATACATCACCGCCAGCACCGCCTCGAGCCGCGCGGGCATGTCGACCGTGTCCGGCACCGCGTACGGAATGCGCGCGTCCCGGATCTTGGCCTTCGCCCGCACCAGGCGTTGGGCCATCGTCGCCGTCGGCACGAGAAACACCCGCGCGATCTCGTCCGTCTCGAGCCCGCCCAGCGTGCGCAGCGTGAGCGCCACCTGGGCCTCGAGGGCGAGCGCGGGATGACAGCAGGTGAAGATCAGTCGCAGCTGATCGTCGGGGATCGCGTTCGGATCGAACGCCGGCGCCTCGACCGTGGCGATCGATTCGTCGGCGGCATACGTCTGCATCTTCTCCGCGAAGCGGACGCGGCGCCGAATGCGGTCGATGGCCTTGTGTCGGGCCGTCTGGATGATCCACGCACGTGGATAATCGGGAATGCCGGAGGCCGGCCATTGATCGACGGCCGTGGCGAACGCCTCCTGCGCCGCCTCCTCGGCGACGTCGAAATCGCCGACGAGCCCGATGAGCGTCGCGACGATCCGGCCCCAATCCGAGCGATAGACGGCGTCCACGGTCGCGTTGGCCGCCGAAAGATCGACCACGAGAGATAATTTTACGGCGGCTGTCGATCACGGTATCTCGCGTTCGACCTACCGGCGAAGCGGAGGGCACAACGCACATGGGTGCAACGATGACGTGCCGAATCGTTTTCCGTCGGGGCGGCATCTTTCACGAGATGCCGTCGGCCGACGGGCGAGATGACGCCACCAGGAGTGTCAAACCGATGACCTACGCGTTGTGGATCGTTCAAGCCTTGCTCGCAGCACTCTTTCTGTTTGCCGGTGGCATGAAGCTGGTTCTGCCGCTCGACAAGCTGACGGGCCCGGTCGAGTTGCCCGGCTGGTTCATGCGGTTCATCGGCGTGTGCGAGGTGCTCGGCGGCCTGGGCCTCATCCTGCCGGGGCTGCTGCGCATCCGGCCGGGTCTGACGCCGCTGGCCGCCGTCGGGCTGATGATCATCATGGTCGGCGCGATCGTGATCACGCTGCAGGGCGGTCTGCTGGCGGCGGCGCTCATCTCGCTGCTCGTCGGGCTGCTGGCGGCGTTCGTGGCCTATGGCCGGTGGCGGTTGGCGCCACTCCCGTCGGCTCGCCCCTCGGCCGTGCGCTGAATCTCAAATACACGGAGGCAGAGATGCGATTCATGATGTTCGTCCGCGCCGACAAGAAGACCGAGTCGGGCGCCCTGCCGAGCAAGGAGCTCATGGCCGCCATGGGGCGATTCAACGAGGAGATGGCGAAGGCCGGCGTGATGCTCGCGGGCGAGGGGATCCAGCCCAGCGCGAAGGGCGCGCGCGTGACGTTCGCGCGCGGCACACGCAGCGTGACCAACGGTCCGTTTCCCGCGCACGAGCTGGTGGCCGGATTCTGGATGATCCAGGTCGCATCGAAAGACCAGGCGATCGAATGGGCCAAGCGCGTGCCCTTCGCCGACGGTGAGGTGATCGAGATCCGTCAGGTATTCGAGGCCTCGGATTTCGAGCCGGCGCCATGAGCGCGTCGGGATTGTCCGCGGCGCGCCTCGCGCGGATGCACGATGTCATGGCGGGCTATGTCGAGCGCGGCGAGGTGCCCGGCATCGTCACCGCCGTGAGCCGGCGCGGCGACGCCCATGTCGACGCGATCGGCACGAAGGCGGTAGGCGGCGGCGCGCCGGTCGCGCGCGACACGATCTTCCGCATCGCCTCGATGACCAAGCCGATCATCGCCGTGGCGACGCTGATCCTCGTGGAGGAGTGCGTGCTGCGCCTCGACGAGCCGGTGGATCGGCTGCTGCCCGAGCTGGCCGGGCGGCGCGTGCTGCGCGCGCTCGACGCCGCGCTCGACGATACGGTGCCGGCGCAGCGGCCGATCACCGTGCGCGATCTGCTCACGTTCCGCATGGGCTTTGGCATCGTGATGGCGCCGCCGGACACCTATCCGATTCAGCGGGCGATGACCGAGCTGCTGCTGGGCCAGGGCCCGCCGGGCGCGTCCACGCCGCCGCCGGACGAGTGGCTCCGCCGACTGGGAACGCTGCCGCTGATGTACCAGCCGGGCGAGCGCTGGGTGTACCACACCGGCTCGGACGTGATCGGCGTGCTGATCGCGCGCGCGGCCGGCCAACCGCTCGAGGCATTCTTGCGCGAGCGGATCTTCGAGCCGCTCGGCATGCGCGACACCGGCTTCAGCGTTCCCGCCGCCGGCCTCGACCGGCTCGCGACCAGCTACTGGACCAATCCCCAGACGCGCGCGCTCGACCTGTACGACGATGCCAAGACCGGCCAGTGGAGCCGCCCGCCGGCGTTTCCCTCGGGCGGCGGTGGCCTGGTCTCGACCGTCGACGACTACATGGCCTTCGGCCAGATGATGCTGAATGTCGGACGGCACGAACGCACCCGCATCCTGTCGCGAGCGTCGATCGAGACGATGACGACCGACCAGCTCACACCGGCGCAGAAGGCGGTGTCGGGCCTCATCAACGACTACTTCGACAGCCATGGGTGGGGGTTCGGCGTCGCCATGGTGACGCGGCGTACCGACGTGGCGGGATCGATCGGAAGCTTTGGCTGGGACGGCGGCCTGGGCACCTCCTGGCGTTCGGACCCCCGCGAGGAGATGGTCGGCATCCTGTTGACACAGGCCTCGTGGACATCGCCCAATCCGCCGAATGTGGCGCTCGACTTCTGGACCTCGGCCTACGGGGCCATCGAGGACTGACCATGAAATACATGCTGATGATCTGTCGCGACGAAGGCGCCTGGGAAAAGATGAGCGTCGCCGAACGGCAGAAGATCTACTGGGACACCGTGAAGGTCTCGGAGGAGTTGACGGCGCGCGGACAGTACCTCGGCGGCTTTCCGCTCTATCCGTCGTCGTCGGCGACCAGCGTCCGCGTGCGAGACGGCAGGCGGCTCGTAACTGACGGACCGTTCGCCGAAACGCGCGAGCAGCTCGGCGGCTACATGATCATCGACGTCAAGGATCTCGACGAAGCGCTCGCCGTCGCCGCGCGCGTTCCGCTGGCCCGCACGAGCACCGTCGAAGTCCGTCCCGTGAGGGACGGCGAACCCACGTGAGAAGATTCGGCTCCGTCGGCGATCGCATGGCCGTGAGGTGGAGTATGGTGGGCAAGGCGAATTTCGAAGCGGGAAGGAGCGAAGCATGAGTCGGGTACGCGTACTCGTCGGCACCCGCAAGGGCGCGTTCATTCTGACCGCGGACGGCACACGCGAGCGCTGGGACGTGAGCGGTCCGCATTTCGGCGGCTGGGAGATCTATCACCTCAAGGGATCGCCCGCCGATCCCAATCGCCTCTACGGGTCGCAGTCGAGCAGCTGGTTCGGTCAGGTGATCCAGCGCTCGAGCGACGGCGGCAAGACGTGGGAGACGGTCGGCAACAAGTTCCTCTACGACGGGCCCACGGGCACGCACCAGTGGTACGACGGCACGCCGCACCCGTGGGAGTTCGCGCGCGTCTGGCATCTCGAGCCGTCGCCGAGCGACCCGGACATGGTCTACGCGGGCGTCGAAGACGCCGCATTGTTCCGCACGACCGACGGTGGTCAGACGTGGCAGGAGCTGCCCGGGCTACGTACCCACGAATCGGGCCGTCTCTGGCAGCCCGGCGCCGGCGGAATGTGCCTGCACACGATCCTCCTGGATCCCGCCCAACCCGGGCGGATCTTCATCGCGATCTCCGCGGCCGGCGTCTTCCGCACCGACGATGGCGGCAAGACGTGGCGGCCGATGAATCGCGGGCTGCGCTCCGAGCAGATTCCGAACCCGACGGCCGAGGTCGGTCACTGCGTGCACCGCATCGCGGGGCACCGCTCCCGCCCGGGCGTGTTGTTCATGCAGAAGCACTGGGACGTCATGCGCAGCGACGATGCCGGCGAGTCGTGGCGCGAGGTCAGCGGAAACCTGCCGACCGACTTCGGATTTCCGATCGACGTGCACGCGCACGAGCCCGAGACGATCTACGTGGTGCCGATCAAGAGCGACTCCGAGCACTACCCGCCCGATGGCAAGCTGCGCGTGTACCGCAGCCGCACCGGCGGCAACGAGTGGGAGGCGCTCACGAAGGGACTGCCGCAGCGCGACTGCTACGTCAACGTGCTGCGCGACGCGATGTCGATCGACGCGCTCGATCCCTGCGGCGTCTACTTCGGCACGACAGGGGGACAGGTCTACGCGTCGCCCGATGCCGGAAACACCTGGAGGCCGATCGTCGAACATCTTCCGGCGGTGGTGTCGGTCGAGGTGCAAACGCTGCCATGATCGTCAGGGTCGTGCTGCCGCCGCATCTGCGCACGCTCGCTCACGTCAGCGGAGAAGTGAAGCTCGAGGTCGCGGGCCGGGTGACGCAACGCTCGGTCCTCGACGCGCTCGAGGCCCGTTATCCGATGCTCCACGGAACGATCCGAGATCAGGCCACCCAGCAGCGCCGCGCGTTCCTGAGGATCTTTGCCTGCGAAGAGGATGTGTCCCACGAGGCGCCGGATGCGCCGTTGCCGCAGGCGATCGCGACCGGCGCCGAGCCGCTGCTGATCGTGGGCGCGATGGCGGGCGGCTGACGGCGAGGAGAATCTCCTGATTCGCGATGCCAAAGCGTCGCGCAACGGCATCGTCGTGACGGTGGCCGAGGCGCCACGCTCGAAACGCCGGCATCGGCGGGCATCGCCGCGCGACGGAAGTGCGCGACAGATCGAACACGCGCCCGCTCGCTGCTGCTCGGGCGTGGGTTTGGCACATCCCTTGGATAGCCGCTCCCGGGAGAAATGGAGGGCCGTCCATGAGAATCGCTCTTCTTTTTCTAATGTTGATCGCGCTGGTCGCCTGCCCCGTGGTCGGCTCGGCACAGTCGTCGCGGACGACCGAGTCGAAGAGCGGTGGCGGGTCGGATATCAAGGATTCCTGGATCACGTCCAAGACCAAGATGAAGCTGGTCGGGGACAAGCGCACGAAAGCGCGTCGCATCAAGGTCGAGACGGAGCACGGTATCGTCACGCTGCGTGGCAAGGTCGCCTCGGGCGACGAGCGGGCCGCGGCCGAAGAGGTCACGAAAGGCGTCGACGGCGTGAAGTCCGTGCGCAACACGATCGAGGTCGTCCCGGACATGAAGCGCAAGACGACGGACAGGAAGGACGACCAGATCACCAAGACGCTGCGCGATCGCATGGAGGCGGACGCGCACCTGAAGGACGCCGGCATCAAGGTGCGCACGGACAACGGCATGGTCACGCTGATGGGCATGGTGCCGAACGTGCAGGTCAGGGACCGCGCCGCCGACCTCGCGCGGAAGATCCCGGGCGTGCGCGCCGTCCGCAACGAGCTGCAGCTGAAGAGCTAGGTCGTCACGGGGGCCCTCGCTCGAGGGCCCCCGACGCTGTCGATCTCGACCCCCGCCGTTCGACCAACACGTGATAGAGGTCTGCGTGGGGGGTCGTCCATGAAGGCGAACTACGGCTGGGTCATCGTCGGCGTCGGGATCGTGGTCACGTGTGTCGGCGTCGGCGCGATGCTCGCGCTCACCGTGTTTCTCGCGCCGATGGCCGAGGCGATGGGCTGGTCGCGCACGGGCATCTCGACCGTGGCGCTGATCAACTGGCTCTGCATGGGCGCCGGCGCCTTCCTCTGGGGCGCGCTCTCCGACCGCTTCGGTACGCGGGCGGTCGTGCTCAGCGGCGGCGTCCTGCTCGGCCTGGGCCTGGTGACGGCGAGTCGGGCGCAGACGCTCGGGCAGTTCCAGCTTCTGTACGGGGTCCTCGTTGGGCTGGCCGTCGGTAGCTTCTATACCCCGCTGACCGCGACGACGAGCCGCTGGTTCACGCGGCATCGCAGCCTCGCCGTCGCGCTGGTGTCGGCCGGGCTGAGCGTCGGCTCGGCGATCATGGGGCCGCTCGCGCGCTGGCTCATCAGCAGCTACGACTGGCGCTTCGCGATGCTCGTGATCGGCGACCTCGTCTGGATCGTGGTCATTCCCGCCGCCCTGCTCGTGCGCAACCCGCCGCCCTCGCCGGTTGGGACCGTGGTCACATCCGACGGCCGGGACCTCAGCGTTCGGGAGGCGCTGCGCTCGCCGCAGTTCGCCGCCCTCGGGTTCGCGTACTTCGCCTGCTGCGCGGCGCACTCGGGGCCGATCTTCCACATGGTCAGCAACGCGATCGATCACGGGGTCACGGCGATGGCTGCGGCCACCGTGCTCAGCGCCGCCAGCCTCGCCTCGCTGAGCGGCAAGATCATTTGCGGGCTCGTCGCCGATCGGGTCGGCGCCAAGCGAACGCTCATCGCCGGGCTCGCGCTGCAGGCCGTCGCGATCAGCCTGTACCTCGGCACGCGCGAGCTGGCGACCTTCTACGCCGTCGCGCTCGTCTTTGGCTTCGCCTACGGCGGCGTCATGCCGCTCTACGCCATCCTCGTCCGCGAGTATTTCGGCGAGCGGATCATGGGCACGGTGTTCGGCGCCGTGGCGTTCGTCTCCACCCTCGGGATGGCGCTCGGGCCGTGGGCGGGCGGCTGGCTGTACGACACCTTCGGCGGCTACTTCTGGTTGTTCCTCGGCTCGTTCGGCATCGGCCTCGGCGCGGTCGCCATCGCGTTCACGTTCCGGGTGCCGCAGAGCGTTCCGGCCGCGCTGCCGAGCCCGAGCGCGGCGCGCTGACGCACAGACTCGGGGCGGGTCCGGACGAGAAGCGCTCGGCTGATCAGGCGCCGAGCGCGGTCGCGGGCCGCACGATCTCGTCCGCGATCATCTGCAGATATTCGATGCGCGCGCTCGCCTCGCGCGGGAGACTGTAGATCGACAGTCCGATGCCGTCGAGCCCGAGCGCGCGCCCGCGCGCGATCGCTTCGACGCAGTGGGCGGCAGTGCCGTTGATGGTCCAGTCGTCGAGGCCTCCATCGAAGCCGAGGCGCAGCGGCACCATCGTCGGCTCTTGCATCTCCCAGCCGCGGTACATCGCGAACGTCCGCTCGAGATAGGCCTGCGCTGCGGCCCGCGCCGCCTCCTTGCTGGCGCCGACGATGAGGCTGCGTGACGCGAGCGTCCGTCCCGCGTTCGCGGGTCCGTGCGCAGCGCGCGCGTCGCGATACACCGCAGCGAGGCGCGCGACGTCGGCCCAGGATACTTGTGGCCCGAAGAACACCGCGTCGGCCAGGCGAGCGGCGCGCCGCGTGGCGCCCACGCTCTGCGCGCCCATCTCGATCGGCGGATGCGGCCGCTGATACGGCGTGAACCCCAGGCGAGCACCCGTCAGCTTCGTGTAGTCGCCATCGAGCGTGACCTCGTCGCCGCGCCAGAGTCGCTTCATGACATCGAGCGACTCCTCGAGGCGCGGCACGCGGTCCTTGCGCGTCAGCCCGACCGCCTCGAGCTCGCGCTCGCGGTAGCCGATGGCGACGCCGACGTCGAGTCGTCCGTGCGTGATGTGATCGAGCGTCGCCACGTTCTCGGCGACGTCGACGGGGTTGAGCAGCGGCAGCAGGAGCATCGAGGTCTTGAGCCGCATGCCGCCGGTCTCCGGCGCCAGCCGCGCCAGCACCGGGATCGGCTGGGGCCAGATCGTCGGATGCGAAGCCCAGTGATGGCCGATGGAGACCCACGCGAAGCCCATCCGCGATGCCGCGCGGACGACCTCGACCGCCTCGTCGATGATCGCGGTCGGCGACCGATCGGTCGGGCTCCAGAACGGGGTGAGATGAAAGCCGATCTGCACGGCGCTCGGGCCTCCTGGCGCGGGTCGGTAGACTACGCCGCGCGCCGCATTCGTTCAAGGCGGGATGGGCTAGACTACAGCGCACGCAGCGACCACAGGGTCCCAGGACGGTCATCGAGGACGAATGAAGCTCGAGGGCAAGACCGCGCTCATCACCGGCGCCAGCCGCAACATCGGCCGCGCCATCGCGCTCGCGTTCGCCGCGGAAGGCGCCGACCTCGTCCTCAACACGCGCGCCAACGGCGACGAGCTCGACGCGGTGGCGGGGGCGTGCCGCAAGGCGGGCGTTCGGGTTGTCCGCGCGCTGGCCGACGTCGCCGACGCCACCGCGGTCGACACGATGGTCACCCGCGCGCTCGCCGAGCTCGGCGCCATCGACGTCCTCGTCTGCAATGCGGCCATCCGGCCGCACAAGCCGGTCACCGAGACGTCGGTTGACGACTGGCACCGTGTCATGGCGGTGAACCTCCACTCGGCGTTCTATCTCGCGCGCGCCGTGGTCCCCGGGATGAAGGAGCGCCGGCGCGGCAGCATCATCGCGCTCGGCGGGCGGTCGGCCATCACGGGCCGCCCGAACACGGCGGCGGTGACCGCCGCGAAATCAGGGCTGCTCGGCTTCGTGCGCGCGCTGGCCGCCGAGCTCGGCCCATTCGGCATCCGGGCGAACATGGTCGTGCCCGGGCTCATCGACACCGAGCGCCGGTATGCCGAGTGGTACCCGGAGTTCCGGCAGACGCCCCCCGGCGACCCCGCGCAGCTCAAGGACATCCCGCTTCGCCGGCTCGGCCGCCCCGACGATATCGCCGAGGCGTGCGTCTTCCTCGCCTCCGACGCGTCTTCGTACGTGACCGGAGACACGATCCGGGTCATGGGCGGTCGCATCATCGGATAGTCCCCGGGGGGTAGTTGCTGGCATGACATTCGCTTCGTCGTCGGTGGGAGGATTCACGATGAAGCTCTTGTTCTGTGCCTTCGCATCGATACTTGTGGCGCTGGTCCTCGTGGCCGGTCCCGGTCAAGAATCTGGTCGATGTCGGCGTCGAGACCAACGACGGCATCGTCCGGCTCTACGGCAAGGTGCCGACCGCCGAGGACAAGTTCGAGGCGGAGCGGATCGCCCGCCGGGTGAAGGGCGTGCGCAGCGTGTCCAACGAGCTCCGAGTCGAGGAGACGAGCCCGTCGGCGTCACCCAAGAAGTAACCACGTAGGCAATCATCTGCATGGTCTCGGCGGCGGCCTGCATGGCCGCCGCCCGTTGCGAGAAGCTGCTATAACGGTATCCGACCCTTCAACCCCAAACCCGTTTCCGGAAGGAGGCCGCGCGGCCACGAGTTGAGCGGGACCGGAGTCACGTGCGACGAGCGCCAGGTCCGCCCGACAGGGCGGATGACGAGGCAGGGACCGATCGAACGATTCGGCGGATGGTCCCTCGGCGGGCACGGTCGTGATGGGTGGAGCAAACCGGCGCGGTGACGTGCCGACAAAGACCACTCAGAGTGCCGGCGGGTCGGTATGACCCGTCTCCGACTCCCCCGCGCCCCTCTCCATCCGCGCCGCATCTCCGGGCAGGAGGCGCACCATGTGCGGAATCTTCGGCTACGTCGGACGTGATGAGAACGCGGCAGATCTGGTAATGCGCGGGCTCAAGAAGCTCGAGTATCGCGGCTACGACTCCTGGGGCGTGGCCGTCGGCCATCGCTCACGCGTCGTTCTCGAGCGGCGCATCGGCAAGATCGGCGACGCTGCGCCGGACCTGCCGCCGAGCGCGATCGGCATCGGACACACGCGCTGGGCCACGCACGGCGGTGTCACCGAGGACAACGCGCACCCCCATCTCGACTGCGCGGGCCGCCTCGCCCTCATCCACAACGGCATCGTCAGCAATTATCGTGAGCTGCGCGAGCCCCTGCTGCGCGCCGGTCATCGATTCCGGTCGGAAACCGACACGGAAGTCGTCGCGCACCTTATCGAAGACTGCCTGGCGGCGACGCCGGTGGGGCCCCAACAGCTCGTGAGGGCGACGATGTCCGCCTTCCGCCGGCTGCACGGACTCAACGCCATCGCCGTCGCTGACGTGGCGACCGGGCACATCGCGGCCGCGAAGAGCGGATCGCCCCTCGTGCTGGGCTGGAGCGAGCGCGGCCATCTACTCGCCTCGGACTTCAGCGCGCTGCTGGAGCACACGCGTCGCGTGACGTTCGTGCAGGACGGCCAGGCCGCGCTGCTCTCCCGCGACGACTGCCGCGTGTTCGACGCCCACACGGGCGACGAGGTGACGCCCGCGGTGACCGAGGTCGAATGGGAGGTGGCGGCGACGGAGCTGTCCGGATATCCCGACTACATGACGAAGGAGATCCACGAGCAGCCCGCGATGCTGCGCCGCCTCGCCGAGACGGGCGGCGAGCACGCGCACCGGCTCGCGGTGATGATCCGCGAGGCGGCCGACGTCTTCATCATCGGCTGTGGCTCGGCAGGGCATGCCGGACTGGCCGCCCAGTATCTGCTCGCGCGCGTCGCCGGCCGGCGCGTCACCGTCGCGAGCGCGTCGGAGTTTCCCTATCTCATGGACTTCGTCGGCGCGGGCGCGCTGGTGATCGCGCTCTCGCAGAGCGGCGAGACGATCGACGTCATCGACGCCGTGCGCGCGGCGCGGCGTCGCGGCGCCCGGATCGCGGCGCTCGTCAATGTCGAGGGCTCCACCCTGTGGCGGCTGGCCGACCTCACCGTGCCGCTGAGCGCCGGTCCGGAGCGCTGCGTGCTGGCGACCAAGAGTTTCACGGCGAAGCTGGCGCTCGTGCTCCTCACCGCGTACGAGCTCGCCGGGCGCGCGCCCGAGGCCATCGACCTCGTCGCGCGCGCCGGGGACGAGATCGAGCGGCTGCTCGCCGACGATCGGCGCGACCTGATTCGGCAGATCGCCGACGCCATCCACACGCGCGAGCACCTGTTCGTCATCGGCCGCGGGCCGAGCTATCCGCTGGCGCTCGAGGCGGCGTTGAAGGTGAAAGAGGTCAGCTACATCCACGCCGAGGGATTCGCGGGCGGCGATCTCAAGCACGGCGTCATCGCGCTCGTCGAGCGCGGCACGCCGTGCCTGGTGCTCGCGCCGAGCGACGAGACGTACGACGACATCATGGCGGGCGCGATGCAGGTGAAGGCGCGCGGGGCGATGCTGATCGGCGTGTCGCCGACGCCGCACGAGGCGTTCGACTACCACGTGCCGGTGGCCGACCTCGGCGCCGCGACGGCGATCCTCAATGCACCGCCGGCGCAGCTGCTCGGCTATTACCTGGCGCTGCTGCGCGGCCACGATCCCGACAAGCCGCGCAACCTCGCCAAGAGCGTGACCGTCAAGTAACGCGGCGTCGAGGCGCGGTCACGACAGCTTCGCGACCGCGCCCTCGACCGCCGTGCCCTTGAAGAACTCCGGGTTGAGCGCGGTGTGCAGGCGCGCCGCGTTCTCGAAGGTGAACTCGCGGAAGTCCGCCTCCGTAATCATGCCGTGCTCCACGAGCTCCCACGCCTCGTCGAGCACGTCCGTCATGTCGGTGACGTCGAAGTGGCTGACGTCGCTGCTGAAGAGCGGATGCAGCGTGTGCGGCTCGCGGAACGCCCACGCGGTCATCGGGTCGTCCGCCTCGGCGCCGAAATAGAAGTGGTCGACGAACTGGCGCTTCAGCTCCTCCGCCGAGGCGACACCCGCCGCCGTGAAGTCGTCCAGCTGCCGCAGCGCGTACTCGCGCTCGGTCAGCTCGTCGTTGGTCTTGAACGGCGGCACGATGCTCGTGCTCGAGAGCAGCTCGTCCATCTTCGACTCATAGGCTGGCCCGCCGTAGCGCGTGAACAGATCCTTCAGGAGGTTGCGATCGAGATTGGTGGGTCGCAGATGGCGCTCCATCGGACCGGTGCTGCGCTTTTCCCAGTGCGCGATGAGATCGGTGACGAGGTTGCAGGCCCAGCCCACACCGCCCTCGAGCATGCCGAAGCGCAGCATCGGGAAGCGCTTGACCACGCCGCCGAAGATGAGCGCGCGCGCGAACGCGTGGCTGGCCGCCGCAAAGTGGCCGATGTGGTTGAAGCTGAAGTTGTCGATGGACTCGCGTCCGTGCCAGCCCATGCTGCCCGAGTGCGCGGTGACGGCCACCTTCAGGTCGACGCACGCGCGCCAGAAGCGATCGTAGTCGTGCGGGCTCTCGTAGCCCAGCGAGTCGATCGAGTAGCGCACGGTGCTGGGATCGGCGACGGCACGCGCGAGCGCCGGGATGGGCCGCTTCACGTGGTTGGAGATCATGATGACCTTGAAGCCGAGCTCGCGCACGGCGTAGGTCGCCTCTTCGATCGCTTCCTCGGGCGTGTAGACGGGCACCACCGCGGCCGGCGCGATCCGATCGCGATAGGGCGCGAACATCTCGGCGTTCATGAGGTTCACCGCGCGCGAGACGCCGCGGCGGATCTGCTCGTCGGCGTTGTTGATGTGGAAGAGGCCGAGCGACGTGTACAGCAGGCAGAAGTCCACGCCGAAGTCGTCGAGCCGCTCGTAGAAGAGCTTCGGCACCATGGCGGTGGCGCGATCGAGCGTGTTGGCCGGCTCGCCCCACCAGGTGGGCCGGAACGGACGCTTGTCGAGGCGCTCCTCGCGGGTCATGCCGTACCAGCCGCGCTCGATGTCCTTGGACGTGAAGTGCGCGACGAGCGACGGGCCGCCCACCTGCTTGAGATAATCCAGGAAGATCGGCATCGGCTCGAGCCAGTGCCCGTCGCCGTCGATGACGGGATGATCGAGCGTGCGGCGGACCTTGGCTGACTTCGAGTCTTTCACGTAGGCCATGGCGACTCTCCTGGTTCGTTCATATGCTCGCCTCGAACGGCGGGGACTCACGCAGGCTCGCCTCGCCTTCGGCTGCGGCTCGCACTACGGCCCCGCG
>QHSO01000119.1 GCA_003220475.1 Candidatus Rokuibacteriota bacterium | reverse complement strand
GCTCGACGGTGGCCGACATCTCCGCCAGCGGCGCATAGCTCGAATCGCGCCAGTCGCGCGCGTGAAACGCGCCGTTGAGATCCACGAGGAAGTGGAAGAGCGCATCGTCGGCCCACGACTCGCGCGGCAGGTGAAAGGTGTAGTGCGCGTACGGTGCGTCGCGCAGCGCGAAGTCGGGATCGAGGCCGACGGCGAGACGATGGAACATGATCGCGTGCTTGAGCTCCTCGGCCAGGTACTCGGCCTTGATCAGCCGCGCGGCAGCGTTTGGATAGAACGTCTCGGCGACATCGGCGCACGTCGCCATGAAGCCGAGGAACGACTTGTTGCCGGCGCGCTCGCCCTCGTGCCGGAGCATCTTGATGAGAAGCTCGCGGTACTCTGCCGGCAGCGCGTCACCTTCGTCGAAGCGCGGCGCAGACTCGGTCTCGTGCGCAAAGCGCGGCAGAGGATCACCGTCCGCGTACAGGCGCTTCCAGAATGGCCAGCCATCGGCCGCCACGCGCGTCGGCGTCGACGCTGTGGCGACGCCTCCGTCGGCGGAATGCGCGCCACGCGCGCTCGCCGTCGTCCGCTGATGGCCGCAGCGACACCCGAGCAGCCCAGCCGCGTAGAGATCGGCCTGCGACGCGACGAGCGGCGCGGCCATGCCGGGCAACAATCGGTCACCTACGTTACCGATGCCGGCGCCGCACGCCGCGCAGCGCAGGCGATAGTACGTGCCGTACGCCATGGGCTCATCCACGGTGATTCCCGCTTCCGCGTACGCGCGCCGCACCTCGTCCACGGGGCATACCTTAGCCCGAGGCCCCGTCCACGTCTACAAACCTGGAAAACTCGTCCATACGTGTCCGCGCATACATGCGAAAGATCGAGCGCGTTCGCTGGCACCGCGTTTGTAAGACTTCGCGGCGCATGAAAACCAAGGGTTGGCTCGCTCTCGGTTCGCTCGCCCTGCTTTCGCTCGCCGGTTGTGCTTCCCAGACCACCGCGACCGCGCAGGCTCCCGCCTCGCCGCCGGCAGACACGTTCACGGGAGAGGTGTGGACCTGGGATGAGCGCGAGAACACGGTCACGCTGCGACGCGGCGTTCAAGATGTCCGCGTGAAAACAACGCCCGACCAGATCCGCAGACTGCAGCTGCACCAGACCGCGACGATCCGCGGTCAGCTCGCGCCGCCCGCCGATCTGCCGAGCACGATCGCGCCGGCCGTCGCGATGACGCCGGTGCCGCGCGGTCAAGCGAACGAGCAAACGTCGATGGGTACGGTGACCGCCGTCGATCCGGCGGGTCGATTGTCGATCGACTCCGAGCGCGGCGCGCTCCACGTGTGGGCCGCCGCCGGCGCCAGCCAGCGCTTCGCCACGGGCGACAAGGTTCGCGTGACGATGGCCGTTCAGCCCGTCGACATGGTGCCCGCGTCACGCTCCGGCGCGTCGGCGCCGACTGATTCCTCGGCATCGATGTCCAGCCAACCCGGCGATTCCGCCGTGGTGACCGGCCGCATCATGGGCGTGGACCGCGGTCTCCTCGTCGTCGAATCACCGTCGGGGCCGATCCAGATTTGGGTCGGCGAGTCGCCGCGCTACAGCGTTTCGCAGACGGTCCAGGTCCGCACGAACGTCGCCAAGGCCCAGTAACGGTTTCCACCGCGCGTCGCGCCGCGGTTACGCGCGCGGCGCGCGGTATACTGGCCGTCGCGACCCCGTCGTCTAGCCAGGCCCAGGACGCGACCCTTTCAAGGTCGAGATCGCGGGTTCGAATCCCGCCGGGGTCACCACAATCGCTTCGAGCCTCTCAGCGCCGTCCCGTCTGTCCTGATTGCTGCCCGCTCTCGTCATGGTTACCTGTTGAGGTGCCGGATTCAAGCGGCGGCACGCTATGATGCACCATGCCCCACGGTGAGGCGCCGCGGCGAAAAATCCTCGTGGTCGACGACGAGCAGAGCATCATCGACATCCTTCAAGAGCACCTGGCGACGACCTACGACGTCACCTCGGCGCGTGACGGCAAGCGCGCGCTCGAGCTGGTGCGCGCGACGCATCCGGATCTGATCTTCCTCGACGTCGCGATGCCGGGCATCAACGGCGTCGACGTGCTCAAGGCGGTGAAGCAGCTCGATCCGACCATCCCCATCATCGCGATCACCGGGAACCGCGACACGGCGATCGCGGCGGAGGCCCTGAAGCACGGCGCCTTCAGCTACTTCCCGAAGCCGTTCGATCTCAGGTACCTCGAGCATCTCGCGGCGTCGGCGCTGAGAGGCTGACCGCGCTCGCGGCGGTCAGGAGCGCCTGGATGTTGCCGATGGCGGGCGCAAGAGGTCCGCGATGGTTCGACAGACCATTCCTGGATCCGCGGGCTTCTTGACGATCGCCGCGAAGCCGTCGGCGTTGCTCGCGCGCAGAAAATAGTCGTCGTACGCCGTGTAGGCCACCACAGCGGCGCTGCCGCCGCCCGCCAGCGGCTGCGTGCGCAGCCAGCGCACGAACGAGATGCCGTCCTCGCGCGGAAGGGCGAGGTCGCACAGGATCAGCTGCGGCACGACCTCGGCCACCAGCGGCCGGGCTTGCTCGGCCATCTGCGCGGCCCAGACGCGGGCTCTGCACAGACGCAGCGCTTCGACGATCAGCTCGGAGGCGTCCGGATCGTCCTCGAGGACGAGGATCCTGGCGCCGTGAAGGTCGGGGAACTCCTCGGTACGCCGACTATCGCCGACGGGGTCGGCCATCGCGTCGTCAGGATACCGCGGTTCGCCGCGAGCGCTCCGGTGGAATTCGCGTGCCGCATTCCGCGTGCTACCATCGCACGTGCGCGACGCAGGACGACGTTGGGCCTGGATCGTTGTCGTTGCGGCGGCGGCATTCGTCGCATCGGCGCTGACGGTGTCGCTCACCGGAGTGCCGACCTGGGAGCGCTCGCTCTACGAGAGGGTGATCGTCTCGGTCCCCAGCGGCAGCGCCTGGCGCAGGCTCACACGGCTCGGCGCCGCCGGTGTGCTCTTGCCCCTCGCGGTGTTCCTCGTGGTGCTGCTGCCGCGACAGTTCCTCCGTCGGTGGTGGATGTGGATCGTCGTGATGGTCACGGTCACGACGCTCGAGGGCCTCGGCAAGTTCGGGATCGGACGACCGCGCCCGGAGGGCATGCGCCTCGGGTTCCCGAGCGGGCACACCGCGGCGGCCGCGGCGTTCTATCTCATGGCCGGCTACTTCTTCGAAGGCGTGGCCGGACGCTGGGCGAGGCGCGCGCTCTACGGCCTCGCGATCGTGATCATCCTGCTGGTCGGACTCTCGCGGATGATGCTGCGCGTACACTGGCCGCTCGACGTGTTCGGCGGCGCGGCGCTCGGCGTCGCCGTGTTCGCGCTGGCCGCCTGGTGGCACGAGCGTTATCCGCTCGAGAACATCGTGCCGGCCGCAGTGCCACCGCCGTGGCGCGTCTGGATCTATCGGTGGCAACACGTGCTGCCGTTCGCGCTGGTGATCGTGCCGTTCCTCGCCTCGCCCCTGGATGTGGCGGGGACACCGTTCGACCTCGTGCTGGACGGGCTGGGCGTCATGGTCATGGCTACCGGACTGGCGCTCCGGATCTGGACGACCTCGCACCGCGACCGGCAGCGCCTCGTCCCGGCCCAGCCCCCGACGCGGCTCGTGACAAGCGGACCGTATGCGCTCATGCGCCATCCGCTGCCGCTGGCAAACATGCTCACCGGCACCGGTGCGGCCCTCATCGCCGAGAGCGGCCTCGCGCTGCTCGTGGTCCCCACGGCGTTGATCGCGTTGTTCCGCGTGACGGCGCCGCTCGAGGATGCGTGGCTCGCCCAGCGATTCGGGCGTGCGTACGCCGAGTACTGCGCGCGTGTCCCCGCGCTGCCGCGGATCGCGCTCGCCAGCTTCGCCGCGGTGTGGTCGGCGTCGGGCTCCGTCGGGTCGGCGTCGTGGCCGACCGTCGCGCGACGCCTGCCGGCCGTCGGCGTGACCCTCGCGCTCGCGGCGCTCGCCGAGTGGAGCGATCGCCTGCCGCGCCTGCTGCATTAGGCCTCGACGTACTTGACCTGGCCGCAGCAGGGTCCTACAGTCGCCCGTACGGAACTGGCGACAACCGTTCGGAGATTGCTCGAGCAGTGCCCAGGCGAGCCGTTGTGCGATGCCTGCCTGGCGTTTGCCTGCGCCGTGAGCCTGGTGGAGATCCGCGTCGTCACGACCACCGTCGGGCACGACGAGCCCTTCGCGAGGACCACGGCCACCTGCGCGAGCTGCCGCCGCCAGACGACGACCTTGACGTGGGGCCTGCCGCCGGCCAACGCGAAGTGCGCGTATTGCAGCCGCGTCGTCGAGCCCTCGGACGACGCCGAGGTCGTCGACACCGACCGGTTCCATCGCCATTGCTGGATGCGCCTGACCAGCGCCGAGTCGGTCCGAGCTGCCAAGGCCCTGAGCCGGAGATCTCAAGACCTCATCCGCAGAAGCCGTGAGCTGATGGGACTCAGCCCTCTCGAGGAGACGTCGTCCGAAGGCTGATAGCTCAGCCCCGTTCATATCGGAAGGTTCGATTTGACCTCGCGGCGAGCACCTTTACCCTCTGAGTTCGCATCACACGGGGCAAGTGATTCTGCCCAGCCCAGCTCAGGGGGTATCCATGCAACGCCGAACGTTCTTGAAGTCGAGTCTCGCAGCTTCGGCCTCGCTCGCGCTCGGGGTCGCGCCGCGTCTGGTGCGCGCCGCCGAGCCGAGAGCCGCCAATCCGTGGCGAAAGTTCGAAGCGGTGACGCGGATCGAGGTGACGAACCCGACCGGCGTCACGCGCGTGTGGGTGCCGGTGCCGCTGCTGACCGACACCGACTACTTCAAGCGCGGCGGCGATACGTGGACGGGTAATGCCACGGTCACCCGCGTCGCGAAGGATCCCAAGTACGATGTCGGTCTCGTGTACGCCGAGTGGCCCGCCGCCGAGAAGGCGCCGGTCGTCGAGATCACCAGTCGCTTCGCCACGCGTGACCGCGGGGTGGACCTGGCCAAGCCGCCGGTGAAAGCGGTGCGCGAGGACCGCGCGGTGCTGGCGCGCTATCTAGAGCCGACGAAGCTGCTGCCCACCGACGGCATCGTGCTGGAAACGGCGCAAGGGATCACGCAGGGCGTCGCCTCCGATACCGACAAGGCTCAGGCCATCTACGAATGGATCGTCGAGAACACCTTCCGCGACCCGAAGGTGCGCGGGTGCGGGCTGGGTGATATCAAGACGATGCTCGAGACGCGTTACTTCGGCGGCAAGTGCGCCGACCTCAACGCGCTCTTCGTCGGGCTCGCGCGCGCGGCGAAGATTCCCGCGCGCGACGTTTACGGCGTCCGCTGTGCCGAGTCGGCCGAATTCAAGAGCCTCGGCAAGGGCGGTGACATCTCGAAAGCCCAGCACTGCCGCGCCGAGTTCTATGCGGATGGCTACGGCTGGGTTCCGGTCGATCCCGCCGACGTCCGCAAGGTGATCCTGGAGGAAGGCGGCGGGCTGCCGGACGGGCTCGCGGATCCGAAGGCGCAGCGCGCGCGGACGAAGCTGTTCGGCGGCTGGGAGATGAACTGGCTCGCGTATAACTACGGCCACGATGTCCGGCTGCTGAACTCCGCCGGCGCGCCCGTGCCGTTCCTCATGTATCCACAGGCGGAGACCGCGGAGGGGCGCAAGGACAGCCTCGACCCCGCGAGCTTCAAGTACCAGATCACCTCGCGTGAGGTGAGTGGCTAGCCTGCTTCACAATCGCGTGGTGAGCTCGACGAGCCACGCGGGCATCACGTCGAGCAGGCGTGTCTCGATCGCCTTGTCGGCGCCGGTGACGCTGAGCACGCCGAACAGCACGAGCAGCGCACCGACCGCCGGTTTGCCGACGCGCGTCACGCGCGCGAGGCGATCGGGCCGAGCTACCAGCCGCCGCGAGCCATACGCCAGCAGCAGCACCGGCGCCACCGCCCCGACGCTGTAGGCGGCCATCACCGCCGCCGCGGCGCCGAGCGAGCGGCGCTGCGCCGCCAGACCGATCGCGCCGCCGAGCGTGGGTCCTCCGCACGGCGTCCACAGCGCGCCGAGCAGCGCGCCCACCAACAGTTGACCGGCCAGCCCGCGCGGGCCGAGGCGGGCCAGAAGGGCGGCCGCCCGCGCCGCGATCGGTGTCGTCGCGCGCGACAGCGCGGTGTCCAGCCGCGCGACCAGCAGCACGGCGCCGACGAGGACGAGGATCACACCGGCGACGATCCGGACGACGTCACGGTCGAGGTTAAAGCCGAGCAGCGCGACGCTGAGGCCAACGATCGTGGCGGAGGCGGCGAGACCCGCGGCGAGGACGAGCGGTCCGAGGCGATGACGCTCGACGGCGCCGGCGACCACCAGCGGCAGCAGCGGCAGCACGCACGGCGACAACGTCCCCAGCGCGCCGGCGGCGAAGCCGAGGATACAGGCGCCCATGCGGGCGGCGGCGCCTACAGGGCGCTCGTGAAGAGCGCGCGGATCTCGGCGGGGTCGGTGCTGAACGAGGAGCGTGCGCGCTCGCTCTTACCGTGGAAGGCGACCAGCGTGCTGCGGTCGACCACGTTCAGCCCCTTGAGCGTCGTCTTGTCCGCGTAATCGACGACGAACACGACGAGGCTCTTGCCCTTGAACGTGCCGTCGGAGGCGAGCTCCTGCACGATCGGCTGCTGCCGGCGGCAGGTCACGCACCACGAGGCGTGAACGAACACGACGATGGGCCGGTTCTCGGCCTGGGCGGTCTCGAACGCGCCCTTGCTGTACGACACGAGCGGTGGCGGGGGCGCGGCCGCCACCAGCGACGTCCACGCGATGATCACGAGCACCGTGCTCAGCAGCCTTCTCGCACGCAACGTGGCACCTCCAGCAAGCGCCAAGCGTACCATGTCGGCATGACGGCGCTCGGGGTCCTGGTCCGCCGCCACCCCGACCGCGCGGCTGTCGTTCTCCTCGTCGTCGTGCCGCTGCTGTGGTTCGCGCCGGCGCTGCGTCCCGGCTACACGCTTTCGCCGCTCGACAACCTCTTCACGACCGCGCCGTGGCGCGCGATCGCGCCCGGTCCGGTACAGCCGAATCAGGCGCTCGGCGACGTCACGCAGGTGTTTCATCCGTGGACGCTCTGGGCGGCGCGCGAGGTTCGTGCGGGGCGGCCGCCGCTCTGGAATCCATACGCGTACGCCGGCGCGCCGTTCTGTTCCAATCCGCAGACCGCGTGCCTGTTTCCACTGACGTGGCTCGGGTGGGCGTTGCCGCCGACGCTCGCGCTCACGCTGCCGGCCATCGTCAAGGTCATCGCGGCGGGACTCGCGATGTACTGGTTCCTCCGCGGGCTGGCGCTGCGGCCACTCGCCGCCTGCGTCGGCGCCACGGCGTTCATGTTTTCGACGACGGTGATCGCGTGGCTACCGTGGACGTTCGCGAGCACGATGCCGTTTCTGCCGGTGCTGTTCGGGCTCGTCGACCGCATACGCGCGCGCGGCGATCGCCGACTCGTGGCGCTGCTCGCGCTCGCCGTCGCGCTCGATCTCCTCGCCGGCTATCCGCAGGCGGCGCTGCAGGCGCTCGCGGCGACGGCGGCGTGGGCGCTGGCGCGCGCGCCGTGGCGCGCCGGAGCGCCGGCGTTCCTGGCGCGCGTGGTCGGCGGTGTCGCGCTCGGCGTCGCGCTGACGGCCGCGCAGGCGCTGCCCGCGCTCGACTACGTGCGCGAGAGCACCGTCTATGCGTTTCGCAGCACGTGGACGCCGCCGCTGGCCGTGCCGCCGCGCGCGATGGTCACCGCGCTCATGCCGTACTTCTTCGGCACGGGTTCGTCCACGTGGTCCGTCTGGCAATTCAACATCACCTCCACCTACGTCGGCCTCGTGCCGCTGGCCGCGCTGCCGTTGGCGGCGGCGATGTGGCGGCGACTGCCCGCGCGGTTCTTCGTCGGGCTCGCGCTGGTCGCCGGCCTCGTGCACTACGGCGCGCTCGCGGCCGTCGCGCCGGCGCCTCTGATCGCGTTCGGCAGCAACCTTCGCCTCATGCCGGTGCTCGTCTTCGCGCTGGTGACGCTCGGCGCGTTCGGCGTCGATGCGGTGGCTCGTGGCGAGTCGTCGTACGCCTCGCAGCTCGTTCGGCTGCGCGCGTGGTTCATCGCGCTGGCGGGTGCGGGACTCATCGCAGTGACGCTCGCGTCAGGAGAGCCGGCGGCGCTCGCCGTGCGGCCGTCACTTGCCGCCCAGTATGTCGCGGCTCTCGCCGGCCTCACCGCCGCCGCCTGGCTCCTGCGTCGCTGGCTCGTCACCGGCGACGCGCGCTGGGGCGTCGCGCTCGTCGCCGTCCAGCTGGCGACGCTCGCGCCGCTCGCCACGTATCTGCCGGTTCGCGACGCGCGCTGGCTCTATCCGACTCCGCCCGCGGTGGCATGGCTGCAAGCGCACGTCGGCTCCGCGCGCGTGGTGATCGCGGATCAGGTGGGGCTGCTCTTTGGTCTGCGACAGGCGCACGGCTACGACGGCCTCTCGCCTCGGCGTATCACGGAGGTCGCGGGACCGATCGGCACCGGCGGCGCGCTCGTCGCCGGCTTTCGACAGAACACGCTGGCGCTGCACGGCAGCGAGCCGCTGCCCGCCGTCTCCGTGCTGCTGGCTCCGACCCGCGCCTTGCTCGGCGTGCGCTTCATCGTGCTGCCGCCGCGAGCGGCGTCGGCCGAGCCGGCGCTGCGTGCGGTCTACGACGGCGCCGACGCGCGCATTTTCGAGGATCCCACGGCGTTGCCGCGGGCGTTCGTCGTGTCGCGCGCGCGTTGCGCGGACGATCGCGAGGCGCTCGCGCTGCTGCGGGCTCGAGCGATCGGCGCGGACGAAGTCGTACTGGCCGATTGCGCGGCGCCCGCTGCCGGTGAGACCGATCCGATCGCGTCGCGCGGCGTCGCCCCGGACTCGCGCAGTGTCGTCGCGCCCGGGCCACGCAGCGCCGTCGCGCCTCAGGTGCGCATGCTGATCGACGAGCCGGCGCGTGTCGTGGTGGCGGTGTCGACGGCGACGCCCGCGTGGCTCGTGCTCACCGACACCTGGTTTCCCGGCTGGCGCGCGCGGATCGACGGCCGCGATGTCGTCGTCCGCCGCGCCGATCACGCGTTTCGCGCGGTCGCGTTGCCGCCCGGCCCCCACGAAGTCGAGTTCACCTTCACCCCGCGCGGGCTCGTCTCCGGCGCGGCGGTGACGCTCGGTGCGCTGCTCATCGTCGGCGCGTTGCTCATCGCACGGCGCCGCGCGGCGGTTGTGCTCGCCGCCGTGCTCATGCTCGCGGCGACGTCCGCGGAGGCCGCGCTCCCCGCGGCGCCGTTCTCGCTGAGCGCGACGCCGACCACGGTCGACGCGGGCGAGCCGGTCGCGATCGACGTCACGCCGCGCGCGCGGGCCGGCGGGCCGTGGGACGTGTACATCGTGTGGCTGTTCACCGAGCGGGCGGCCTTCCTCGGTCCCGAGGGCGAGTGGGCGCCGCGGCCGGTGCCGTTTCGGGCGCGACTCGGTGGCGGTGAGAGCGCGCGCGGCGTCTGGCGACGCGCGGGACCGCCGGACGACGTGACGCTTGCCCTGGTAGCGGTACGGCCCGGCGCCGATCCGCTCGACCGCGCCGAGTGGACGTCGCGGCCGGCGCTCGCGCGCGTTCGCGTCGAGGCGCCGCCCGAAGCGCGCCCGGCGCGGCCGTGGATGACGCTGGCGGCCTTGCTCGCGGCCGCCGTCGCCGCGACGGCGCTGGTGTGGGGGCAGGACCTTTTTCGCCCTCGACCACTCTGATATGATCGCCAGCGCCATGGCCCAACGGCTTATCGAATTGGTCGGACGCGCGATGATCGATCCCGACTTCCTTGCCGATCTGCAGCGCACGCCCGAGTCGATTCTCGCCGAGTACGAGCTGACCGACGACGAGCGCGCCACCGTCCTCGGCGCGCTCGCCCGACTCGGCCAGGCCACGGGCGGCCAGCGCGCCGCGGCCCTGCGCACAGCGCTCCTCCGACGCGTGGCCACCTAGGCCACGCCAGAGGCGCGCAGTGAGTAGCTCCGACACGCTCGCCTTTCTCAGGAGCGTGCGCCTGTTTCGCAACATCGAAGCCCCCGAGCTGGGGGTCCTCGCCGACAGCCTGCGCGAACGTGCGCTCAAGCGCGGGCAGGTCCTGCTGCGCGAGGGCGACACTGGTGACGAGATGTTCCTGGTCCGCTCGGGCTCCCTCGTGATCTCGAAGGCGGTGACCGGCCGCGTGGAGCAGGTGCTGGCACGTGTCGGTCCGGGCGACTTCTTCGGAGAGATGGCGCTCTTCGATCGCTCGCCGCGCTCGGCCACCATCCAGGCCGACACCGACGCGGTGCTGCTCATCCTCGATCGCCCCGCGCTCACCAAGCTGACCGAGGTCAACCCGCGCGCGGCGGCCGCGTTCTTCGAGTCGCTCGTGCTGATCTTCATCGAGCGGCTGCGCGCCTCCGGCGATCTCGTGGCGGAGGTCACCCGCTGGGGCCTCGAAGCGACGGGCCTGGACGTAGAGACGCACCCATGAGCGAGGTGCCGCAAGCGCCGCCGCGCCGTGCGCGGCTGGAGCTGCTCGTCCGCCACCAGGACGCCGCGGATGGCTTCGACGTCCGCGAGATCGGCAGCGGCGTCGCGTTCGTCCAGTCGCGACCACAGCGGGTGCCCGAGGGTTCGTACGAGCTGGCGGAGGTCGCCTCGCGCGTGGACGGCCAGCGCTCGTTCATCCTCAAGAACACCGCCACCGACCGCTTCTTGCTCGTCTCCGAGCCCGAGAAGTTCCTGTGGGAGCACATGGACGGCCAGACGTCGCTGCAGCAGATCGCCACCGCCTACGTGCTGCGATATGGCCAGTTCGACTTCGACATCATTCCGATGTTGATCCGCAAGCTGCAGCGGGCGCAGCTGCTGACCATGACGCCGCGCTCGCGTCTGCGACAGGCCCTCGCGCGACACCGGCGGCAGCCCGTCGTGAAGATGGCGGAGACGGCGTTGTTTGCGCTCGAGCGCATCAACATCTCGAGTCGCAACGTGCAGTCCGTCTTCGATCGCATCTATCGGTGGGGCGGCTTCCTGCTCTTCACGCGCACCGCGGTGCTGGCGTGCGTGCTGCTGGCCGTCGTCGGCCTCGCGGCCGGCGTACGGCTGTGGCCCCACGCCGAGCGGGTCGTTGCGGGATTCGGCAAGAGCCCGCTGATGGCCGTCGTCTCCGTGAAGCTGCTGTTCCTGCTCACCGTCGGCGCCCATCAGCTCGTCCACGGCCTGGCGCTGGTGCATTACGGCCGGCGCGTGCGCGAGTTCGGCTTCACCTTTCTGCACGGGTTCGTGCCGACGTTCTATGTGGACGTCACAGACATCTTCATGGGCAGCCGGCGCGCGCGCGTCGTGACCGCGGTCTCGGGCGCGCTCGTGCACCTGGTGCTCGGCTCGGCATGGATCATCGTCGCCCTGTACGCATCGACGGGCTCGTTCCTGCAGGCTTTCGCCGCCGCGTCGGGGATGATCCAGTGGCAGGCGTTCGTGGTGGCGCTCTATCCGTTCTGCTTCATCGAGATGGACGGCTACCACGTGCTGGTCGACCTGCTCGGGATTCCCACGCTCAAGCAGGACGCCCTCGCGTACGCGGGCGCGCTGATGCGCGGGCGCCCGTCGCGGCGCTTCACCCGCAAGGACGCGCTGTTCGCGACCTACATCCTCATCTCGACCGTGTCGGTGGCGGCGTTCATCGCCTTCAACGTCTGGCTGATCGTTCACGCGACCTAGGACATGGGGGGCCCCGAAAGGGCCCCCCAAACCCCCCAGCGCTCGGCGCGCCCCGAGTGAATCGGGGCGCGCCT
>QHSO01000299.1 GCA_003220475.1 Candidatus Rokuibacteriota bacterium | reverse complement strand
CATCGTGCCGAGCCAGTCCGCCGTGCTCGGCATGGGCGTGGACGCGCTGATCCTGTCCTTCATCGTCGTCGTGATCGGTGGCCTCGGCAGCCTCGAGGGCGCGCTGCTCGGTGCGCTGATCGTCGGGGTCGTGCGCGAGGCGGGCATCACGTGGTTTCCCGAGGTCGAGCTGGCCGTGCTCTACCTGATGGCGGCGGCCGTGCTGCTCGTGCGGCCGGCCGGGCTGTTCGGGCGCGCATGAGCACGGTGAGCACGGTCGTCGTGCCGGTGCGCTCGCCGATGCGGCGTCTCTGGTACGCGGTGCCGGTGCTGGTCGTGCTGCTCGTGCTGCCGTGGGTGGCCGACCAGTACCAGACGATTCTGCTCGCCTACGGCCTGGTGATGGCCATCGCCGCGCTCGGCTTCAACCTGCTGCTCGGCTACACGGGGCTGCTGTCGTTCGGGCACTCCGCCTACTTCGGCGTCGGCGCCTACGCGGTGGCGATGATGGTGAAGTACCTCGGCGTCGTCTCGATGGAGCTGCACTTGCTCGGCGCCATCGTCGCCTCCGTGCTCGTCACCGCGGTCTTCGGCGTCGCCTGCGTGCGCTACACGCGGATCTTCTTCGGCATTCTCACGATGGCACTCTCGCAGGTGCTCTGGAGCCTGGCCTTCAAGTTCTTCTGGGTCACCGGCGGCACCGACGGGCTGCGCGTGCCGACGCCGACGCTGCTCGGCGTGGTGACCGGCAAAGGCGACAAGATCGCGTTCCTCGCCCACGCCTACTACTACTACGTGCTCGCGCTGTTCCTGGTGTGCGTGGCGATCATGTGGGTGATCGTGAACTCGCCGTTCGGCCGCGCGCTCCAGGCGATCCGCGACAACGAGACGCGCGCGCAGTTCATCGGCATCCCGATCTGGCGCTATCGCTGGGTGGCCTTCATGCTCTCGGGGGTGTTCACGGGCGTCGCCGGCGCGCTCTGGGTGCCGCTCAACGGCCTCACCACGCCCGACATCCTGCACTGGACCTTCTCGGGCAAGATCGTCTTCATGGCCGTGCTGGGCGGGTTCCGCACCTTCGTCGGCCCGATCGTCGGCGCCGTCGTCTACAACTATCTCGAGAGCTACGCCGTGGGCTACACCGTCTACTGGCAGCTCTTTCTGGGCGTCATCCTCGTCGTGCTCGTGCTCTCGCTGCCCACGGGCATCGTCGGAACCGCCGAGCGCCTGCTCGGCCGCCGGCGTGAGGCCGCGCAGCCCCAGGGAGCGTCCCGATGAGCGTGCTGCTCGAGACTAGGGGCGTCGTGAAGCAGTTCGGCGAGTTCCGGGCGGTGGACCGCGTCGACTTCCGCGTGCAGGAGGGTGAGGTGCTCGCCCTCATCGGCTCCAACGGCGCCGGGAAGACGACGCTGGTCAACCTGATCAGCGGACTGCTCACGGCCGACGAGGGCCAGATCCTCTTGCGTGGCCAGGACGTCACTCAGCAGCCGGTGAAGGAGCGCATCCGCGGGGGGATCGCGCGGTCGTTTCAGCTCGTGAACCTCTTCGATCAGCTCAGCGCGCTCGACAACGTCGCGCTCGCCATTTTCTCGCGCCAGGGCAAGACGCGGCGGTTGCTGTCGCTGGCGGATGCCGACCGCCCGGTGTGGGCGGAGGCCACCGAGGTGCTCGCGCTCTTTCGGCTGGAAGCGAAGGCGCGCACGCTCGCCGGCGGGCTCTCGCAGGGCGAGCGCAAGCTGCTCGACGTTGCCATCGCCTACGCGCTGAAGCCCAAGCTGCTCTTCCTCGACGAGCCGACCAGTGGCGTCAGCACGCGTGAAAAATCCCCGATCATGGACACCATCTCGCGGGTCGTTCGATCCGAGCGCATTTCGGCCGCGATCATCGAACACGATATGGATGTGGTTTTCTCGTACTCCGACCGCATCGTGGCCATGCACCAGGGGACGATTCTCGCCGATGGCACGCCGGACGAGATTCGCCGCAACGAGCGCGTGATCACGACGCTGATCGGCACGCCGGAGCCGCAGCCATGACTGCACCGGGATCGGCGGCGGGTCGACCGGAGCCGATGCTCGAGCTGCAGAACGTCGAGACGTACCGCGGCCCCGCGCAGGTCCTACGGTCCATCTCCCTCGCGGTCGGCGCCGGCGAGGCCGTCTGTCTGGTCGGCCGCAACGGCGCCGGCAAGACGACGACGATCGACACGATCATGGGGCTGCTGGCGCCGCGCAGCGGCACCGTGCGCTTCAAGGGCCGGGACATCACGCGGCTGCCCGCGCACGAACGCGCGCGGCTCGGCATCGGCTATGCGCCGGAGGACTGCGGCATCTTCCCCGACCTGACCGTCGAGGAGAACTTTCAGATCACCGCCTGGCTCGGCAAGGGCGTCGCGCGGACGAACGGCGGCGCCGCGGACGAGCGCGTGTTC
>QHSO01000010.1 GCA_003220475.1 Candidatus Rokuibacteriota bacterium | reverse complement strand
TGCGCGGATATCTCCGAAGCCGTCGCTAACGGCCAGGCAATCGGTCAGGTGGATGACGGCGACGACGCCATCCGTCCGCTCGTACGTCCAGGTGCCGAAGTTTCGTGTCTCGACGCCCTGTACCGGCATTTGCTGGACGAAGCTCCCGTCGCGCTGGAGCTGAAGTTTTTCGCTCCCGGATTTGAAGTGCGCGACGTAGACGCCGGCGACGTCCGACTCCTCGACCTGGAGTGAGCACGCGGAGAGGACGGCGCAGACGAGCGTGAGCACCACGCGAAGGCAGCGCGGTTGCCTCCGCACTTGGTCACTATGCCACGGCATCACGCGAGCCCGCGCCGGTTCGCAGCTCGGCGCGAGGGCGATGGCTTTTCACCGAACGCGATTGTAGGCATAGTGGCGGCGATGAGCGACGGGGGACGCGCCGGACGCTTCGAAGCGAAGGTGGTGGTCGTGACCGCTGGCGGCGCGGGCATCGGCGCCGCGACGGCCGCGCGATTCGCGCGCGAAGGCGCCGGCGTTGTCGTCGCTGACATCAGCGGCCGCCGCGCCACCGCGGTAGCCGACGGAATCAGCGCTGCCGGTGGTCGTGCGGTCAGCATCAAGATGGATGCCGCGAGTATGGACGGCGTGCAGGCGGCGCTCGATCTCGCCGTCCAGACGTATGGCCGCCTCGACGTCGTGTTCAACAACGCGGGGCTCGCCGAGCCCGCGCGCCTCGAAGACATCGCGATCGACAGCTGGGGCCGCGTGCTCGACGTGTGCCTGACGAGCACGTTCCTCGGCATCAAGCTCTCGGTGCCGCTGCTGCGCGGCTTCGGAGGCGGCGCGATCGTCAACACGGCGTCGATCTCCGGGCTCGGAGGCGACGTCGGCATGGCGTCTTACAACGCTGCCAAGGCGGGCGTGATCAACCTGACGCGCACAGCGGCCGTGGAGTACGCGCGGGACGGGATCCGCGTGAACTGCGTGTGTCCCGGGGCGATCGACACGCGGGCCACCGAGCTTCTCGCGAAGGACCGCGCCGACGAGCTTCGCGCCGCACACGCGGCGGCGCATCCGCTCGGGCGCCTCGGTCGTGCGGACGAAGTCGCCCACGCCGTGCTGTTCCTCGCGTCCGACGAGGCGTCGTTCATCACCGGCGCCGCGATCGTCGTCGACGGCGGCGTCACGGCTGCCACGGGGTTGCCGGACATGCTGCGCTTCGTCGAAGACCGCTAACCGAACGCGCGCGATCGATAGCGCGCGCCGGCTCAGCGCGCGAGCGGAAAGTGGCAGGCGACGCTCTGCCCGTCGCCGACATCGCGCAGAGTTGGTTCGCTCGTTGGATCGGTGCAGATCGCCGGACGCCCCGCCGCCTCGTAGACCGGACAGCGCGGCGCGAAGCGACACCCCTGACCGGGGCGCTCGAAGTCGAAGACGCCCCAGGCGGCAGCACCGTTGCGCGCGACCTCGTCACTGCGCTTTTCGACCAGCGACGACCAGAGGATCGAGGTGTAGGGATGGCGCGAGGCCCGCGCCACGCGCTCGGCGGGCCCGATCTCGACGATCCGGCCGAGGTACATCACGGCCACGCGGTGGCTCACCAGCTCCACCACCTCCAGATCGTGCGAGATGAAGAGATACGACAGACCCAGACGCGTCTGCAGATCGCGCAGCAGGTTGACGATCTGCGCCTGGATCGAGACGTCGAGCGCACTGGTGGGCTCGTCGGCCACGATGAAGCGCGCGCCGACGGCGAGCACGCGCGCGATGCCCACGCGACGCTTCTCGCCGCCGGACAGCTCGTGCGGGAAGCTCGCGAGCTTGGCCGACTTCAGATTCACCTGATCCAGCAGCTCGGACGTCCGCCGCGCCACCTCCGTCTGCTCCAGCCGATGGTGCAGCGTGATCGCCTCACGCAGGATGTCGCGGACGCGCATCCGCGGATTGAGGGCGGCGTCGAGATCCTGAAAGATCATCTGCATCTGCTTGCGCAGCGGCCGCAGCGCGCGCGGCCGCAGCGCCGTGATCTCGTGGCCGTCGAACACTACGCGCCCCGACGACGCCGGCGTGACGCCCAGGACGATGCGGCCGATCGTCGTCTTGCCGCAGCCGGACTCGCCGACGAGCCCGAGCGTCTCGTGCTCCGAGAGCCCGAAGCTGACGCCGTCGACCGCCGGGACGGAGCGCGTGCGGCCGTGCAGCGCGGCGAGCATGCCGGCGCGCGCCTGGTACTGCTTGCGGAGGTCGGTGACCTCGAGCAGCGGCCTAGCCACCGCGCGCCTCGCCGGGATGGAGATGGCAGCGCATGCGGTGGCCCGCCGCGACCGTGGCCAGCGCCGGCTCCTCGCCCATGCAGCGTGCCCGAATCGCGTCGGTGATGCGATCGCAGCGTGCATGGAAGCGGCACCCGCGCGGGACGTTCATCGTGTCGACGACCTCGCCGCGAATAACCGGAAGCCGACCATCGACCGCGTGGCGCCGGCCGTTGGTCTGCGTGCTCGGCAGTGACGCGAGCAGCGCCGACGTGTACGGGTGCTTGGGCTCGACGCCCGGCGCCAGGACGTCGCGCGCCGGACCATGCTCCATCACCGTCGCGCCGTACATCACGGCCACGGTGTCTGCGAGCCGCGAGACGACGCGGATGTCGTGCGTGATGAGCAGCGTCGTCACGCCGAACTCCGACTTCAGCTCGGCCAGCAGTGCGACGATGCGCGACTGGATCGTCGCATCCAGTCCCGTCGTCGGCTCGTCGGCGATGAGCAGCGACGGCTCGGAGGCCAGGGCCATCGCGATCATCGCGCGCTGGCACATGCCGCCCGACAGGCCGTCGGGGTACTGATCGAAGCGCAGGCGCGGCGAGTCCATCCGCACCCGCTCGAGCCAGCCGAGCGCGCGCTCCTTCGCTTCGCTCGCGTGCGTCACACCCGTGTGCAGGCGGACGGCCTCGCTGATCTGCTGCCCGACCGTGACGAACGGATTGAGCGATGACTTCGGATTCTGGAAGATCATCGCGATCTGTTTGCCGCGGACGCGGGCCAGCGCGCGTTCGACGTGCGCTCGCCATCCCGGCTCGTCCTTCGCGACGGCGACGATGCGGCCGTCGTGCTTCGTCAGGCTGACGTAGCGCTCGAGGTCGGCGAGCAGGTTGCGCGGGCCGGACGCGCCGTTGCCGCCGGCAAAGTGGACCGCGCCGGTGATCACGCCCGGGTTCCCGCCCACGAGGCCCAGGATCGACAGTGCGGTCACGCTCTTGCCGCTGCCGCTCTCGCCGACGACACCGAGCGTTTCACCGGGCGCGATGGCGAGACTGACGCCGTCCACCGAGCGGATGAACGCCTCCTTGGCGCGCGAATAGAAGTACGTCCGGAGGTCCTGGATCTCGAGCAGCGGCGGGCGCGTCACGAGGCGCTCTTGGGCTCGAGGAGCCTGTTCAGACCGTCGCCGAGGAGATGGAAACCGAGAATGGTGCCGAGGATCGCGAGCGCCGGCGCCGTCGAGGGCCAGAACTTTCCGTGGAAGAAGTAGTTCGCCCCCGCCTGCACCATGTTGCCCCACGACGCCGTCGGCTCCTGCACGCCGAAGCCGAGATAGCTCAGGCTCGTCTCGACGAGGATCGCCTCGCCCATCCCGAGCGTGGCCTGGATGATCAGCAGCGGCGCGCAGTTGTACCAGAGGATGTGCTTGGCCACGATCACGCGCGTGGGCAGGCCCAGCACGTGTGCGGCCTCGATGAAGCTCTTCTGGCGCAAGAACTGGATCTTGCCCGCGATGATCGACGCGATCGCCGGCGCGCCCGTGATGCCGAGCGCGAGCGAGATCGCGACCGCGAGCAGTCCCGGAAGGAAGTACGCCTGAATGCCCACGATGAGCCGCGAGAGGATGTCGCGGCCCAGGAAGTCCGTGCCGAGCAGGTGACCGGCGCCGGGCGGCGCGTTGAGGCGCGCCATGTCCATGCGCGACGGATCGTCGGGCAGCCAGCCGACGGCGCCGAGCACGTACGAGACCGCGACCAGTCCGACGACCAGCAGGCCATAGCCGATGGCCGCGCGGTCGGTGAGCGTGGCGGCTCGCCAGCGCGAGCGCTCCGAGCGCTCCGCGACCTCGCCGGTGGACTCACGGTAGCGTCGCACGTGCTCTTCAGTCCGTCGCCGTGCGCGGGTTCACGCCGGCATAGATCACAGCGCGCAGCAGGCTGGCCAGCCGGACGAACGCGGCCGCGACGAGCGCGATGCCCATGATCACCGGGAAGTCGCGATCCTGTGCGGCCTGCCACACCATCCGACCGAGACCCGGCCAGTTGAACACCTGCTCGACGATGATGGCGCCGCCGATCACGAACGGAATCTTGGAGGCGATCATCTCCGTCATCGGCAGCAGGAACCCTTCCTTGAACGCGTGTCGCCAGACGGGCGCGCCCTTCGCGCGCGCGGTGCGGATGTAGTCCTCGGTCAGGACCCGCCCGAGCTCGCCGCGCAGATGTCGCGTCACCTCGCTCACCGTGCCGTTGGCGACACCGAGGACGACGATCGGCAGCAGCCCGTAGAGCCAGCCGTGACGCGCCGGCTCGGCGCTGCCCGACAGGAGCGGGAAGACGCCGAAGCGGTGGATGAAGAGATAGATCACCACGTAGCCGAGCCAGAACACGGGCACCGCGGAGACCAGATAGACGGCGAGCCTGAGGCCCCGCGCCAGCGCCCCCGCCGCGCGCGAGGCGGAATAGAGCGCGACGGGCACCGCGAGCAGCAGGGTGACGAGCAGCGAGCCGAGCGTGAGATAGAGCGTGTTCGGTCCGGCTCGCGCGATCTCGCCGGCCACCGGCACGCCGGTGCGGATCGAGGTACCGAGGTTGCCGCGGGCGATGTTGCCGAGCCACGCGAGATAACGCCCGTACCAGGTGGTGGGAACGCCGAGCGCCTCATGCACCGACGCGCGCGCGGCGTGCCCCGGCGCCTGCCCTTCGAGCAGCACGCTGAAGGGATCACCCGGCGAGAGGTTCAGGATGACGAAGACGACGAGGCTGACGCCCAGGAGCAGCAGCGCGGTCAGCGCCAGCTCCCGGGCGGCCATCGCGCCGACGCGCCGGAGCGCCGCGAGGCGTGTCGTTACTTCTGCTCCGTGACCGGGATGAACCATTCATCCGCGAACGAGAAGAACTTGTAGGGATGAATCGCGACCCGGCGCAGCTTCTTGTGGTAGCCGCTGTAGTTCGTCAGCGTCCACAGGAACGTGTACGGCGCCTCGTCCGCCAGCAGCGTGTGCAGCTTGCGGTTGATCGTGCGCCGCTTCTCGTGGTCGAGCGTCAGCTTGCTCTCGACGATGAGCCCGTCCACCTCGGGGTTCGAGTAGCCGCCGAAGTTGTTCTTCCAGGCGCCGATCTCGGCCGAATGGAACAGCGAGGAGATGTCCGCGGAGTCGTCGAACACCCACGAGGCCAGGATCACGTCGAAGTCGTGCTCGACGAAGACGGCCTCCTTCCACGCCTGCCACTCCTTGAACTCGACCTTCACGCCGACGCCGATGCCCTTGAGGTGCACGTCGAGGTTGTACGCCCAGCTGCCCGGCGCGAAGGGGCCCGAGATGATCGTGCCCTGGCCGTTGAAGAACGAGTCGAGCATCTCCTGCCGGTTCACGGCGTGCGTGAAGGCGCGGCGCACGCGCTTGTCGGCCAGCAGCGGGTTGCGCAGGGTGTAGCCGAAGAACGCATACGACAGCGCGTTGTACGGCTGCAGCACGAAGCGCGTGTCGCCCTGCAGCTCGGGCAGGTCGCGCGGGTTGACCAGCACGAGCATGTCGATGGCGTTGAACATCATCGCCTGCGTCATGATGTTCTGGTCCGCGAACGGCCGGGAGACGAACTTGTTGATGTGCGCGCGACCCTTGAAGTAGTCCTCGTTGGCCATCAGCACGATCTCACGGTCGCCGGTGACGCCCTTGACGACGTACGGGCCCGTGCCGATCGGCGCGCGCACGAAGGGATCCTCACGCGTGAGGAACTGCGGGTTCGCCGGCCCGTGCGCGGGAATGATCTTGAAGCTGAACTTCGCCAGCGCGTTCAGGATGGGGCGCTTGAGCGTGAACCGCACGGTGGCGTCGTCCGCCTTCTCGACCTTGTCGATGAACTCGTAGCGCACCTTCAGGGGCGTGATCGTCTTGGGGTGCATCATGATGTTGTACGTGAAGATGACGTCGTCGGCCGTGAACGGCTTGGGTGCCTCACCCTCGCGTGGATGCCAGCGCACGTCCTTGCGCAGGAAGAAGGTGTACGTGCGGCCGTCCTTGCTCGTCTCCCAGCGCTCCGCGAGCTCGGGAACGATCACCTGTTTCTCGTCGATGCCGACGAGGCCGTTGAAGACCAGCTCGCTGATCCGCAGCGAGATCATCTCGTTGCTGGTGATCGGATCGAGCGTGGCCGGCCGGCCGTACTCGCCGTAGGCGAGCGCGCCGCCGTCGGGCCGGCCGTCGTTCTTCGGGGCGGCCGGGGAGACGGACGGCACCGTCGCCAGCAGGGCCAGGGTGAGGAGCAGCGGCGCGATCCGGGATAGTCTGTTCATGGACGCCTCGTCAGAAGATCTTCACGTCGCCCGCACTCTTGTGCGTCATCGCGTACACGCCCTGCAGCGTCTCCTGGAGCCCGCGCACCACGGGAAACTGCCGGCTCATCTCGAAGTAGATCTCGAGGCTCTCGGAGAACTGCGTGCTCTGGTAGTACGCCTCGGCCAGCGTCACGAGGAGCAGCGGATCGTTCGCCTCGATCCGGTTCTTGTTGGTCTTGTCACGTGCGGATTCCAGGTAGGCGACGGCGCGCGGCACGTCGCCCTTGCGCAGGTGATAGGTGCCCAGGGCGAAGTTGAGGGCAGCCATCTTGCGCCGTTCGCCGGCCTCGGCCGCGCGCACGGCGCGCGGCTCGATGGCCGCACACTGCAGTCGATACCGCACGCACGCGGCCACGATGTCCGCCAGCAGCTCCGGATCGGCGACCGTGTCGGGTGCCACCTCCGCCCACACGGAGCCGTCGTCCGCGCGCCGCGCCAGCAGCGAGCGCGCCGTCGCCTCGCGCACGCGTGCCCGATTGCGATACGCCGGCGGCACGCCGGGCACGGCCAGAAACGCGCGCGTGGCCTGCAGCGCGCGCTCGGCATCGCCGGACTCCAGAAACGCGGCGCCGAGGTAGTACTCCGCCGTGCCCTTCAGCCGCGCGTCGGCCGCCGCCCGCTCGAGGGCCACGCGGCTCGCGTGCCGATAGAGGGCGGCCAACTCGCCCAGCAGCGCCGGGTCGTAGAAGTTGATGGTCTTGGCCGGTCCGAGCACTTCGGTCGCCATCGGCGCCTTGAGGTCGGTCTGCTCGACAAGCGCCAGCGCCTTGGCCGTCAGTCCGGCCCGCGCGTACACGCCGATGAGCTTCTGCCGCACGAGCGCCGCGGGCCGGTCGCTGTCCTTCAGCGCGGCGTCGGCGAGGGCGAGCGGGGCGGGATCGGTGATGCCGGCTCGGCTGTACACGGCGGCGAGCGTCGCCTTCACCTGAGCGTCGCGCACGTCGAGCGACTTCCAGATCGCCCGCGCCGTCGCGCCGTCCTTCTGCATGAAGTGCGCAAGGCCGGCGTACGCTCGCGCCTGCGCCCTCACGACGGGCTCGATACCGCCGTCCGAGGCGACACGCTCCAGCGCTTTCATCGCTTCCGTCGGCCGGCCGCTCTCGAGCAGCGTCTGGCCGAGGTAGAGGTTCGCCAGACGGCTGGCGCCGGGCCCGCGGGTGGCAGCCAGCGCCTTCAAGTACGCGAGCTGGATCGGCCTGGCGGAGCGGGCGAGCTCGCGATGCAGCTCGGCGCTGCCGAGATAGATGATGCCGAGCGTGAGCGAGGCCGGCGCCTGCCGGGCCGAGTCGAGCGCGGGCAACGCCGTCTCGAGCATGCGGGCGGCGTCGCGGTAATGCCGCTGCTCGTACAGCCGTGTGGCGCGGGCCACGGCGTCGTCGGCGGCCCACGCCACCGGCGCCGCCAGCAGCGCGAGGATCGCGACGAGCGCGGCGCCGCGTCGAATCATCACTCCTTCAGCCTTGCGACGAAGACCTGATCCCACTGATCGACCTGCGCGCGGAAGGCGATCACGCCGTCGACCGAGCAGGTGACGTCGTGGTTCATCTTCGTGTCGGTCTTGATGACGACGTTCGTCCCGCGCACGAGGTCGGCGAGGTACAGGGGGTTGTACTCGGCTCGATCGTCCTTGACGTACACGATGCCGGCGCTGTCCGGCAGCCACGCCGGGCCGCGCTCGACGTCGGGCACGACACCGGTGGCGACGACCTTGGCCGCCAGGCCCGGGCCGTCGGTGGGATCCGAGCCGTCGGCCGCGATCACGAGGATGGCCCACGTCTTCGGATCGCCGGCGGTGTTGTAGTTGGAATAGAATGCGATTTTCTTGCCGTCCGGCGACCACACCGGTCGCAGGTCGTCGTGCGTCCAGGTCGTCAGCGCACGCAGCGTCTCCGCGGGGCGCCGCACGTCGCCGATGACGTAGACGTCGTGATTGTCGTTGCTGCCGTGCAGCACGGTGACCTTCGTGCCATCGGGCGACCACTGCGGATAGAGGAACGGGTTCGTGCCCCACGTCAGCCGCGTCAGCGCGCGTGACGCGACGTCGACGAGGTACAGGTCGCCCTTGCCGGTCCGGCCCGACACGAACACCAGCTGATCGGTCACCGGCGACCAGTCCGCCTGCCCGTCCTTCTCCTTGTGATCGGTGAGGCGCGTCGTCTTGTTGCCGCCGAGCTCGTGCACGTAGACGTCGTAGTTGCCCGTACCGCCGTTGCTCGTGAAGGCGAGACGGTCGCCGGCGGGCGACCACGCGATGCCCGCGTTGTAGCTGACGTCTTCGGCCAGGCCCGGGAAGAAGAACTTGGGCTCCTTACCGGCCTGCGAGGCCTGGTAGTAGATCGTGTAGACGATCGTGCCGTCGGCGCGCGCGACGACGATCTCCTTCCTGTCGCCGCGACTGCGCTCGAATGCGATGAGCTTGCCGGAGCGCGCCCACACCGGATTGGCGTCGTTGCGGCCGGACTCGATCGCGGTGAGCGGACGCACGGAGACCGGGACGATGGGCGTGGGTGTCGTCGGCTCTTCGGCCGCGGCCGCCGGGGCCACCGCCACGAGCGCGGCGATCACGACCACGCGGGCGAGGACACGACGGCGGCGCGCGGCGTTCATGGCGCTATGACTGGTCTTTGATCTGTTCCCAGTACTTGCGTGCGCCCGCGCGACTCTGCTCGAACGTCGGGTTGCCCTCCAGCCGCTTGGGGAAGAAGTCGAAGTACTCGCGCCAGGCGAGGTCGGCCGCGCCCTGCAGCGAGCCCTTGCGGGTGACGAGGTAGAGCTTGTGGTACGCGAGGGCGAGGTAGTAGTACGTGTCGTGCAGCGCCTCGTCGTGGTGCGCCGTCGGGAAGAACCGCGTGTTCTGCTTGGCCACTTGAAGGCTCTGCACCGCCTTCGCCAGGGCCTGCGCGGCCCCCTCGCGATCGCGATCCACCAGGCGGTTGCCCTTCTCGTAATAGGCGTGCCCGAGATTGGTGAACGCCACCGCGAACTGCTTGTAGATGAGGTCCTTGTTCTGCGGCAGCGTCAGCACGCTCTCGAACTCGCGCACGGCGCCGTCGTAATCGTTCTTGTCGTCGAGATAGATCTGCCCCAGCCGCGCGTGCGCCTCCGAGTAGTCGGGGTGCGTCTTGTCCGTGGCCGCGTAGGCCTGGATCGCGGCGCCGACGTCACCCTGCTGCGCCGCGCGCTCGCCGATCTTGAGATAGTCCTTGTGCAGGACGATGCGATGCTCACCGGTGCGGTCCTCGATCTTCTTGTCGAACTCGACGACCTCTTCCCAGTCGCGATAGTCGTCGCTGCCGACCGAGAGCTTGACGGTGTGGAAGCCGAGGCCGACGGGCTTGCCCTCGAGCAACGGCGTCTTGCCGAAGGCGTCGCCGTCCACCATCACGGTGGCGCGTGAGGGCTCGGAGTCGACCTTGAACACGGCATTGTTCACCGCGAGGACGAACTCCTTCGCGCCCTGGCCCTTCTCCATGCGGAGTCGGTCGGTCACCTGCTGGTAGCCGTGCCGGTAGAGGACGATGTCGTAGGTCTTGCCGGGGCGCAGCCGGACCTCGGTGCGGCCGTCGGCGCCGGTCGCGCCCGCCCAGTCGCCGTTGAGATAGATGTTCACGCTCGCAAGCGGCGCGAGGTCGGGCGCCAGCCCGCCCTTCGTGGACAGCGTGACCGACGTGCCGGAATCCTCGCTCTCGCCCGCCGGTCGCATGCGGCGCACGACGCGGTCGCCGGCACTGACCGTTCGGTTGCTCGCCATCGTCTCGATCTCGGCCCAGGAGCCGGCGTCCTCGGCGCGGTTGACTCTCAGACGGCCGACTTCGTGCGCTCGCGCGTCGCCGGCGTCGCTCTTGCCCGCGTCCCGCGCGACGAGCGAGAACTCCGTTCCCCGTCCCACGCGGTACGGTCGGCCGAGATTGACCCGGTAGCGCTCGCCCTCGACGGCGACGACGGTGCCTTCGAAGGGGAACCGCTCCATCACGTTCGCGGCGATCTCGCGAACGGCGCTGTTGATCGCCCCCGCGTCACGCGCGCGCGCGATCTGGCTGAGGACGAGGCTGCCATTGGCCACATAGAACTTGGCCTCCACCATGACGCCCTTGTCGTCGCGGGCGACGCTGCCGAGCACGATCATGTCGACGCTGCGGCGCAGCGGCGTGTCCTTCCAGCCCTTCGTCGCGATCTTCTCGATGCCGACCTTGAGCCGCTTGACCTCGGCCTCGAGCTCGGCCGCCGGCACCTCGCGAAACACCGAGGCCTTGAACAGCTGGGCCGCGATGGCCGCCTCGGCCTGGGCCGCGACGTCCTTGAGATCGGCGCCCGGCGTGTTGCCGACGAAGCGGTGCACGCCGACGCGGATGGGACGCGGCGTGCTCGGCGCGAACGCGCGCTGAACACCGACCTGGCCCTCGAGGACGACCGCAGTCTTCCAATCGGCGGGCAGGTAGCCTGGCGCCGACAGGGCCACCTGCGCTTTGCGGCCCGGCGCGCCGTCGTACGTATAGATGTAGGTGCCGCGATCGTCGGTCTTGCCCAGCGGCCGGCCGTCGAGGCTCACCGCGACGCCGGGGATGCCCGCGCGCACACCGTATTCGTCGCTGATGGCGGTCACCGTGAGGACGGCCCGGCGCGCGAGCGCGACCTCGAGGCGTTCGCCCGGCTGCACCGACGCGCTCTTGTGCCACGCCGCATAGCCGGCCTTGCTGACCGTCAGCGTCACGCCCTTCGGTGGCAGCGTCTTGTACTCGTGAACGAGCTCGCCTTTCGCGTCGGTCTTGCCGAGCTCCTTGTCGTTCAGCTTGACGACGGCGTCGGTGACCGGCGTTCCGCCCTCGTTCACGGCCAGAGTGAAATAACGGGTCGCGACCAGGTCGGCCTCGATCGAATAGTGATCGATGACCTTGCTGTCCTTGCCGAGCTTCACCAGCACCGTTGTCTTCCACGGTGTGATGCGATGCCCGGCGAGCTCGCGGGTCACGAGCACCTCGACCTCGGCGCCCGCATTGCGCGTGATCGGCTTGACGAGCACGCCCGCGCTGTCCGTCACGCCGAGCGGCTTGCCGTCGACCAGCACGCTGGCGCCGGGTGCAGGCTGCCCGTCCATGCGGGCTTTGATCTCGAGCTGTACCTGCTGACCGCTGCAGGCTGCGACGAGCAGCGCCGTCGCCGCGATGATCCCGAGCCGGACGCCGTGCGTGATCATGGTCCCCCTACATCGTGGGCGGCTGGATGTTCACTTCACCGGGATTGATGATCTTGTCTTCGTCGGACCGCGAGCCCTGGATGGTCTTGCGCCTGGCTTCCTGGATCTTCTTGAGCTTGAACTCGATCTTCTTGCTGCTGTACTTGCCGATCTGGACGGTCTGCGTCTCGGTCTCGTACCCGATCCGGCTCGCTTCCACCTTATAGGTCCCGGGACGCAGCCGATCCTTGGCCGACTCGAACTTCCCCTGGGCGTCCACGGTCACCGCGTGCGAGGCCTGCTCGACGGCGGCCGTCGTGTTCATCATGTTCACGACGGTGCCCTGCGCGCTTTCGCTGGCCACCGGCTGCGATCCGGCGTCGACGAGCTGAACGGTGCCTTGGATCTTGGCCGCGCATCCGGACAATGACAGTGTCACGAACAGCGCCGCGATCGCGTACGCATTCCGAGTCGTCATGGATGGGTCGTCTCCGTGCGAGCAGATGTCGGCGGAAATTTCGTTCGGTTCACTTCTGCATTCTAGGAGACACGCGGGCGGCGAACCAAGCACTGCGTCGTGTTTCGCGCGCTCGCGAGCGAGCTCGCGCGACGAGCGCCGCGTTGCACGACGGAACGGCACGGCACGATGGCATGCGCGCGCCGAGCTGGCACGCGACGATGCTTCGCGCGCGCGGTCAGGTCAGATCACGCCGTCGCGACGCAGGTCTTTGATCTCGGCGGGTGTGTAGCCGGCCTCGGCGAGGATCTCGTCGGTGTGCTCGCCGAGCGTCGGCGGCTCGCGCTCGATGCCGGGACTGCCGTGCGCCAGCCGGAAGCCGGCGCCGACCAGGCGCATCGGGCCGTAGCGCGAGTCGATGGTCTGCAGCACGTCGCGGTGCTCGAGTTGGGGATGGCGCGTGATCTCCTCGATCTTCCACACGGTGGCGCACGGCACGTCGGCGGCGGTGAGGCGCGCCTCCCACGATTTCGGATCGTCCTTGGCGAGGGCGCCCTCGATGATCTCGCGCAGCGCCGGCTCGTTCTCGGTCCGCGCGCGCCAGTCCTTGAACCGCGGGTCGTCGAGGGCGTCGGCGCGGCCGATCGTGCGCATGAGCGCAACGAACTGCTTTTCGGTGAGCACGGCGAGGACGAGATAGCCGTCGCCGGCCCGGAAGCGTCCGGCCGTCGGCTTGCGGCTCACCGAGCCGTTGCCGATCTGCCGTTGCGGGATTCCGGCCACGGAGTATTCGGCCACCGGGCCGGGGATGAAGGCGAGCGCGGCATCGAGCATCGCGACGTCCACGAACTGGCCGCGCCCGGTGTGCGCGCGCTGGTAGAGCGCGCTCGCCACCGCGAGCGCCGCCGTCATGCCGCCGATCGTGTCGCAGATCGCGAAGCCCGCGCGCATTGGTCCGCCCGCGGGATCGCCGGTGATCGACATGATGCCGGACATCGCCTGCAGCTTGCCGTCGAAGGCGGCCGTCGTCCGTTCGGGGCCCGTGTGACCGAAGCCGGAAACCGCGCAGTAGACGAGGCGCGGGTTGATCGCGGCGAGCGCGTCGTAGCCGAGACCGAGCCGCTCCATCACGCCGGGGCGAAAGTTCTCCCACACGACGTCGGTCGTGGGCACCAGGCGCGTGATCACCTCGACGGCCGCCGGTTGACGCAGATCGAGCGTGATGCTGCGCTTGTTGGCGTTGACCGCGAGGAAGGACGAGGCCATCTTGCGCTCGGCCCACTCGCGGCTGACGAGCAGATGGCGCGACTCGTCTCCCTCGTGCGACTCGATCTTGATCACGTCGGCGCCGAGCAGCGCGAGCTGATACGTGCCGTACGGCCCCGCGAGATACCGCGTGAAGTCGAGGATGCGCACGCCGGCGAACGGCTTCATACCGCCTCGCGCTTGGTCCTGGCGATGGCCTTGATCTCGTCGAACTCGCGACGCCGCTCGGCGATCTGCTCCGGGGTCATCCGCTCGAGGTTCGAGAAGTCGAGCTTCCACGCGGCGTCCTCGCGCCAGCGCAGCGGCGATTGCACCGTGGTGCGGGCGGCCGGCGCCGACTCCAGTACGCGCAACGCGAGCTCGAGCGTGGACGCCTGCGACTCGACGTCGAAGGGCCGGCCCGCGCTGTTGCCGAGCGGGAAGTCGCTGAAGAGGAATCGCGACACGCCGCAATACTCCACGATGTCCTTGGCGCAGCCCATGACCACCGTCGGCAGGCCGTTGGCCTCGAGATGGCGCGCGACCAGACTCACGGTCTGGTGGCAGACGGGTCAGTTCGGAACGAGCACCACGGCGTCCGCGCCGTCGTCGCGGCAGCGGCGCAGCAGCTCGGGCGCATCGGTCTCCACCGTCACGCGCTGACTGCGGTTCGTCGGCGCGCCGTGCAGCCGCGGTGTGAGCGCCCCGAGGCGGCCGGATTTCACCGCCTGTTGTAGCTGCGCCAGCGGCAGCCAGGTGTTCGGGTCCTCGGCCGTCGTGTGCACGCGATCGTAGCCGACGTGCGAGATGCGCAGGTCGGGAATCGTCTCCGTCGACTCGCAGTACACCGTGTAGAACTTCGCCGCGGCGTTGTATGGAGCGCGCGGGCCCTGGTCGCCGACGCCGGGCTGATGGGGCGCCGCGGTGGTGACGAGGGCCAGCCGCGCCCGCGCCAGCGGCGTGAGGAGCGGCGTGAACGGCACGTCGACGAAATGCGCCCAGCGATAGACGGGGTAACCGAGCGTCGCATAGTAGTCGCGCGTGCGCTGCATGTACGGGATCGGCACGTCGTGCTCGGCGGCGAACACCATCGCGATCTCCTCTGCGCGGCATGGTACACCACGCGAGATCGCGCGGCCGTGAGCGGGACGCCGCTTACAGCAGCGGAGGCACCGGGCAGTCGAGTGCGGCCGCGACCGAGCGCAGCGTCTCAGTCTCGACCACCGACACCGTGGCGTCGGCGATGATCGTCTCCACGCACGCCTCGAGCAGTCGTCCTTTCACGAACGGCGCCAGCATGACGAGCCGCTCGAACGCGTCACCGATCTTCGCGAACTCCATGGCGTCGCGCGGCAGCGCGCGCGTGTCGTCGCCGAGCTCCAGCACGGCGGCGCCGCGCGCGAAGGCGGCGGCCGTGTCGCCGGCGCCCGCGTGAGCGAGCAGCGAAAGGACGAGGCGCGCGTCGTCACGCACCTCGCGGATCGAGCGGAAGCGCACTGGGACGTTGCGGCCGGCGGCGGGCGCCAGATGCCGGCGCGCGAGCGTCAGCAGCACCGCCTCCTCGAGCGTGATGCGGTCGTCGGCGTCGACCACCGCCTGCAGCCGTCGCGATAGCGCCTGACGCGCGTCGGGGTCGAGGCGCCGCAGCGACGGGCCGGCGAGGGCCACGATCGGCAGTCGCGTCTCGACGGCCAGGCCGCGCAGCTGATTGGCCAGTACATCGGCGCGGCGCGCGAGCGCGTCGGCGCCGTCGGCTTCGAGCAGCGCCAGCTGTTGCTTGCGCGCGAGCTCGTCGTCGCTCAGCGCCAGCGCCAGCAACAGCGCCGCCGCGCCGTCGCCGTCGGCGAGGGCATCGTTCACCGCGGCCGGCAGGTTCTCGAGCACCGCGCTCGCGTACTGCACGTGCGCGGGTGTGACCCGGCCCACCGAGCCGAGGACCGTTGCGACGCGTGCCGTGCGCGACTCCGTGGCGGCGCTCGAGTCCGCGAGCGACGTGGCGGCAGGCGCTCCGAGCGGAGCCCCGGTCCGCATCGCGCCGGCTCGGACTGGCGGCGCAAGCGTGCGGTCGGGCTCCGGTGGCTCCGCCGCGCGCGGCCGTCGACGCGTGAGGTAGGCGATCGGGTCGAAGCGCCGATCGATGCGCGCAATGCGCTCGAGCAGCGGCGGGTGCGTCGCGAACAGTGACCCGAACCACAGGCTGACACCGTTGGCGAAGAACATGTGGCTCAGCGTCTCGGCGCGGCGGTTGGCGACGAGCGAGCCGCCGGGCTCGGCGCTGATGGTGGCCAGCGCGCCGGCCATGCCGTCGGCATTGCGTGTGAACTGCACCGACGCCGCGTCCGCGAGGAACTCGCGCTGCCGCGAGATGGCGGCCTTGATGAGACGGCCGAAGAACAGCCCCGCGTAGCCGATGACGAGCAGGGCGCCGCCGACGAGCCCCACGGCGCCGCCGGCGCGGCGGTCGTCACTGGCGCGCGAGCGCAGCAGCACGTTGCCGATCTCGCCGATGAACAGGATGCCGGCGAGCACGCCGATCATCTGCACGGACAGCCGCATGTCGCCGTTGAGAATGTGACTGAACTCGTGCGCCACCACGGCCTGCAGCTCGTCACGGGTCAGGGTTCGCGTGGCGCCCTCGGTCACGGCCAACACCGCCTCGTGCGGACTATACCCGGCGGCGAACGCGTTGATGCCGCGCTCACCACGCAGGAGGTAGACGTGGGGCACCGCGACGCCGGAGGCGATCGCCATCTCGTCGACCACGTTCAGCAGGCGGCGCTCGTCGGCGTCGCGCGTGCCGCGCTCCACCCGCACGCCGCCCGCCAGCCGCGCCACCGCGTCGCCGCCCCCGCGCATCTGCACCACGCCGACCAGCGTGCGCAGCCCGATCACCGCGAGCGTGATGAGGGTCAGCAGCGCGTACGTCTGCGGCGAGGGGACGACGAGGCCACGCGTGAGGAGGTAGAACGCCAGCGGCACGACCAGATTCACGGCGAGAACGACGCCGGCGACGGCGAGCGCGAAGAGGGCGACGAGGTATGAGGTGCTGCGATGCGCTCGCGCCTGCTGCTCGAAGAACGTCACGCCCACGCGGTCAGCGGAACGAGACTCGC
Source organism: Candidatus Rokuibacteriota bacterium (assembly GCA_003220475.1). Lineage (GTDB taxonomy): Bacteria > Methylomirabilota > Methylomirabilia > Rokubacteriales > CSP1-6 > AR12. The sequence continues at coordinate 30,287 of QHSO01000010.1, read as the reverse complement.
GGCGCCGCGCGCTCCTCCGGCCGCTCCGTGGCCTGCAACGGTTCCGCCGGCACGAACGCGAAGAGCGTGGCGATGAAATTCGCCGGGAAGCGTTCGCGGCGGATGTTGTACTCCATGACCGTGTCGTTGTAGCCTTGGCGTGCGAACGCGACCCGGTTCTCCGTGCTCGTGAGCTCTTCCTGCAGCGCCAGCATGGTCTCGTTCGCCTTCAGCTGCGGATACGCCTCGACGACGGCGAACAGCCGCCCGAGCGCGCCCGCGAGTCCCGCCTCCGCCTGCGCGAGGCCGCGCATCGCCTCCGCGCCGCCCGGCGCGCCGGCGGCGCGCTGCGCGGCCTGCACGGCGCCGGAGCGGGCCGCGATCACCGCATCGAGCGTCTGACGCTCGTGCGCCATGTAGCCCTTCGCCGTCTCGACGAGATTCGGAATGAGGTCATAGCGTCGCTTGAGCTGCACGTCGATCTGCGAGAACGCGTTGCGGAACCGGTTGCGCACGGTGACGAGGCCGTTGTACGTCGCGATCATCCAGACGACGAGCGCGGCGACGACGGCGAGGAAGATCCACCCACCGATGCCCATTCGAGCGTCCTGCTTGAGCGGGAGCGACGTCTCCCCTTGTCGACTCTAGCATGGTGCCCGTTCGTGCTACGATCCCGCCGTGGGTCGTAAGCGCATTCTGATTGTCGACGACGAGCCACTGATCATCGAGGTGCTCACCGAGCACTTCAAACCGACCTACGACATCGAGACGGCGACCAACGGGACCGACGCGCTCACCGCCGTGCTGCGCGAGCGACCCGACGCGATCCTGCTCGACATCAACATGCCGCGCATGAACGGCGTCGAGGTGCTCAAGGACATCAAGAAGATCGACGACTCGATTCCCGTCATCATGGTCACCGCCAACGAGCAGATCCAGCTCGCCGCCGACGCGCTCAAGACGGGCGCCTTCGGCTACGTCCCCAAGCCGTTCGACTTCCGCTACCTGGATCACATGGTCGCCGCCATCTTCGATCGGCCGCGCCCCGGACCCTGACCGCGGCCGGCCGCACCGATGGACCGCTTCGAAGCGTGTCGCGATCGCGCGCGCGCCGAGGCGCGCCGGGGCCGCTTTGCGGAGGCCGTCGCCGCGCTCGGTGAGGCGCTGACCGAGCGCCCCCACGACCTCGCCGCCCGTCTCGATCTCGTGCTCGTCCTGCGACGTCTGCGCCGCACCGACGACGCCGCGCGCGAGGCGCGCGTGGCGGTCGCGCTCGCGCCCGCCACCGCATCCGCGCACGAGGCGCTCGGCGCCGTGTTGTTCGAGCAGGGCCGTGATCGTGAGGCGGCCGATGCGTTCCGCGAGGTGCTGCGGCTACGCGCCGATCACGCGCGCGCGGGGCTGCACCTCGCCTGGGCCCTCGAGCGGCTGGGCGAATGGGACGCGGCGGAGGTCGCGGTGCGCGTGGTGCTCGCGCGGCGTCCCGACGATCCGCAAGCGCGTGAGACGCTCGCACGCCTGCTGCGACGGCAGCGACGTCCGGCCGAGGCGGTGGCGACGCTGCGCGAGGCGCCGGCATCGGGCCGCACGGCACTGGCGCTCGGCGGCGCGCTGCTCGACGACGGACGGCTCGATGATGCGGCCGCGGCGTTTCGCGAGGCCATTGACGCCGCGCCCGCTGACGCGCGCGCGTACGTCGGGCTCGCGGCGGCCCTCGAGCGCGCGGGCCGGCTGACCGACGCCGCGGCCGCGTATCGCGAGGCCGCGCGCCATCGCCCGGGTGACCCGCGCGTGCTCCTCGCGCTTGGCCGCACGCTGCGCCGACGACGCCGCTATGCCGAGGCCGTGCAGGCGCTGCGCGCGGCGCTCCACGCGACGCCCGAGGACGCGCGCGTCTGGTATCACCTGGGCCTCGCGCTCGACGGCCACGGCCGTCACGACGACGCGCTCGGCGCGCTGCGCGAGGCCGTGCGACGGCGACCGAGCTTCGTCGCCGCGCACGTGGCGCTGGCCGGCGTGCTGCGACGGCTGGGACGCCGGACCGAAGAGGCCGAGGTCTACGCGCAGGCGCTGCGCCTGCGTCCGGGCGACGCCGACTTTCACGCCGCGCGCGGGATCGCGCTGGGAGCGCTGGGCCGCTACGCGGAGGCCGAGGCCGAGCTGCGTCGCGCCGTTGCCGCGCGGCCCGACGACGCCGACCTGCTCTACGCGCTCGGCGTCGCGCTCGGTCGCCAGGGCCGCCACGCCGAGGCCGAAAATGTGCTGCGCGAGGCCGTCCGCCTCGATCCGACCAACGTCCGCGCGCGCGCGAACTTCGCGCTGGGCCTGGGTCGCCAGGGCCGCCACGCCGAGGCGGAGATGGCGTACCGCGAGGCGCTCGGCGTGGCCGATCATCCCGCGCTGCATCGCGGTCTCGGCGTGTCGTTGTACTGGCAAGGGCGCGCGGCGCAGGCCGAGGCCGCCTTCCGGCGCGCGATCGAGCTGAAGCCCGACTACGTGCGCGCGCGCTGCGACCTCGGCGAGATGTGCGCCGAGCAGGGACGGTTCGAAGAGGCCGAGCGCGCCTATCGCGAGGCGATCCGGCTGAAGCCCGACTCGCTGACGGCGCTCGCGGCGCTGCCCGGCGTGCTGCTGGCGGGCGGGCGCCACGCCGACGCGGAAGCGGCGGCGCGCGCCGCGCTCGCGCTCAACTTCGAGGTGGCGCGCGCGCACTTCGATCTCTGGCAGGCACTCGAGGCGCAGCGCGACTGGGCGGGGCTCGCGATCGCCACCAGCGAGTTCCTCGCCAAGCGTCCGGACCATCCAGACGCGCGGGCGCGCCTGGCTCGCGCGCGCGCCGAGCTGGCGCGGCTCAGCGCGGCGCCGAGGCCGCGGTCGCGGCCGGCGCGCTGAGCAGCAGCCGGGCGAATTCCTCGAGCTCGGCCGGTGGCGTCTCGGGCCGCTGGCGTAGCAGGTCGAGCACGGCGCGGGGATTGTCGTTGAGCGCGCGCGTGGTCTTCTGGAAGACGCGCACGAGCCGGTGCGCTTCCTTCTCTGCCTTGGTCGCGGCGATGGAGCCGGCGAGCGCGCTGGCCGTCGACAGCACGCGGCTGTCGAGCTTCACGTAGGCGCCCACCGTCGGCGCGATCAGGTCCTTGCCGGCGGACGCCGGCGTGACCGTCCAGTCGATCGTCACCACCGCCTGGCCGCGGATGTTGGGCAGGACCGACTGGTGGTACTCACCCTTGGCGTACATCACACGCACACGCGGCCCGCCATAGACGACCTCGATGCTTCCGATCGCGCCCCAACCGTCGTCGAGCATCAGGCCTTTCGGCGTGCGCCAGATCCGATACCGCGCGAGCTTGAGCGCGCGCGTGACGTGCGTGGCGAACTCCGGATGCTCGACGAGGAACTCGAAGACGTCGTGGCGCGCGACGAACGACTCGCCCTGCACGCGGGTGGCGACCGAGGCTTGATCCACGACGGAGGCCAGCCGCGCGCGAACGGCGACGGGAAGCTCCGCGGGCAGCGCGGGCCCGAGACGTCCGGCGAGCGCCGGAGCGGCAACCGTCAGAAGGGTGGCGGTGATGAGCGCAGCGGAGAGGTGGTGAAACCGCGGCACGACCCGCCGATTATCGCACGACCCTTGACGGCGGCCCGGGCTCTCCGTACCCTCGGCCCACTTGGCCCGAACGCGACCGTCGGGCCCCCGCCGCGGGGGCGCAGGAGCGGAATGCTGCTGCAGTATCTGTATGCCGTCGTCGAAGGCCTCCCGCCCGGCTGGCGGCCGCCGCCGCCCGTGGTCGGCGAGCGCGTCGAGCGGCACTCACTCACGGGCCTCGTGATCCTCGGCAGCGCCGCGTCCACCGTTCCGCCCGCGACGCCGACGACCCTCGCGCTGCATCACGACGTGGTCGCCTCCGCCCTCGACGCCGATGGCCTCGTCCCGTTTCGTTACGGCACGGTGGTGCGCGCGGCGGACGTCGACGGCTGGCTCACGCGCGAGCGCCCCGCGCTCGACGGCGCGCTGGCGAGCGTGCGCGGGTGCGTGGAGATGAGCATCAAGCTCTTACGCCTGGACGCCGCACCACCCGCGGCGCCGCCGGTGGACGCGGCGCGTGACGCGGCGGACGAGCGGCACCTGCGCGAGCTGGCCGATCAGATCGTCGAGCGCGCGGCGCTCGCGCAGTGGCGCTATCGGCCGGCGGGCACCGCCGGCAACGTCGTCGCCTCGGTGTCCTTCCTGTTGCCGCGCGCCGAGCTCGCCGACTTTCTGGCACGGATCGCGCCGGTGGCGTCACGGGCGGTCGGGGTGGCGGTGGTCCCGACGGGTCCTTGGCCCGCGTATTCGTTCGTCCCGGCCTTCGACCGACCGCTGCTGGCGCCGGCCGCCGCGCCGATCGACCGCGCCGCCGACCGCCGCGCTGGGTAAAGACGGCCATTGCGGACCCGGGGGGCGGTCGGCTAATCTGCCCGGCACTCACGGAGGACGGCATGGCGAGGATTGCGGTGTCCGCGGTGAACGCGATGATGGCGGAGCGGCCCGGCACCACGCTGGAGGCCGCGCTCGATGTCTTCGAAGTTTTCGCCAGCGGCTCGCTCAGCGACGAGATTTATATCCTCGAGGACGTGGCGGGTAAGCGCATCGCGATCGCGCCTACAGTCGTTCGAGACAAGTATCGGCGGGGGTGATACATGGCCATCATCGTCGTCTCCACCCAGATGGGCGCCGGCGGTCCGGAGATCGGCATGGCGCTCGCGCAGAAGTGCGGCTATCGCTACGTCGATCAGGAGTTGCTCCAGGACGCCGGGCGCCGCTACGGCCTCGCGGAGGAGCGGCTCTCGCATCTCGACGAATCCAAGCCGACGATCTTCGAGCGCTTCGACGCGGAGACGCGCCACCACATCACCGTGCTGCAGACGACGCTGCTCGAGCTGGCCGAGCTCGACAACGCCGTCTTCATGCGCGGCGGCGGTCAGTGGCTGCTGCGCGGCGTGCCGCACGTCCTGCGCCTGCGACTGATCGCGCCGTTCGAGCACCGCGTGAAGCAGTGGATCAAGCGCGTCGCGGCGATGACCGGGGAAACGGCGAACCAGCGCGCAGCCGCGGACTTCGTGCGCCGTGACGATACCGAGAAGGCCGGGCGCATGCGCTACCTCTACGAGGTGGACATCAACGATCCGATGCTCTACGAGCTGATCATCAATACCGAGCGCGTCAGCCACGACGCCGCCGTCGAGATGATCAACACGGTCGTGCGGCGGCCCGAGCTGGTGACGACGGACGCCGGCCGCCGGCTCGTCGCGTCACGCGCGCTCGCCTCACGCGTGCAGGTGGCACTGGCGACCAATCCCGAGACACGGCGGTATCGGATCACCGTCGAGGCGCAGGACGGCGTCGTCACGCTCGAGGGCACGGCCGCGCTCGATCGTGCCGTCGAAGTCGCGCGCTCGGTGCCCGGGGTGAAAGACGTCAGAACGCAGCAACTGGAAATACCCCCGATTCCACCGTTTGTGGCGTAGGCATAAAAGAGATGGGGGGCCACGAAATGGCCCCCCAATCCCCCCCAATCGCCCCAATCCTCCCCAATCCCCCCAATCCGCATACAAACCGTTAGGGCCTCGAAGGGCCCCCACGTTCCCCAGTCCGCATAGAATCGTCGCGGCGCCAGGAGTCGCCGACGCTACTTCGCCCGGGATTCGGCGCTGGGGCCGGAGTCGGGCGCCTCGGCGACTTTCAGTGCGAGGCTTTTCTTCTCGTGGCGACGCATGACGTCCACCTTCACGGTCCGCCCGACCTCGGCCTCGGACGACATGCGCTGCAGCTGGTGGTAGTCCTCGACGGGCGTGCCGTCGAAGCTCACGATCACGTCGTTCTGCGCGAGGCCCGCGGTCGCCGCGGGACTGCCCGGATAGACGCGCGCCACGATCGCGCCTTTGGCGTCGGCCAGCCCCATCGCCTGCGCGAGCTCGGGGGACATCGGCTGTAGCGCCACGCCGATCCAGCCGCGCTGCACGCGCCCGCGGTCGATGAGCTGCGCGGTCACGCGCTTGACCATGTTGGCGGGAATGGCGAACCCGATGCCCTGCCCGGTGGCCACGATCGCGGTGTTGATGCCGATCACCTCGCCCCGGAGGTTGACGAGGGGCCCGCCCGAGTTGCCGGGATTGATCGAGGCGTCGGTCTGGATGAAGTTTTCGTACGTCGCGATCCCGACGTCGGCGCGGCCGGTCGCGCTGACGACGCCGACGGTGACGGTCTGATCGAGGCCGAACGGGTTGCCGATCGCGATCGCCCACTCGCCGACGCGCAGCGCGTCGGAGTTGCCCAGCGTCGCGACGCGCACGTCGACGGGCGCCTCGAACTTGATGATCGCGATGTCGGTCTTCGAGTCGGAGCCGACGATCCGGCCGCGGAACTCCTGCTTGTCCGCCAGCCGTACGGTCACCGCGTCGGCGCCGCGGATGACGTGGAAGTTCGTCAGAACGTATCCGCGCTTGTCGACGATGACGCCCGAGCCGAGACCCGGGGTCTGGAACTCCTCACGGCGCCCAGGGCCGCTGCGCCCGAAGAACTGATCGAAGAAGTCCTTGAAGAAGGGGTCATCCCCCTTGGGGCCGGGGATCATCGGTGGCCTCCGGCCCCGCGCGACTTGCAGCGTTCCGATGTGGACGACGGCCGGGCGCACGCGGTCGGCCACGCTCACGAATGCCGCCTGGAGCGCGTCGGCGGTGGCGATCGGCGCCGGCGTCGCCGTCCGCCCGGCCGCGGACCCCCTGGCAATAACGCCGTAGACGGCGAAGCCCGCGCCTGCAAAGGCGAAAAGAATGGACGCGGCCAACACGGCACGAACGGCCTGCGGAGTCATCGTCGTGGTCGCCATCCCTCGCCGCAACTATTCCAAAACCTATGAAAAAGTCTACCCATTTTCCTTGACCCCCAAAGAACGAAAAAGCGAAGATGCTTTATTGGAACATCAATTGTCGCGAAAAACCGTGTTGCGACTCCTACGTCGGTCCCTCGCGCTCACCCTTGTCGTCTGCCTTCTTGCGCCCACCGGTGCTGTCGGCCAGCCGACACCCGGAGCCCCGCCGCCTGGGGTCCCGCAGACCCCGGCGACCCCTCAAACCCCACGCACGCCGGGCGCCTTCGCCCCGCTCGCCCCGGGCCGGGGCGACCTGTACCTCGGACAGCAGGCACGCAATATCGCCGGTCCGGAGTATCGACTGGGACCGGGCGATGTGCTCGACGTTCAGATCGTCGGCCGTCTCGACGTCAACCGCGTGCAGATCGTCGTCGACCCGGAGGGTTCCGTCGCGCTGCCGCCGCTCGGCACGATCCGGGTGGCAGGCCTGAGCCTGCTCGAGGCCAATCGCGTGATCGCCGAGCGCGCCCGCGATATTTTCCGTTACGCGGATGTCAGCATCGCCGTGATCTCGCCGCGCTCGTTCGAGGTCATCGTCTCCGGCGAGGTCGAGCGCCCGGGCACGCTTCAAGTCGTGGCCACGCAGCGACTGCACGAGGTGATTCTCACCACGGGTGGCATCACGCCGCGCGGCACCGCGCGCCATGTGCAGGTCACGCGCGAGGGCACCACGCGCGAGATCGACCTGCTGCTGTTCGAGCTCAAGGGCGACATCGCACAGAACCCGTTCGTGCGGGAGGGCATGCGCATCAACGTGCCGCCGCGCGTGGCCCCGGTGACGCTTCTGGGCGCCGTGCGGCGGCCCGGTGAGTACGAGCTGGGCCCCGGCGGCTCGCTGCGCGAGCTGCTGGAGCTCACCGGCGGTGTCAGCGTCGCGGGCGCCCCCGCAGACGCGCGCCTCACGCGCGTGGGTGAGGACGGGCGCAAGGAGACCACGTCGCTCGACCTGCGCACGCTCGCGCCCGACGCCGACGTGCCGCTGCGCGCCGGCGACGCCATCTACGTCCCGCCGCTCACGAGCATCCAGGACGTGGTCGAGGTGCGTGGCGCCTTCAACGGGACGGCCGAGAGCGGCAAGACGCAGACGCAGGGCAAGCCCACCATCGTCCAGCGCCTCGAGCTCGCGCGCGGCGACCGCCTGCGCGACGTCGTGGTGAAGGCGGGCGGCGTCGCATCGTTCGCGGATCTGCATCTGGCCTTCGTCGACCGCGCCGACGCCGGGCCGGGCCAGCGCATTCCCGTGGATCTGCACCGACTGCTGGTCGAAAAGGACGAGACGCAGAACATCGCGATCCAGAACGGCGACGTCGTCGTGGTGCCGGTGTTCGAGGACAAGGTCTACGTCGTCGGCGAGGTGAAGACGCCGGGCGCCCAGGATTATCGGCCGGATCTCACGCCGCGCGAGTACCTGGCGGCCGCCGGCGGCCCGAGCTCGCGCGCGAAGATGCGCGCGGCCACGGTGACCTTCCGCAACGGCCGGACCTACGCGATGGCCGAGGCGCCGCCGGTCGAGCCCGGCGCGGTGGTAACCGTGCCCGAGGTGGCCGTGAAGTGGTGGCAGGACTACGTCACGATCGCGTCGTTCGTCGCGAGCCTGGTCACCGCGTACACGGGCATCTTCATTCTGTTCAACGGGCCGATCAAGGCGAATTAGCGATGTACGAAGCCTACTGGCAGCTGTCCGAGCCGCCCTTCGACAACTCGCCGAACCCGAAGTTCTTCTACCTGTCGCCTGAGCACGAGGAGGCGCTGGTGCGTCTCGTGTACACCGTGCGCCACCGCAAGGGCTGCGGGATGCTCACCGGCGAATACGGCTGTGGCAAGACGACGCTCTCGCGCGCGCTCATCCAGCGGCTCGAGGCCGAGCGCTACGAGATCGGCCTGCTCACGAATCCGAGCTGGAACGCGGTGGACTTCCTGCGCGAGGCGCTCTATCAGCTGGGCGCCGAGTCGCGCGACAAGACCAAATCCGAGCTGCTGCATCAGCTGAACGACGTGTTCTTCAGCAACTTCCGCGAGGGACGCGACACGGTCCTGATCGTGGACGAGGCGCAGCTGATCGAGGACGACGCGGTCTTCGAGGAGCTGCGCCTGCTGATGAACTTCCAGACGGACGATCGCTTCCTCGTGACGCTGCTGCTCATCGGCTCGCCCGAGCTGCGCGAGCGCGTGCGCCGGCTCAAGTACCTGGATCAGCGCATCACGATCCGCTACCACCTCAACACGCTGGACTACACGCACACCGCCGCCTACGTCACCCACCGGCTGAAGATGGCCGGACGGGGCACGCCGATCTTCACCGAAGAGGCCATCAAGCTGATCTTCGACTTCACGCGCGGTACGCCGCGCGAGATCAACAACCTCTGCGACGTTGCGCTGCTCGTCGGCTACACCAAGCGGGTGCACGAGGTGGGCGAGAAGATCGTGGCCGAGGTCATCAAGGACCAGGTGGGCATCGGCTGATGGTCCGCATGAGCGACCTCGTGCGCGGCATCGTGCGCGAGACGCCGCCTGCGGAGCGCGCGGCGCCCGCCGAGCGCACGCCGCCCGCCGAGCGGCCAGCGGAGCGGCCGGCCGAGCGGCCGGCGGTGGCTCCGACGAGGCGGATGTCGCTGAGCTCACCGGCCGAGGCGCCGGCGCAGCGCACCGAGCCCGAGCGCCACGAGCCGCCGTCTCCCGAGCCGGCGGCGCCCGAGCCGCGCGCCGCCGAGGTTGCCGCCGAGAGCGCCGAGCCGCTGTTCGGCGAGCTGCTGGCGTTCCTTGCCGAGGCACGCGGGCTGCTGCGCGGCAGCGGCTTTCCGTGGGGCCGACTGCAGGCGCTCGTGGACCGTTGCGTCACCGCCCTGGCGCGCTCGGCGGACCTCTTCTGGCTCGCCAACAATCCGGCCGCGCCGGCCGGCGCCGACTACGTCGCGCTCCACCAGGCGCGCGTCTGCATCATGGCGCTGCGCATCGGCGGCGGCGTCGGCTATGACCGCGCGCGGCTGCACGCGCTCGGCATGGCCGCCGCGCTGTTCGACGTCGGGCTGTGGCAGCTTCCCGACACGATCCTGAGAAAGCTCGACGCGCTGTCCGGCGACGAGCTGGCGCTGTGGCGCTCGCACCCGAAGCTCTCGGCCGACATCGTCAGCCGGTGGAGCCCGCCGGTCGAGCACATCGTGCAGACGATCCTGCAGCATCACGAGCGCGAGCAGGGGCAGGGCTTCCCGCAGGGACTGCACGGACCCGCCATCGATGCCGATGCGAAGATCATCGCCCTCGTCGACACGTACAGCGCGCTGACGCTGCCGCCGACGTCGCGGCCGCGCCTGCGGCCACACGAGGCGATTCGCGACATCGTGAAGACGCGCAACGACCAGTTTCCGTCGGCGCTCATCAAGGCGCTGCTGTCCGAGATCTCCGTGTTTCCGCCCGGCACGGTCGTGCGGCTCAACACCGAAGAGGTCGGCCGCGTGATCGCGGTCAACCGCAACCATCCGCTGCGGCCGAAGGTCGAGGTGCTCGCCGACGGCAAGGGACAGCGGCTGCCGGCGCCCAAGCTGATCGATCTCTCGGAAGCGCCGTTCCTGTACATCACCGGCTCCGTCGGCGAGGGCGGGCGGTGAGGGACTGAGCATGGCGCAGTACGAGATGAACTTGCGCGATTACTGGCTGATCATCCGCCGCCGGCGGATGATCATCATCGTCTGCACGCTGCTCGTGGCCGCGTTCAGCGTCGGTTTCGCTCGGCAGAAAGTTCCGCTCTACACCTCGACGGCGGCCGTCAAGTTCGAGCAGTCCACCACGTTGTCGGGGCTGCTGGTCGAGGTGCTGGCCGTCAACAGCGCGGACAACATCGAGACGCAGGTTTCGCTGATCAAGAGCTACCCGGTGCTCGAGGAGGTGGCGCGCCGCCTCGGCAAGCTGCCCCAGAGCGCGAGCGGCGAGGCCCTGCGCGAGTCGCGCGCCTATCAGGCGACGCTCGACAACCTCGGCGGCAAGATCCGGGCGGCGCGCGTACCCAGCACGAGCATCATCGAGATCACCGTCACGTCCACGAATGCCCGCGAAGCCAAGGACCTGGCCAACACCGTCGCCGAGGTCTACCGCGAGCACAACAAGGGGAACCGCAACGCGCGGGTGCGAGAGGCGCGCAAGTTCATCGAGGCCCAGCTGCGCGAGGTCGACGCGCGCGTGAAGCGCGCGGAAGAGGAGGTGTGGGCCTTCCGCGACGCCAACCACATCATCGCGCCCGGCGCCGAGTCGACGGTGCTGCTGTCGCTCTTCACGCAGGTCCGTGGCGACATCGAGCGCACGCGCCAGCAGCGGATCGAGCTCGAGGCGATGCAGGGGCGGCTGGCGCGCAACGGCCCCACGAAGCCCGACGAGCGCATCTACGTCGACGCCAGCAATCCCAACCTCGCCAAGCTGGCGGCCACGCAGAGCGAGCTGATGCTCGAGCGCACGAACCTGGCCCTCGAGGTGACCGACCGCCATCCGCGGCTGCAGGCGATCGACGATCGCCTGCGCGAGGTCCGCGCGGAGATGCGCCGCGAGATCGCCGCGCAGGTGGCCGCGCTGCGCAACCGCGAGGACATCCTCAGTCGCCAGATGGGCGACCTCCTCGCGAAGAACCGCGAGGTGCCCGCGACCGAGCTGTCGCTGGCGCGGCTGCAGCGCGACGCCAAGGTGAACGACGACCTGCTGACGCTGCTCAAGACGCGTCACCAGGAGGCGCTCATCAAGGAGTCGGAAGGCGTCGAGGAGGTCTCGATCGTGCGGCCGGCGAGCGACGCGACCACGCCGGCGGGCACGGAGATGGTCAACACGGTGCTGGTGGGCGCGCTGCTCGGTCTGTTCCTCGGCGTCGTGCTGGCCTTCGTGCGCGAGACGCTCGATACCTCGATCGGCACCATCGAGGACGTCGAGTCCTACCTCGGCGTGCGCGTGCTCGGCATCGTGCCGCACATCGACCCGCGCGAGACGATGCAGCGCCTCATCGAGCGACGCCCGAACCTCGCGCACGTGGACCCGGACGCGCTGCAGAGCCACGCGCTGCTCATCACGCACTTCGATCCCAAGTCGCCGGTGGCCGAGGCCTATCGCACGCTCCGTACGAACATCCAGTTCGAGCGGATGGAGCGCGGCGGCAAGGTGCTCGTCGTCACCAGCCCCACGCTGCAGGAAGGCAAGACCACGACCATCGTGAACCTCGCGCTCACGATGGCCCAGAACGGGCAGCGGACCCTGCTCGTCGGCGCCAACATGCGGCGGCCGTCGATCTATCGCTTCTTCGGCATCGAGCGCGAGCCGGGCCTCTCGGACATCCTCGTGGGCAACGCCGAGTGGCGCGACTGTGTGCGCGGCGTCGCCGACATCCTGATGGGTCGCTTCGAGATGGAGGATGTCATGGCCGCGCCCGGCCTCGACAACCTGCACATCATCGAGGCGGGACCGATTCCGGCCAACCCCTCCGAGCTGCTGTCCACGCCGGCGATGACGGAGTTCCTGCGCGCCGTCGGCGCCGAGTACGACATCGTGCTGATCGACACGCCGCCGATCCTGCCCGTCACCGACTCGGCGATCGTCGCGGGCAAGGCGGACGGCGTGCTGCTCGTGTACCAGGCGGGCAAGGTCGGGCGGCTCGTGCTCAAGCGCGCCAAGACGCATCTCGAGAGCGCGCGCGCGCAGGTCTGGGGTGTCGTGCTCAACGATCTGCAGACCGAGGTCTCGGGCTACACGTACACGCACTATTACACGCACTATTACGGCGAGGAGACGCCCGGCGAGCCGCCGCGCAACAGCGGCGTCGTGCAGCGCACGCTCGACCGCGCGCGCAGCTGGTTCACGCGCGGCCGCGCCGACGCCGCGGTGGCGCAAACCGACAGCAGCACCGGGCTCGGCGTCGCCACGCTTGCGCCGCCCGGCGAGGTCGCGGCACCCGAGACGACCGGGCGCGGGCGCTCGCGCACCGTGCTGCTCACGGTGGTCGCGGTGCTGAGCGCGGTCGGTGCGCTCGCCGGCGTCGTCATGTGGCGCTCCGGCGGATTGGACGCGATGAGCCCGCGCGACCTCGTGCGCCAGCGTGTGACGCCGACATCACCGTCGTCGGTGCCGCCGCGTCAGGGCACGCCGCCATCGGCGCCCGCCTCGCGTCCTGGGACGCCGAGCTTCCCGCCCCAGGCGACTGGACCCGCCGCGCCGAACCAGCTGTTGCCGGACGTGCCGCTGACACGCTCGCTGCCGATGAGTCCGGGACTGGCGACGCCGTTCGACGCACCGTCTTCGGGGCCGCTGCCGACGACATCCATCGGCACGACGCAGGGGCCGCCGCCGTCCGCCGTGGCGCCCGCGCCGACGGCCACGCCGACGAGACGCGCGCCGACGCTCACTCCGACGCCGCCAGTGCCGGTGCGCCCGATGCCCGCGGCCCCGCCCGCGACCACGCCGTCGCCGGCGGCCGACGTCGTCGCCGGCGCGGTTCGTCCGGCGCCGAACGTCGTCGCCGGCGTCGTTCGCACGGTTCCGTCGGCGGCTGTGCGCCCCGCGCCGGCGACCGCACTCACACCCGCGACGCCCGGGCCAACACCGGTGACCCCGGAACCGGACGCCGTCGGTGGGATCGTTCGCGGGGCATCGCCCGCGAAGCCCACGGCGGTCGCGGCTACCACCACGCCGGCGGCGTCGCCCGCGCGCGCGACCCCCGTTCGCCCACACTTCGCGATCGAGTTCGGCCCGTTCGTGTCGACGGCCGAGGCGCAGCGCGTCGAGCGCAGCCTGGGCGAGGCCGGCTACTCGTCGGTGCGCACGCGGAAGCCGGCGGGGAGTGCCATTTACGCCGTGCTCATCGACCGCGTCCTCACCACGCGCGAGGCCAAGACGCTGGCGGCTGCGCTTCGCGCGCAGGGACTCGGCGACGCCGTGATCGTCAGCCGCGATCCCGTCGTCTTGCGCGTGGGCGCGCCGCTCGTGCTGCGCGGCGCCGTCGAGCTGGCGGGACGCCTGCGCGCCGCCGGCCATCGCGTGCGCATCGCCGCGCAGCCTGGCGAAGCCTCGGCGTTGTTCATCCGCCACGGGGCCTACGCGTCTCGCGAGGCGGCGGAGGCCAAGCGCAGGGAGCTCGGGCAGCTCGATCTGCCGGCAAACCAGGTCGTCCAGGTTCGGTAGCCGATGTCACAGTACGCACGGGCCGCGGTCGCACCGGCCGCCGGCAGCGTCTTCGTGTTGGGCATCGTCGCCGTCGTCGGCGCCTTTCTTGTCGCGCAGGGCCTGACGAACGTCTCGTTCAACTACACGATGGGCGCGATCGCCGCGCTCATCCTGTTCGCCATCGCCTTCGTCCGCACGGACTGGGGCATCTACATCGTCATCTTCTCGATGCTCCTGTCGCCGCAGTTCGGCAGCAAGGGCGCCGGCGTCGGCGCCGGCCGCGGCGTGACGTTCCGCACCGAGGATTTCGTGCTCCTCGTGATCGGGCTGTCGTGGCTGGCCAAGACGGCGGTCAACAAGGAGCTCAACCTCGTCGCGCGCACGCCGCTGAACTGGGCGATCCTCAGCTACGTCGCCGCCAACCTCGTGGCCACGATGCTCGGCTACATGACGGGCACCATCGGCTCATGGTCGGGTTACTTCTACGTCCTCAAGTACGTCGAGTACTTCGTCATCTATTACATGGCCGTGAACAACCTCCGCGACCGCGAGCACGCTTGGCGGCTCGTCGGCGCGGCGTTCATCACCGCGGCCATCGTGAGCGTCATCGGGCTGGCGCAGGTTCCCTCGGGCGAGCGCGTGTCGGCCCCATTCGAGGGCGAGGTCGGCGAGCCGAACACGTTCGGCGGCTACCTGCTCTTCATGATGGCGATCGCCGCCGCCATCGCGCTGGAGACGCAGAGCCTGCGCCGACGGGCGCAGTGTCTGGGCCTGCTCGCGCTGATGGCCGTGCCGTTCTTCTTCACGCTCTCGCGCGCGTCGTACCTCGGCATCATCCCCGCCTTCCTGGTGATCGCGCGCTTCACCACGCGGCGGCGCTTCGTCGTCGGCCTGATCCTGTTCGCGATCGTGACCTCGCCGGCGCTGCTCTTCGTGGCACCGAAGGCGGTCAAGGAGCGCGTGGCGTACACGTTCAAGGAAGAGCGCGGCGCGGACACCGTCCGCGTCGGCAAGATCGTGTTCGATCCGTCGACCTCCGCGCGACTCATCTCGTTCAAGGCGGCGATCGACGGCTTTGTGCAACGACCCGTCTTCGGCTGGGGCGTGACGGGCTTCGGCTTCATGGACGCGCAGTACGCGCGTGTGCTCGCCGAGACCGGCCTCGTCGGGTTCGCGGCCTTCGTCTGGCTCATCTGGGCGGTGTGGCGCCACGCGCGCGCCGTCCTCGACACGCGCGGCGATCCCGACGAGCGCGGCCTCGTCCTGGGCTTCGTGGCCGGCTTCGCCGGGCTGCTCGCCCACGCGTTCGGCTCCAACACGTTCATCATCGTGCGCATCATGGAGCCGTTCTGGCTCGTCACCGGGATCGTCATGATGATCCCCGTGCTCGAGGCGAAGGAGCGGATCGCGGCGGCCGCCGCGGCGCGCGCGACGCCGCCGACGAGGGCTCGGCTCGGGGTGCGGCCGTGATCGGCCGCAACGTCTCGGCGCTCGTCGCCGCCCAGGTCGTGACGAAGGCCATCAATCTCCTGATCGCCGTCGCGCTCGTGCGCTGGCTCGGCGTGCACGAGCTCGGCCGGTATGCGTATGTCCTCGCGTTCTGCTTTCCCTTCGGCGCGCTCGCCGATTTCGGGCTGGCCACGCTCGCCATCCGTGACGCGAGCCGCGCACCGGCCCACGCGTCGCGCGTCATCGCGGTCACCCGACGCACCGCGCTGACGCTCGCGACGGCGGCATCGGCCGCGATGGTCGGCCTCGCGCTGCTGTTGGGCCACGACGCGGCGATCGTCGCCGCGATCGGCCTCGGCGGCCTCGCCTCGCTCGTCTCGGCCCTCACGATGCCGTCGCTCGTGTGGCTCACCGCGCGCGAGCGCATGGACCGGCTGTCGCTGCACCGGGTGATCGGCGCCCTGCTGTCCTCGGCGATCACGCTCGGCGTCGTCGGCGTCGGCGGCGGCGTCGTCGCGCTGCTCGCCGGCTCGGTCGCGACGAGCGTCGTTATGCTGGTCGTGGCCCGAGCGCTCGCCGGTCCTCTCGGCGACCCGCCGGCCGTGTCCGCCGGCGCGGTGCGGTCGTTGCTCCGACGCGCGGTGCCGTTCGGCCTGTTCGTGGCCGGCTTCGCCCTCTATTACCGCGTCGACATGGTCATGCTCGAGTGGCTCGCGGCACCGGGCGACCTCGGGCGCTACGCCGCCGCGTATCGCTTCCTCGATGCCGTCATCGCGCTCGCCGCCGCGCTCGGCGGGCCGCTGTTCCCGCGCTTGTCGAGCGTCGCGCTGACGGCCCCGGGTGAGGCGCGACGACTGCTCGAGGCGGGCTGGCGTCCGCTGCTCGCGCTGGGCCTGCCGCTCACCGTCGGCACGCTCGCCGTGGCGGACGAGCTCGTCGCGCTGCTGTTCGGGGCGGACTTCGCCGGCGCCGCGCCGCTGCTGCGTGTGCTCATCCTCGGCACGCTGCCGCTGTTCTGGGTCAACGTCGCCGGTCACGCGCTCATCGCCGCCGATCGCGTCTGGCCGCTCGTCGGCGTCTACGCGCTGAGCGCGCTCGTGAACGTCGCCGGCAACGCGGTGCTCATCCCGCGCTGGGGTGCCGGCGGCGCCGCGCTCGCCACCGTCGTCTGCGAGTGGCTGAACCTCGTCCTCGTCGTCCGCCTGCTCCGCGGCGCGTTCGGCGTGACGCTGTCGGCGGCCGGGCTGTGGCGCTACGCCGTCGCCACCGGCGCGATGCTCGTCGTGGTGTCGCTCGCGCGCCCGCTCGGCGTCGCCGTCGCAATCACGCTCGCGGCCGCGACCTACGCGGCGGCGCTGTGGGCCCTCGGCTACACGCGCAGCAGCGATCATCTCGTCGTCAAGCGGCTGCTGGTCGAGCAACCGCAGGCGGGGTGGCGATGAGCCCGCTGACGCGCCGGCTCAAGGACCTCTATCTCACCGGCCATCACCGGCGCGTGCGGCGACGCTCCGATCATCCGACGCGTCACGCGCGGCCGGGTGGCGATGGACGTCCTCGCCGGGCCGGGACTCGATCTCGTTGCCGACGGCCACGCGCTGCCGCTCGCCGACAAGAGCGTCGCCGCCGTGCTGCTGATGGAGGTGCTCGAGCACGTGGCCGAGCCGACGCGGCTGGTGCGCGAGTGCGCGCGCGTGCTGGCGTCGGGCGGGCACCTCTGCGTGACGGCCCCGCAGTACCACATCACGCATCACCATCCGGCCGACTTCTTCCGCTACACGCGCCAGGGCCTCGAGGCCCTCTGCGCCGCGGCGGGATTACGCGTCGTCGCCGCGTGGGCCACCGGCGGCGCGCTGCTCGTCGTGTTCCACGCGATCGAGCTGAATCTGCCGCCCAAGTCGCGCATCGGCTTCGTCGCGCTCACGTACGGGCTCTTCGACTGGCTCGACGGCCGGCTGACCGGACACGGCAATCGCCCCGGCGCGGCCGACGCCAAGGGCTGGGCGCTGCTGGCGGCCAAGCCATGACCTGCGCGCGCACCGACTACGCCGCGCACCGGATCGATCTGCGCGAGTCACGCATCCGCAAGCTGCTGCGGCTGTTGGAGAGCGAGCCGCGCGGCCGACTGCTCGACGTCGGCTGCGCCGGCGGCGAGCTCGCGGCGCTGCTCACCGCGCGCGGCTGGCGTGTGCAGGGCGCCGAGACGGAGCCCGCGCTGCTCGATGCCGCGCGCGCGCGCGGCATCGAGGCGCGCGCAGTGGATCTGGACCGCGCACCGCTGCCGTGGCCCGACGGCGCGTTCGACGCGGTCGTCGCGGCCGAGGTGATCGAGCACGTGGTAGACACCGACCGCCTGCTCGCCGAGATCGCGCGCGTCCTGCATCCCGGCGGCGCGCTCATCGTCACCACGCCGAACCTCGCGAGCCTCGAGAACCGCCTGCGGCTGCTGCTCGGCCGTTATCCGATGTGGATGGACGTGGGGGTGAACGGCGCGGGCCACCTGCGGTACTACACGCCGCGCATGCTGCGTCATCAGCTGGCGCGGCATGGCCTGAGCGTCGAGCGTCACGTGGGCAACTGGGTCCCGCTCCTGCCGCAGCGTCTGCTCGACGATCGGCGCGCGCCGTGGCTGGCCGTCACCGGTGACTGGTGGCCGTCGCTCGCCATGGGGATTCTCATGAAGGCGCGGCGCGTCGGAGGCGCGCGGTGAGCGAGCGGCCCCTCGTCAGCACGCTCGTGCTCAACTGGAACGGCGCGCACCTGCTGCCGGACTGTCTGGCCACGCTCGCCAAACAGGATTGTCCGGCGCACGAGGTCGTCGTCGTCGACAACGGCAGCGTCGACGACAGCGCCGCCGTCGCCGCGCGCTACCCGGCGCGCTGGCTGCCGATGGGCGAGAACCTCGGCTTCACCCGCGCCTACAACCGCGCGGTGCACGACGCCAAGGGCGAGCTCCTCTTCTTCGTGAACAACGACATGCGCTTCGAGCCCGACTGCGTCAGCCGGCTCGCCCGCGTGCTGACCGCCGACGACACGCTGTTCGCGGCGGATCCCACACAACGCTCGTGGGACGGCGCGCGCGTGATCCATGGCCGGACGCGGTTCGTGCCCGGCTCCTATCACGACATCGTCGTGCCGCCGTGGGCCGTCGAGTACACGGCGGCGGCGGCCGGGCCGGTCGAGGTGCCGTGGGGCTGCGCGGGCAGCTTGCTCGTGCGTCGCGACCGCTTCGAGGCGCTGGCCGGCTTCGACCCCACGTTCTTCATCGACTTCGAGGACACGGATCTCTGCTGGCGCGCGTGGCGCCGTGGCTGGCGGACGGTCTACGTGCCCGACGCCGTGCTCTATCACAAGGTCGGGATGTCGGGCGACGAGTACCAGCATCTGATTCGCGGCGTGGCCCGCGGGCAGGTGCCGAAGACGTGGTTTCGCCGCCGCGTGTCGTATCACACGAACCTGCTGCGCTTCGGGCTCAAGGTGCTGCCGGTGCGCGATGCGGCGCGACTGGCCGCGGCGCTCGCGGCACGCGCGGCGTGGCACGTGACGCGCCGCAATCTCAAGGTCGCGCTGGCGATCGTCCTGGCCTTCGTGGCCAATGCGCGGCGCCTGCCCGACACGCTGGCCGCGCGGCGCCGCGTGGCCGGCGGCGCGCGGCACGATCATCGGGCGCTGCTGGAGAGGTTCACCACGTCATGATCGCGTCCCCCGTGCTCGTCACCGGCGGCGCCGGCTTCATCGGCAGCCATCTCGTCGAGGCGCTCCTGGCCCGCGGCGCGCGCGTGCGCGTTCTCGACTCGCTTGATGCCCAGGTGCACGGCGCCGCCGCCACCCGCGCCCGGTATCTGCCGGCCGGCGTCGAGCTCGTGCACGCGTCCGTCTGCGACGCCGCCGCCGTCGATCACGCCCTCGCCGGCGTCGCCTCGGTGGTGCATCTCGCGGCGCAGGTCGGGGTGGGGCAGTCGATGTACGCGATCGTCCCGTACGTCGACGACAACGTGCGCGGCACGGCCGTGCTGCTCGATCGCCTCGCGCACGGCGGCCACCGCGTGAAACGCCTCGTCGTCGCGTCCTCGATGTCCATCTACGGCGAGGGCCGCTATCGGTGCGCGGCGTGCGGGCCGGTGGCGCCGCCGCCGCGGCCGCTCGCCCAGCTGCAGGCGCGCGACTGGGAGCTTCAGTGTCCGTCGTGCGGAGCGACGACGACGCCCGCGCCCTGCGACGAGGACAAGCCGCTCGCCCCGACGTCGGTCTACGCCGTGACCAAGCGCGACCAGGAAGAGCTCTGCCTCTGCGTCGGGCGCGCGTACGGCATCGGCACCGTGGCGCTCCGGCTGTTCAACATCTACGGACCGCGCCAGGCGCTGTCGAATCCCTACACGGGTGTCGGCGCGATCTTCGCGTCGCGCCTGCTCAACGGCCAGCGGCCGCTGGTGCTCGCCGAGGCGATCGCGCGCGCGATGCGTGTGACGCTCGCGCCGGAGATCGTGGCGCGCTTCCGCGAAGGCGACATCCGTCACTGCGTGGCCGACGTCTCGCGCATCCAGCGCCGGCTCGACTTCCGCCCGCGCATGGCGCTGCCCAAGGGCGTCGAAGACCTCGTGGCCTGGGCGCGCGAGCAGCGCGCCGACGACCGCGTGGCCCAGGCCCGCGACGAGCTCGAGCGCCGGGGGCTGCTCCGGTGACAGACCGAGCGCGGGGAGGTGTGGGGGGCCATTTCGGAGCCTCTCACGTGAAGTTTTACACCACGGTCGGCGCCCGATGCGGCATCGCGGACTACAGCGCCGCGCTCCTGCCCGCGCTCTGCGCGCACGTGGCGGTCGAGACGGTCGTCCTCCGGCCGAACCGGCTCAACCCGTTCGCGCTCGCTCTCGACGCGCGCCGCCTGAGTGCCGCGGACGTCGCCCACGTGCAGCACACCTATTCGTTCTTCGGCGTCGATCAGCTGACCTACACGCTGGCGTGGCGCCTGTTGCGCGCGGCGATCCGCGCGCCACTCGTCATCACGGCGCACACGGTGCGCCCGCCCGGCCCCGCGCGCTATGACGGCGGGCTCGGCGCGGCGCTCGCCAACGCCGTGGGCGCTCCGGCGTGGCACGACGTCGAGACGTTCCGGCGCGCGGAGGCGGTGATCGTCCACGCCAGCCTGCATCGCGATCGGCTGCTCGCGCGCGGCGTCAGCCCCGATCGCTGTGTCGTCGTCGCGCCGCCGGTCCCGCCCCGCGTGCTGGTCGACGCCGCGGCGGTCAAGACGTTTCGCGACCGCTATCGCCTCGGGACGCGCCCGGTCGTCGGCGTGTTCGGCTTCGTCGAGCGCTCGAAGCGCTTCGCGCTCGTGCTCGACGCGCTCGCGGAGCTTCCTCGAGCCGACGCGCCAGTCTTGTTGGTGGCGGGGGGACCGCGGCTGACGGAGCACGACGAGGTGCTCGCCGGCGTGCGCGCCGACGCGGCCCGCGCGGGCTTGGCCGATCGGCTCGTCGTAACCGGCTACCTGCCGCCCGCCGACGTGCCGGTCGCGCTCGAAACGATGGACGTCGTCGTCGTGCCCTACGCGACAGAGGACAGCGTCTCGTACTCGCTGCACGTGGCGCTGGCGCAGGGCCGGCCGGTCGTCGCCACCGCGCTCGCCCCCCTGTGCGAGCTCCAGCAACGCGGCGGTTGCCTGGCGCTCGTGCAGCCCGACGACGCACGCGATCTCGCGAAAACGCTCGGCACCCTGCTCGACGATCCCGGCGCGCGCGGTCGGTTGGCGCAGGCGGCGCGCGCCTATGCGAGGGCGAGCTCCGCGGACGTCGCGGCGCGGCGCACCGTCGAGGTCTACGCGCATGCGCGCGAGGTTCGACGATGATCGCGCGGGTCCCCGTCGCCGTCGTCGCGCTGGCCCTCGTCGTGGCGCTCCTCGGCGGCCGCTTCGCAGTGCGCACGCTGCACGCCGCGCGCCACGGCGACGCGCGCGATTTCGCGATCCTCTATACGGCCGCGCACCTGCATCGTGCCGGGATCCCGTTCTACGACCCCGGAATGGATCGTGTCGAGGGTGTGAATCGCAACGCCGCGCTGGTTGCCGAGGCACAGCGGCTGGGCACGCTGCACGCCCACGAGGGGCTCGTGCACATCCACGCCTTCTCGTACCCGCCGTTTGCCGTGCTGCCATTCCTGCCGTTCAGCGCGCTCGCCTGGCGTTCCGCGGTCGCCGCGTGGCTCGCCGTGAGCGTCGCCCTGCTCGTGGCCGCCTTCGCGTGGCTCGTGCGCGCGGCCGCGCTGAGCCCCGCGGCGGCGCTGACGCTCGCGGCGATCTTTCTCGCGTGGGAGCCGCTCGAGAACTCCATGGGGCTCGGCCAGATCAACGCGCTGGTGCTGGCGCTGCTCGCGCTGTTCGTGTGGTCGCTCGTGTCCGGCCGCGTCGTCCTCGGCGGCGTAGCGCTCGGCGTCGCGACGGCGCTGCGAGTGCATCCGGCGCTGTTCATCGGCTGGCTTGCGTGGCGGCGCAAGTGGCTCGCCTGCGGCGTGGCCCTCGCCGTCGCCGTCGCGTGCACCGCGCTGGCCACGACGACCGTCGGCTGGGCGGCGACCGTGGAATACGCCACGCGCGTCGCGCCGCAATACGGCTACGCCACGCTACCCGGTCAGCTGGGCAACCTCTCGCTGCCGGGCTGGATCGTCGCGACGGGCCACGGCCTGGCGCCGTCGGTGCCGCTCGGCGTCTGGCGTACGGTCGGCATGATCGCCTCGCTCGCCGTGCTCGCGATCGCTGCCGTGGCCGTACGACCGTCGGGACCGATCGTGCCGGCGCGCCTGGTGCCGGAGCTCGGCCTCGTGATGCTCGTGCTCTTGCTCGTCACGCCCAATACGACGATCAACCATCTCGTCTTCACGCTGCTGCCGCTCGCCGTGCTCGTCGAGGCGAGGCTGCGCGACGGCTCACCGGCGCCCGCGCTCTGGCTGGCGATCGCGCTGGTGCTCATCGGCGCCATCGACGATTACTACCAGCACCCGCGGCTGGCGAGTGGGCCCGCCGTGCTGCTGGCCGGGATCAAGACGTACGGGCTCGCCATCCTCGCCGCGCTGACGCTCACGACGTTGCGGCGTCCGGCGGAGGCGACGCGGTGATCCTGCTGCGCTCGGATGGCGCACGCATCTTCGTCACGGCGCTGCTGGTGTACGCCGTCTTCTGGAATCCGTGGCTGCAGTTCTCGAACAGCGACAACTTCGTCGACGCGGCCGTGTCGCTCGTCGACACCGGCCGCTGGAGCCTGACGCGCTGGCCGCTCTACGAGGGCAAGGACACCGCCACCGCGCGCGACGGGCGCATCGTGCCCGGCGTGCCGTTCGGTACGGCGCTGGCAATCGCACCGCTCTATGCGGTTTGGCGTGCAGCGGGCGGCGCCCCCGTCGACGGCTGGAGCGGGCTCGAAGCCGTGAACGCGGTGGCGATCCTGCTGCTGTGCGCGCCGGCGATGGCGCTCACCGCGGTGCAGGTGGCGTGGCTGGCCGGCTGGGTCGGCGCCACGCGACGCGGCCGCCTCCTCGCCGCGCTGCTGTTCGCGCTCGGAACGCAAGCCTTCCAGTTCGGCACCATGCTGACGAAGGAAAGCCTTACCGCGCTCGCCATCACCAGCGCGGTGCGGCTCGCGCTCGGCGACGGCGACGCGTGGCGCCGCACCGGTGCCGGCGTTCTGACCGGATTGGCCGTGTTGCTGACCCACTCCGCCGCACTGCTGGCGCCGTTGCTCGCGCTCGTCGTCCTCGCACGCGACGGGGCGCGCGACGCGGCCGCGTTCGTGCTCGGCGGGCTGCCGCTCGTCGCCGTCCTCGGCGCCTACGACGCGTGGCTGTTCGGTGCGCCATGGCGCACGTCGTATTCCGCGATCACGGGGCTCTCGACACGGTTCGCCGCGCCCAAGGCGGCCATCGTGGCCGACTTCGTCGTGGGTCCGCGCGGCGGGTTGTTCCTCTATTCGCCGTTTCTGCTGGCCGCGCCGTCGGGCCTCGCCGCCGCGTGGCGCGGCGTGCCGCCTCGTGGTCGCACGGGCTCGGCGCCCGGTACCTGTTCCCGGCGCTACCGCTGCTGGCCGCGTTCACGGGCGCGGCGCTCGAGCGTGCGAGCCGTCGCGCACTGCTGATGCTGGCGGTGCCGTCGTTGGTCTGTGCTTACCTCGGCGCGCAGGCAGGGTTCGCGCCGGTGCCGAACGCGCTGCCCTATGCGCTCAAGACGTTCGTGTCCGGCACGGGCATGGGCGTGCTCTTCAAGGAGGCGCTGCCGGCGTGGACGGGCCTCGAGACGCTGCACACCGTCGTGGCCCGCCCCGAGGTGAGCGCGCGCGATCTGCTCGCGCGGCTGCCGACGCGGGAGGGGCTCACGCTGACGCTGCATCAGACGCTGTTCTTGGGCCTCAATGTGCTGGCGCTGCTGGGCATCGGCCGGCTCGTCACGCGCGTGTGGCGGCCGCACGTGGTGGAGGTGCCGGCGTGCGCGTCCTGATTGCATGCCCGTCGTACCCGCCGCAAGACATGACGTGCGGCGTCGGCGACTACACGCGCTGCCTCGCCGAGGAGCTCGTGCGCCGCGGTGATCAGGTCACCGTCGTCGCCTCGGCAAGGTGGCGCGGCCCGGGACACGGCGCGGTCACCGTGCTGCCGATCCTCGACGCGCCCGCGCCGTGGTGGCGTGTCGTCGCCGCCGACGTGGTGAACCTGCAGTACGCGCCCGATCTCTACCGCGATCGCGTCCGCGCGCTGCGCGCGACGCTCTCCATCCCGACCGTCGTGACCTTCCATACGCTGCTCGACCGCAGCAGACTGCGCTCGGGCGCCCGCGCGCTCTGGCTCCTGACGAGCGCCACCCAGGTCGTCGCCGCCAACGAGGAAGTCACCGCGATGGTCCGGCGCCGGCTGCCCTGGGTCGTGCGGCGCATGACCGAGATCCCGATCGGATCCAACATCCCGATCGCGTCGCCCGGCGACACCGCCGTGACGCGCGCGTCGCTCGGCGCCTCGCCGCAGGCGCCGCTGCTCGCGCACTTCGGACTCGTCTACCCGGGCAAGGGCATGGAGACGCTGCTCGCGGCGCTGGCGATCGTGAGGACGACGCACCCCGAGGCGCGGCTCGTCGTGGTGGGCGACACGCGCGAGACCGACCGCGCATATCGCTCCGATCTCGAGGCGCTCGCCGTCCAGCTCGGCGTCGCGCGCGCCGTGACCTGGGCGGGGCGCCGCGACGCCGAGGACGTTTCGCGCATTCTCGCCGTCGCCGACCTCTTCGTAGCGCCGTTCGATGCCGGCGCGTCGATGCGCCGGGGCAGTCTGCTGGCGGCGCTCGCGCACGGTATGCCGGTGGTGAGCACATCGGCGAGCCTGCCGTCGAGTTACCTCCGCGACGGCGACAACGTCGCCCTCGTCCCGCCGCGCGACGCCCCCGCGCTCGCCGCGCGCATCGCCCGGCTGCTGGACTCGCGGGCGCAGCGCGCGCGGCTGGCCAGGGGCGCGCGCAAGCTCGCCGACCGCCTGGCGTGGCCGAGCATCGCCGAGGAGACGCGCGCCGTCTACCGCCGGGTGCTCGGATGAGGATCCTCGTCCTCACGCCGACGTTCTTGCCCGTCGTCGGCGGCGCCGAGCTCGTGCTGCTGGAGGTCTACCGACGCCTCGCCCGCCGTCACGACGTTCGCGTGCTGACGCCCTGGCTCGCCGAGTCGCTGCGCCGCGACCACGGCTCGTCGGAGTACGACGGCCTCGTGAACTTTGCCGTCGAGCGGTACGAGGACCGCGTGACGTTGATGCGCGTGCGCGGACACCGCTGGACGGCCGGCGCGCTGCCGCCGTTCTCGCTGTCGGCCGTGGCGGCCGTGCGTCGCGCCATCGCCGCCGCGCGTCCCGACGTGCTGAACGTGCACTATGCGATGCCGACCGGCCTCGCCGCCGTCGTGGCCGAGCGCACGTTCGGCGTGCCGACGGTGCTCACGCTGAACGGCCGCGACGTTCCTGGGCCCGGCGTGCCGGCGCTGTGGCGCTGGTGGCAGCGCGCGCTCATCGCGCTCGTGAGCGAAACGACCTACGTCTCCGGATACTGTCGGGACGCAATCTACGGCGCCGGACGCGGCCGCGGCGAGGTGGTGGTGAATGGCGTGGAGCTTCCGCCGCCGGCCGGCGACGGCCGGGCGGTGCGCGCGGCGCTCGAGGTGTCGCCGGACGACTGCCTCGTGTTCGCGCTGCAGCGCCTCGCACCGGAAAAGCGCGTGGACGCGCTTCTGCACGCGCTGCGCCACTGCCTCGACGGCGGCACGGCGGTGACCCTCGTGATCGGCGGCACCGGGCCCGAGGCGCCCGGGCTGCGCGCGCTGGCCGCGGAGCTCGGCATCGACAAGCACGTGCGCTTCGTCGGTTACATCCCCCGCGCCGCGCTCGCGGGCTACTTCGAGGCGTGCGACGTCTTTGCGTTCCACTCGACCTACGAGACATTCGGGCTCGTCGTCGCGCAGGCGATGAGCTACGGGCGGCCCGTCGTGACCGTGCGCTCGACGGCGCTATGGCTGGGACAGCGTCGCCGCGGGCTACGAGCGCGTGCTCGCGCGCGCCGCCGAGCGAGGCCGTGGCCGCTAGGGTTCTCTACCTGCATCACGTGGGCGCGCTGAGCGGCGCCGAGGCCAGCCTGCGGCTGCTGATGCCCCATCTCGATCGCGCGCGGGTCCAGCCACTCTTCGCGGGCCCCGCGCGTGGTGCTTTCGTCGCGGCGCTGGCCGCCGACGGCGTCACGACGCTGCCGCTGGACTTCGTGCCGCTGCGCCGCGTCGCCGGCGTGCTCGGCGCGGTGGCGCGGCTCGTGCGACTCGTGCGCGGCCATCGCATCGATCTGCTGCACTCGAACGGGCCGCAGACCAACGTGCCGGCGGGACTCGCCGGCCGGCTGACCGGCGTGCCGGTCGTCTGGCACGCGCGCAATCTGATCGCCGGCGGCATGTGGGACGTCGACCGTGCGCTCGCACCGCTGGCCACTCGCATCGTCTGCAACGCGGACGCGATCCGCCGGCGGTTCGTGGCCAGTCGCGGCTGGGATCGCTCGGTCACCATCATCAACGCGGTCGACACGCGCGAGTTCCATCCCGGCGTGCCCCGCGCGTCCTTCCGCCGCGAGCTCGGCGTGCCCGACCCGGCGCCGCTCGTCGGCATCGTCGGGCGGATCGGCCTCGGCAAGGGCCACGAGCACTTCGTCGAGGCCGCGTTGCGGCTGCTCGACGGGGGACTCGACGCGCACTTCGTCGTCGTGGGCGATCCGCTGTTCGACGAGGACGCGTGGCGCGCCGACACGCTTCACCGCGTCGTGAAGGACGCGGGCCGCGAGGACAGGATTCGGTTCGTCGGTTATCGCCGCGACGTCCCCGTCGTGATGCGTGGGCTCGACGTCCTCGTCCTCGCCTCCGACGCCGAGCCGTGCGGCCGCGTGCTGTTCGAGGCGATGGCCTCCGGCACCGCGATCGTGGCCACGAACAGCGGTGGCACGCCCGAGATCGTCCGCAGTGGCGTCGACGGCGTGCTCGTGCCGCCGCGTGATCCGGCGGCGCTCGCGCACGCCATCGGCACGCTCGCCGCCGACGCGCGGCTGCGCGCGCGGTTCGGCGCCGCCGGCGTCGTTCGCGTGGCCCACGACTTCACGATCGAGCGCCACGTCGCCCGGATGCTCGCCGTCTACGACGACGCGCTGGCGGGGAGGCGAGGGCGGTGACACCAGACGTGACCGCTGTGGTGGTGTCGTGGAACACGCGTGAGCACCTCGCGCGCTGTCTGTCGGCGCTCGAGGGCGCCGCCGACGGGCTGCGCGTCGAGACCGTCGTCGTCGACAACGGTTCGAGCGACGGCTCGCAGGCGATGGTGGCCTCGAAGTTTCCGCGGGTGCGACTGATCCAGAGCGCCGACAACCTCGGCTTCGGTCGCGCGTGCAACCTCGGCGCGGCGGCGGGCACGGGCCGCGCGATCTTGATCCTGAACAGCGACTGCGAGCTCGAGCCCGGCGCGCTCGCGACGCTGCGCGGCGTGCTCCACGCCGATGCGGCGCTCGGCGCGGTGTTCGCGCGCCTCGTCAACGCCGACGGCACGCTGCAACCGTCTGTTCACGATGCGCTGCCGACGCCGTGGACCCACGCGGCCGACGTGCTGTTCCGGTCCTCCCTGACGCATGCGCTCTACCGGAGGCCGGTGCTCAAGAGTCTGCTGCTGCGCGGCGCACTGCGCCGCCACGCGGCGGCCCACGACGTGGCGTGGGGTGGCGCGGCGTGCCTGCTCGTGCGCCGCAAGGCGTTCGAGACCGTCGACGGGTTCGATCCGCGCTTCTTCATGTACATGGAGGACGTCGACCTCTGTGCGCGGCTCGGCGAGGCGGGCTTCCGTCTGCGCTACGTGCCGGACGCCGTCGCGGTCCATCATTGGGGCGCGTCCGCGGCCAGGAGTGCCGCGCGGATGCTGCGCGAGGCGTACCTGAGCCGCGTCGCGTACTTCGACAAGCACTTCCCGGGCTGGGGCGGCGGCGTCGCGGGCGCGCTGGCGAGCATCGAGCTCGCCGTGCGCGCGGCGACGCTGGGTGTGGCCGCGCGCGTCACGGGCTCGGCGGCGCTCGACGCGCGCGCCCGGGCGAGCGAAGCGTGCCGCGCCGACGTCGCGCGCGCGCCGCGCGCGCGTGTGCCGGCCGCGACGGCGCTCGCAGTGATCGCCGCGCTGCTGGTGGCGGCGTACGCCGCAACCGTGGCGCACATCGCGGCCGACAGCGGATTCATCGACTTCGCGCACTACTACGCGTTGGCCATGCACGTCGCCGGGGGCGGGGACGTCTTCGATCCGGCCGTGACCGCGCGCCTGGGTCAGGAGCTCGGCGTGCGCGCCGCCGGCGCGCCGCTGATGTACCCGCCGTTGTTCTATGTCGCGATGCGCCCCTGGACGTGGCTGCCGTTCCGTGGTGCGGCGCTCGCGTGGTTGGCGCTGGGGCAGGGCCTCCTGCTCGCGACGGCAGCGCTGCTGCTGCGGCGCCGCGCCGTTGAGCCTGCACGGCTCGTCGCGCTGCTGGCAATGACGGCGCTCTTCCAGCCACTGGTGGAGACGCTGCATCTCGGCCAGGCAAACGTGCTCGTGCTCGCCCTGATGACCGTCGGCTGGTGGGGCGCGCGCAACGCGCGGCCCTGGCTGGCCGCCGTCGCGCTCGGGCTCGCCCTGCACGTCAAGCCGCAATTCGGGCTGCCGATCGTCGCCCTCGCGTGGATCGGTCAGCGCGGCATCGCGTATCGCGCCGCGGCCGTGGCCGCCGCCGGCCTCGGCGCCGGCGCCGTGACCGTCGGCCCCGCCGCCTACCTCGACTGGGCGCGCCACGTGCTGACCATGCCGACGTACCTGCACGCGTGGACGCTGAACATCGCGCCGCACGCCGCGCTGCACCGGCTGCTCGATGGCGCCCTCGGTGCCCGCGTCGTCGAGCCGCTCGCCCTCGGCGCGAGCGCCGCGATCCTCACCGGCATCGCGTACGCGTTGCGCGGCCGGCCGGCGCCCGGCACGGCGGCGTTCGATCGGGCGTTCGGCCTGGCCGTCGCCGCGGTGCCGCTCGTCGCGCCGATTGCCGAGGAACACCACCTCGTCGTGCTCCTGTTGCCGCTGGCGCTGCTCGTGCTCGCGGCCGACGCCACGCCGCGCGCGGGCGTCGCGCTGATGGCCGCCGCCGTGCTGATCGGCGCGCGCTACTCGCTCGACCGCTACCCCGCGCTGCACGCCGGCGTCCCGTCGCTCCTGCTGACCGGCAAGCTCGCCGGCGTCGCGGTGCTCGCGTGGCTGCTCGTGCCGCGCGCGCGTGAGGCCGCGCCATGACGGCACCGGAGCTGGCGGTGGTCATCCCGGCGTGGAACGAGCGCGAGAACGTCGCGGTGCTGCTGCCCCTGCTACGCGATGTGCTGGAGGACCTCGGCGTGAGCGCGGAGATCGTGGTCGCCGACGGCGGCTCCGCCGACGGCACGCGCGAGGCGGCCGCGCGCGGAGGGGCGCGCGTCGTCAGCCAGACCGAGCGCGGCTACGGCGGCGCACTGCTGGAGGGCTTCGCAGCGACGACGGCGCCCTTTATCCTCACCATGGATGCGGACCTCTCGCATCGGCCCGTGTTCGTGCAGGAGCTCTGGAAGCGGCGGCACGAGGCCGACGTGCTGATCGCGTCGCGCTACGTCCCGGGCGGCCGCGCCGACATGGCGCCGCTGCGGCGGCTGCTCAGCCATGTGCTCAATCGCGCCTACGCGCGCGTGCTCGCCCTGCCGCTGCGCGACCTGTCGAGCGGCTTTCGCATGTATCGCCGCGAGGTCCTCGACGGCCTGTGGCCGGCGGCGCGCGACTTCGACGTCCTCGAGGAGCTGCTGGTGCGCGCCCACGCCGAGGGCTGGCGTGTGGTCGAGGTGCCGTTCCACTACATGACGCGCGGCTCGGGCCGCTCGCACGCGCGGCTCGTGAAGTTCGGCTGGGCGCTCACGCGCACGCTCGCGCGTATGTGGCAGCTGCGCAACTCCGTGAACGCCGCCGACTACGACTGGCGCGCCTACGACAGCCCGATCTGGCTGCAGCGCTACTGGCAGCGCGCGCGTCACCGGATCATCCGCGGATGGGTGGGCGCCGAGCCGATCGTGGATGTCGGCTGCGGCTCGAGTCGCATCATCGTCGGCCTGCCGACGGCGCTCGGCATCGACGTCCGCCTCAGCAAGCTGCGCTGGCTGCGGCCCCGTCACGCGCGGCTGGCGCTGGCGAGCGGCGACCGGCTGCCGCTGCGGACCGGCGGCGTCGGCACGCTGATCACGTCCGAGGTCATCGAACACGTCGAGA